>JAYUEN010000053.1:0-59615 GCA_043739185.1 Bdellovibrionales bacterium
ATCAATACGACATCAACCAGTACACAGTTGAATTATTTAAATGCAGCAACTGGTACTACAGGTACTGCAAGTTCAAACTTAGTATTTTCGGCTTCTCCAACATTTACCGGCACAGTTGTGATTCCGACGCCATTTACACTTGGCGCAACTTCAATGACATCAACTGGTACGCAACTTAATTATGTAAGTGCAGCAACAGGTACAACAGGAACGACTAGTTCAAATTTAGTGTTTTCAGCATCACCAACATTTACGGGAACGGTCACAAGTGCAGCTGAAACGATAAGCGGATTATTGTCTGCAAACGGCGGCATGGGTACTACAGAGATTGCTTCGGGTTCTGCGCCTGCGGCTGCGGCTGGTAAAGATTTTATATACGGCGATAGCACATCTCATTCTTTTAAAGTTTCATATAATGGTGGTGGCTATACTCCGCTGTTAATAGGCTCAAATAACTTATCTGACTTGGTGAGTGCCTCAACGGCAAGAACAAATTTAGGTTTGGGAACTGCATCGGTTTTAGCAACTACTTCAACAGGAGCTCAGTTAGATTATTTAAATATCGCATCAGGAACAACAGGAACAGCGAATGTTGTCTATTCAAATAGCCCGACACTTGTAACACCTAATTTAGGTACGCCTTCAACTTTAGTGGGAACTAATATTACTGGTACGGCTGCAAGTTTAACAGCGGGAAATGCAACTGCCGCAGTGACAGCAACCAATATCGCAGGCGGACTTGTCGGTCAAATTCCTTATCAAACTGGTGCTGGTGCAACTACATTGTTGGCAAACATAGCCGGAAACTCTGGACAAGTTTTAATGTCAAATGGTGCCGCGGCCCCATCTTGGTCAGCATCACTTAACCCAACTGGTACCTTGGCACTTGGTGGTGCCGCAACAACTGCTGTAAATTTACAACCAACGGGTACTAATGCCGCAGTAAATATAGCTCAAAATACAGGGTCAGGTAGCGTTAGTATAAATCAGAATCAAGGTTGGGCTGTTACGACAAATATTGGCGAAACAAATTCTGCGAACAATACAGCACTCAATATCGGAAACCAAACAACGACTGGTGCCGGTGTTGCAACCATTAATATGGGTAATATTTCTGCGGCGGCCACAAGTACAACTCAAGCAATTACTATTGGTGCAAATAGTGCAGGCGGAAATTTGAGTAATATTACAACCAGCATTGGACCAGTAAGTACAGGTACTACGGGATTGACTACGGTAAGTATCGGTAACGTTAGTTCAGGCACAGCAGCGGCCGGCCAAAACAAAGTAAATATTGGTCAGCTTTCAGGAAGTACCTTAGCATTTACTCAAGTTAATATTGGTGGATCGTCAAATACAAATGCCAGCGCTTCAAACGCCACAGTAAATATAGGAAATAATAGTCCGGCTTCAGGTACAACTTCAACATCTACGGTAAATATCGGAGTGAGCAATGTTAACTTCGGAGGCGCGACAGCAGTTAATATTGGTACCGGTACTAACAATACCGCAGCTGGAGCCGCAACCGTCATCATCGGATCAACGAGCCAAGCAGCGAATGCCACGACAATTACTGCGGGTTCGACTGGTGGGGTTTCAATCGGAACTGCCAGTGCAATTCCTGTTACTATAGGCGGCACATCTTCAACAGGAGCAATCACGATTGGTCAAAGTACAAGTGCTGTAACTCAAAATATAATTATAGGTGGATCTACTTCTGGTACTGCTCTCGGCACAATTCAAATCGGAGGCGGCGCCGGTACATCTTCAGGTGCGGTTAGCATTGGTAATAGTGCGACTTCAACTGCCGCTGTAAACGTTGGTAATACTGCTGCAACGGCAGCAACAGCAATTAAGTCAGGTACAGGCGGTCTCACAGCTGCAGTCACTGGTACCACAGGAAATATTGCGCTGACAGCCGGCTCTACGAGTGGAACAATTTCGGGTAACAAATCCTATGGTGGAGGCGTTCAAGCACTTACCGGAGCGGGCGGAGCCTATAATCCAGCGGCGGACGGCTCGGCTTTGATGAATTTTACAGTTGGTACTTCAGCTACTACAGTTGCAACCATTTCAGGATGTAACTCAGGTCTTTATCCTCAGGGCGCGCCACTTACAATAGTTGTCGTGGGCGGAGGAGCTTGGTCACTTACGTATACAGATACAAACGTGGGTGCTGGAACGGCCGATCAGTTAGTTCTTAGTGGAGCTTATGCAACAGGAAATACTACAAGTACAACAGCTAGAGGTTCTAGTTTAACGTTAATGTGTACAACTATCAACGCAGTAAAAATGTGGGTAGAAGTTGGCCGAAGCATTAACGCGAACTAATCTGGTTTCACATTGAAATAGCTTTACCGCCTGACTTCAAAACATCAGCATAATCATTTTCCAGCTGGGCTTTTCGTTCTGGCGAAAGCTTCATCATTAAAAAACGTGCCTCATTTATTTGTTTTACGCCTCCTGAAGGCTCGTGGCCCGCAATGAGAGCTCGAGCAACAATCAATCTGACTTCGGGATTTTCTGTTGGAATTTCACGCAAAGGAATTGCAAGTTTGAGAGCTTCGGCCACTCGTTTTTGTCGCAACAATGGTGGAATAGTATCAAGCCTCACTTGCGGATCTTCAGTACGATTGGCGGCTTGTAGCATGGCTTCTGCGGCCTTGGGCTCATCTTTGTTACGAATAAAAATATTAGCCATTCTAAGAAGTGCAGTTGGCTCTTTGTCAAATTTGGCTGAGACTTCATTTAAAATTCGAACAGCATCTTGATCATGGCCCTGCAATTCATGGGCAATGGCAATGGATAAATAGACTCCAAAAGTTTCAATTTTTGACTCGAGACAGGCTTGCGCAGCCCACTCGAGCCTTTCGCCCTTTTTGGCATTGGCAAAAGTATTGAGAAGCAGATTGCAGTCTTTTTCATTTGAGGTGAGTTGTTTGCGATAAGGTTCTAGCCTGTCATAGGCGAGGGCCCAAAATCCCTTTTTGGATTCCTCGTCAGCTTTGCTTACTTCTCGTTGCAGGCAATATGCTCTGCCAAAGTGGGTCGCGGCCCAGCCGCCGCCGGCTAATATGCAAATTACAAATAATGAAATAATGATTCGCTTTCGAGATGCCATACAGTTTCCCCATGGTGATATTAATATCAAATTATTATAGTTCAGTTTTTGTAGTTTGTTTCAAATAGAAGTTGCGATCCTAGACGAAAGAACTGCGGCAGGTGCATCATAGTCCAATATGTTTTATCAATTGAGATAGTTCACAAATCGTAACCTTGCCTATTTTTTTTACTGGGGTCTTCAGGCATACCAAAAACAGCCCTGAGATATTTTTTTTATATTCAGTAAAGCGTTCAAGCTTTTGTGCATCGGTTGCGCCGACCACTCCAGATTTAATTTCTATGGCGTAAGTGCTATTGTCGATTTCAAGGATCAAATCGACCTCGTAACCAGAGCGAGTTCTGAAGTAACTCATTTTTACTTTTTTGTCGCGAGCTTTAGCTGAGGCTGTGACTTGATTGATAACTAGATGTTCAAAGAGAATTCCTTTTCGATCATTTGAAATATTGAAGTTTTCGAGAAGGCCATTTAAAACGCCAGTATCAAAAAAATAAAATTTGGGCCGCTTTTTAATGTCTGCATTTGTTTTTTCGTAAACTTCGAGACGAGATGAAATTAAGGTGTCTTCGAGAATTTCATAAAAACGCGTACAAATTTTTCTTTCAATCTTTGCCTGCTTTGCAATTTTTGAAAAATCAAGTATCTGCCCAGAATTTTCAGCGGCAATATTAATAAAACGTGAGAAGCCCTCAAGATTCCGGGTCAGCGCTTCCGCCTTGATTTCCTCTTTTAAATAAACTGCCGAGTAAGTTGAAAGCAATTTTTCAGCTTCAGCGCTATTTTTAAGTAAATATGGCTCGGGCAGGGTGCCCAAGCTCAGGGCTCTTTCAATATCAAGGTCATATTTCAGCTCTGCCGTGCAGAGAGGTCCTAGCTGATATGAGAAAATCCGACCAGGCAAAAGATTGGCGTGACCTCGTTTGAGTTTACGTGCGCTTGAGCCTGTTAAAAAGAATTTTGTCCTATTTTTTTTGTCATCGAGTACTGCCTGGATAGTATTGAGTAAGCTTGGTAATCTCTGAATTTCATCTATAAAAACAGTTTTATATTCTTGTTCCTTAAGGCGCTGCCTGAGTTCATCGGGATTACTTGCAAACTCAAGATAGGTTCTTTCATCACTGAGATTGATCGAAAGCTCTGGATTGAGTTCTTGAATCAAGGTGGATTTCCCAACTTGGCGTGGCCCAAGCAATAAGATGCTTTTTGTACTCGACCTGATTTGCATTGAAAGGAGACGGGAAATTTCTGTACTCATTGTTTCCATATTAGCATGCAAAATGGACATTGCAATACCAAATTGTTATATGTTAGCTGCGAGGCATAGCCAATTCGAAACGGGTAAGATGTCGCTCTCGAAGGCGAGAATTCTATTGAAATCAGGCCCGTGGTTACCCCTCTGAGAAAATACAACCTGGGAAGTTGTATTTTCTCAGAGGGGGCTAGCCGAGAACTCAGGTCTCTGGTCCTGTAAAGACAATCGACGAAATTCGTGAGATGCGCAAATCGCCAGAAGCTTTTCTTTACCCTAGCAATTGCATAGCCGATAAACCAATAAGGCTTATGCTGAAGAAAAATAGGGTTGAAAAAACATTTGCGGTCTCGCTCTCGCTTCATCTATTGATGTTTCTGGCGGTTTCTATTCACTTTCCAAAAGCCAAAAAAGAAGCGCCAATTGAGATTGCCTTTATTGAAACCAAACCGAAAAAACCAAAGTTCAAAGCACTCAAGCCGCCGCCGCCACCTCAGGAGCCCGCACTGGTGCAGCCCCCTCCAATGAAAATGATCACGCAAGAAAGCAAACCTGAAAATGAAAAAGAGCCGCAAAATGCAAAATATTTTGCCGAACACAATCAAACGGTAGAGAAGCAAACGCGCGCGAAAAAGTTGAGCCAAATTAAAGAAGTAAAGAAAGTCGCAAGTAGGCAGCCGGCACAAGCTCCAACAATTAAGACAGTGGCTGAGTCGGACATTGCCTTAAAGAAAGAACCCGACAATAAGCCGCTTGAGGCACCAGATGATGAGGGGCCAGCAGTAAGCAATGAAGACAAAGTGATTGAGGATAAAGGCTTGGTGACTCTCGTTAATACCAAGGCCTTTAAATATTATGCTTACTGCAAGCGTATCAAAGATAAGATTCAGGGCCTGTGGGAGCCGCAGATAAAAGCTAAGATTTTGAAAAATATGGGTAAGGACCGCTTTATGGCCTCACTTGCGGATGAAGAAAAGACCACTAAGGCTATTATTATATTAGATGCCCAAGGCGCCTTGTTGGGTGTGCAAGTGATCGGTACTTCAGGAATCGAAGATATGGACTCTACTGCGGTTGATGCCTTCAGAGCGGCAGCGCCTTTTCCGAATCCACCTTTAGGTATTATTGATCCGGACGGAAAAATTCGTATACGTTGGGACTTTGTCCTCAGTGACGCCAATTAAAGAAATGCCTAAAAGAAATGGCAGAGCGGGGGAGTTTCCTCCCCGTTCCGTTACAGGCGGGCTTGTTGGTAGGTGTTTTAGCTCACAAGGATCCCACGACTGTGGCGGAGCTGAAGAGACACTTGTACATATAGCAAGCCCAGGACCACTATTTTCGGTGACATTTCCGCACTACGCGCAGAATTGTCAGGGCTTTTTAGGTCTAGGATTCAATCTGCGGGCATCCCGCGAAAAACTGTAAAATTTAGAATTTTGAAAAAAGACTTGAAGGTGCGAAAAGACACTTCGATCCAAATGCTTTTGATGATCTCTATAAAATAAATTGTGACGATACCAGGCTCTACCCTGTTAGAAATTTGTTCAGCTTTTAAAAAGCCCCTACTTTCAAGGCTTAAGCTCATACTTTGGGGCAAAGTGGATCCTTTTGAGACAATCAGGTTCTTTGCCACCAATCACTAAGCTTTGATTTGTCACTTTTTATGACTTTAAAAAATCTATAAAAATTAAATACTTAGCTTTGGCTTTTTGAAATTTACTAGGCGCGGCTTTTGAAATGGGTTTATGGTACGGAGGCTGCAATTGATTCTTGTGAAGCGACTGTTTAATTGGAAGAGACTTTTCTTAGTTTTGTTTTTAGCTGCGAATGCAGTTTGGATTCAGGCCTGCGGAAAGCAAAATCTCGCGCAAGACTCGTGCAACTTCGTGCAAAATAGCGAAGGGCAGCGGGTTTCGTGGGGTGGCGGATCAAGCGTGAGCTTTTACGTCGATCAATCTGTTCCAACTCAATATTTCGCTGCGATTCAGGCAGCCGCTGATTCTTGGAATCAGAAGCTCGGCCACCAGCAGGTTGTGATTGCTGGTTGGGCGCAAAAACCCGGATCGCCCGCGCAAGATGGATTGAATGTAATTTACTTTATGAATACTTGGGATGCGAATTTAGTGAATGAACAGGCCCGAACGACAATATATTGGAGCGCGAACAGAATTACTGAGGCGGATATATTGATTGATGCGAAGAATTTCACGTTTTCGACTGCGGCAGCGCAGCCCGGTCAAGTGGATCTTCAGAGTTTGGTCCTTCATGAGTTTGGGCATGCTTTGGGTTTGAAGCATGTGCAAGAGACGACAAGCGTAATGGTGCCGACTCTAGCTTATGATTATTTGAGAAGAACGCCGCAGACATTTGATCTGACTTCTCTGAAGTGTGAATATTAAGTGTGAATATTATACGAAGAGTAATTGTTCTAAATGTTTTTTTTGCTTTTTTAGTTGTGAACACAGACCAAAGACCAATAAGATATTGGAGTGCTCACATTTTTCAGATGCACGTTGTTGGACCCTAGAGGTCAGAAGAGGTAGGCCGTATTATGAATCATCTATTTACACCAGCTGTAGAGAGCACATCGGCAGGCCAAAATTTTTCTCCCGATATTTCTCAGGGACTCGAGTATCATGAACTCGGAGTTCGTCATCCCCATGAGGCAAATGTTCTTGAGGAGCTTAAAAGTAATTTAGCTCAATTAGAAGATTTGCATTTTCGCCTTAAGTATATGATGGCTGAAATCGGCCAGCATACCCGCAGACGCGCTTAAATCGTAGTCGCCGGCCGCAAATCTTTCTTCGGAATCGTAACCGTAAGATTCCCATCTTCATCAAATTGTTTCACCATCATATGAGATACAACGGGATAACTTAACTTAAATTCCTGGCGATGGGTTTGATAAGAATTGGTCGTCGACTTTTGGTTTGCGCCCTCGATCTTCGCTTCATTTGAGCGATAAGATTCGAGTACGACTTTGTCGTCTTTTACATGAATATCAAAATTATTTTTTTCGGGTTGAGGAATTTTGGCGGTGAGAACATAAGCCCCTTCAGTTTCTTTGAGCTGGGCATCTAAAGTTCTGGCTTGGTAAAAGGGGTCGTCAATTCTGCTTTCGAAAGCATTCGCCTTGCTAAGAAGTTGCTGTTGTTGACGGTAAATTTCTTTTAAGAAATTTTGCTTTTGGAGATTGATGCTCTCTTTGTTTTGGCCCTCGTTTTTAACAAAAAGTTCATTGTATTTTTTGGTGAGCTCTTGAATATTTCGGCGCTGAAGATCAGAAGTCTCGCGGCGCTTGGTATCGTATTGAGTATCTAGTTTTTGTTGATCCTCGGTGAATTGCTTTTTTTCGTTTTCAAGTTGTCCGTGATAAAAATTCTCGTCGTTGTGATGTTGAATATCATATTTATCTTTGGTGGCTTTTAGTTCCGATTCACCTTTTCTTTGCGTGGCAAAGATATCTTTTGAATATTGCTTTTGAATTCCTTCAGCAGAGCGAATGCCCTGCTCTTGCGTGGCTTTTACTTTTTGTTTGGCTTCGCTATCGACGCGCGCGAGGACTTGATCGGCATTTTCTTGAATAATACCCGCTTCACTTTCAACCCGCTTTTGTGAGTCTTTTCGAATATGGCTGATCGCTGCATCTCCGCTATCGCGAACTTCTTGTTCATGCTTGAGATAAGCTTTTTGAATTTGCCGCATTTTAACTTCGTGATCAGATTTAAGATCTTGCTTGCGAGATTCGAATTCATCATTCACTTCTCGCAGCGACTGTGCTTGCATTTGTGGGGAAATTACCAGATCTGCCATCGTCTCATTTTAGCACGATCTGAGATTTAAAAGGGAGGTGCTATGAAATTTTAGGCTTAGGGCTTGGGCTGAGCGAGGGCCTGCAGGGCGGCCGGGATTTGCGAGGCTGAGGCCTGCGTGCTGATTAAGGCTGCTGTGGCTGTGCTTGGGGCAGGAACTGGCGGCGTTGGCCTATCGCAAATGGGTTGAAATTGATCCGTGCGATTTCGGCACATCCAAGTCGAGGTGATTTGAATGCGTTCATCTTTTTGAAGTGGATAATACATTGGATACTGCAAATGATCGAGAGTCGAGAGCACGACTCGACTTTGGTTGGTCGAGGCATTGGTAATATTGAGCTCAAAGGCGCGGTATTCAGCATGAGCAGAAAATATGAAAAATAGTAAAGTGATCACCCTTTAAAATCGGCAGAAATTCAAAAGAAGTTAACCCAGATGAAAAATCTCTGGGTCATCATTAAAAGTAATTTGAAAAACGACTAGTGGCGGACGTCGGAACTTGCGAGAATCGTATTTTCAACCAATTGAAAATAAGCTCGCACTAGCAATTCATAAGTGTCTGAATCGAGAGTTTCAAGAAAGAGCTTTTTTTCTTGAATGCTGGGTCTCTCTATAAAGCGGGTGAGGAGGTCCTGTACTTTCTGTACATTGGCCTGATCCTTCAACTTCTTCTCAAGGCTCTTTTGGCTCAAAACTTTGATGAGTTCTTTATTGTCGAACATAAAGTGAATGCCTTGAGTGCTCTGCTGTAGAAGGTATTCAATCTGTTCTAAATTTTTCTCATCTTGTTTGATCTGTTTGTCCCTTGGGGGGTTCTCGAGCACACACGCCTCCTTGCGTGAAATGTTTGATACACCATAAGGCCAAACTTGGTTAAAGATTTGTCCTTGTTTCAAGTCTGAGGAAAGTATTTGAAATGCGCAAGTCATTTTGAGGCAAAATTGACAAGATAAGTCAGCTGCCGTACCATATTAAGAGAGTCGTAAAATGCTCCCTTCAGAAGAGGTGTGAATCATGTCTAAAACAGCTCTTAAGCGACGAATTTCAAAAAAGGAATTTATGAGCAACCCAATCACGATTGATGAATCTGAAGGTCTTGTATTTGCTAGTGAAGAAGAACTTTATGATTATTTTCTTCCGCAAACACAGAAGCTTGAGAAGGATTTTTTTATGTCTCGAAAAGAGACAGATATCCCTGAAAGCGAATTTAAAAATTACGAAGATCTTCTCAATCATGTATTGAATGATCCCGACGAGGTCTGGGAAGACAGCACGCGATTTAAAAATTGCAAACTCTTTTGTTATGTCGGTCACTATGTCGTAGATCAAGAAAATGTGTACTATGTTGCTGTAGCTTATCGCACTGGTGATGTCCCGAGTTTTATTTTTCTTCATTATCCATCAAAGGATCTCGAACTCATAGATGGATTTCGAAAAGGTAAATTGATTTACGACCGAGTTTTAAAAGAAGTTGAAAATGGCGCGGTTGAAGGTGATGCCCTAAGTGAAGGTGACGATTTGGCAGTGGGACTATATCGCGCGATGCTCAAGGTTCGCTCAAATACAGACATTGAAGAAGACAAATTTAAATCTTACGAAAATCTAAGAGAGAGCACGATTGAAGAAGCCGATGAAATTTGGCGCAGTACTGATCTCAACGGAAATGTTTTGGTGAGCTTCATCAAAGAATTTGGCGAAGACGCTGAAAAAGATTTGCACTATGTTGTAGTGACAATCGAAGACCCCGCTTCAAGCAGTCATGCGCTGCTGTTTTCATTTCCGTCACTTGATATCAATCTTCTTGATCGTTATCGTCATGGCGAAAATTTACACGCAGAGGAAATTGTACAAGAAGCCAGCCACTAAAGTCAGTTTCTGGCATTCTAGATTCGGTCAACAGCAGCTGACTGAATGCTGTACACCGAAACTGGCAAGCGGTTGACGGCCGCTGCTGCCGTTAAAACTGATTCAAATGGTCCTGTTCACAATCTTGACACCTGCAAATCGCAATAGGTGCCCATTTTTGCAAATTGAAGCATCCAAATGACCTGTCTCAATATGAAACACTCATAATGAATCTATCCGAACTGAGAGCGAAGCTCTGGTCAGTCTTTTGCTCTAATAGAAAGTAGGGAATAAAAATGGGGAGGATTTATGGGAAGAAATTCAGACAATACTCAAATCAAATTATCAAAGCTTAGTATCTTTGCAGTAATGCTTGTAGGATGGCTCGCATCAGGTTGTGGCGCCACTCAGTCGGGTGGTCAGCCTGCAACAAGCCTCGGCTCGATAACGCCTCTAACGCCAATAGCAGCTAATTCGCAGAACACTATATGTAATCAAATGTCGACTACGAGCACTCGTTTCAATGCAAGTTTAAGAACGGTGGATGGCAATCCAAATATGATTAGAGTTCGAATCACTGGCATGACCAGTCTTTATGATGGGAATCCAAATGCCAATATTCAATTTTTTAGATGGAAGGTCGTAAATGGCGTCAGCAATTTGGATTCATCTCCTCTGAGCTTTCATATCGAAGGTGCAAGTCACAATGGTGTAAGTGGGCACCAGTACTCTAATACTATGACCGGAATTGCTATGACGGACGTTAAGCAAATCGCAAGTGCAAACTTTTTAAATGTGCAAACGGCTGAGCAATTTTTTAACGCAGTCGACATCATAGTTCATGACGTCAGCTTTGATTATTCAGCTCTCAAATTTGTTTTGTACAATGGTGGGACGGTGACGGCTTCAAATGACGCCTTAATGCCTCCATTTGCGGTGAATCCTAAAAGCTATGCTTCAACTCATGCGCCAGTACTCAATGGGCTTCATCCATTTGCGAATCAGTTGAACTTGACCGATGCGCAGTATTTAGCAA
Source organism: Bdellovibrionales bacterium (assembly GCA_043739185.1). Taxonomy (GTDB): domain Bacteria; phylum Bdellovibrionota; class Bdellovibrionia; order Bdellovibrionales; family JAMPXM01; genus JAYTQQ01. Next base: position 11,064 of record JAYUEN010000053.1, read on the forward strand.
ACGCTCAAAGCTTTTGCTTTTAAAGAACTAGTTGAGAAACGGCGCATTCGACTTGAAGCTTTGAGTTTAAAGATAAATAATCTTTTGCATGTTTAAAAATCTGGGCTTAGTCATTTTAGTTTTAATTTCATTTTCATGTGCTCATAAGACACTGAATATACCTGTCGGCGAAGAAGACCGGTTAACTTTCAATCAATTTACAAAAGTAGAGTTAAAAGAACCCGTATTGTTGCGACTAAAAGGCATTCAGGGGAGCAGCGAAACGACCAAATTCAATAGTGCGTCTAAGACTGAAGTTTTTGAAGGAAGCTCGCTCACCAATACGATTGAAGAATCAATTGAGTTTATGTCAAAGGCAGAAATCACCAAGATTCTTGCAAGTGATGAATTTACTGAAAAAGTAACAACTTTTAAAAAAGACGGGCAAATTGATTTGCATGATTTTGCTATGCCTGAAGTAGGCGAAGAACTTGCGATAACTTTTAACTCAATGGGGAAGATTTTAAAGGTAAATAATCTTCCGAGAGAGAGTTTGTATTATGTGCCGCCAGTTTCTTTACCCAAAGAGAAAGTGAGTATTGGCGACACCTGGAATATGAGTGCGCATTGGGTTACCGAGCAGGGCGTGCCACTTAGTTTGAGTTTGCTCAGCATTTTGAAAGGCTTTATAGAATGCGGAAAGAAAGAAATCTGTGCGGATATTGAACTCTCGGGCGATGTGACAATCGATTCAAATATGGCGGGAGTCATTTTTCAAAGCATCTGGAAGGGCCGAATTTTTTTCTCGCTTGAGCGCGGAAGTTTGATCTGGTCTCTCGTTGAAAGTCATGAGGCTTGGAACACCGAAAAAGCTCATCGCGATGTACGCTCTTGTTTAGAGTCCAATTTAGTTGAACCCAACGACTATCATTTCTGGAAAAATGAAAATCATAAATGCGCAATCCCTAGTTTAGAAAAAGCCGCCCAGGACTAGATGAGTCTAAAATTAATGCGAAGGTCCCATTAATTTTAGGCTCATCTACTAATCTTTGAGTTCGGCCCAGGTAACCCCGTCGCCGCCAATTTCCTGCGGAGAGGCCTTCCATTTTTTAACATAAACACTGCGCGAGAGATGAGCGCGAATGGCTTTTTTAAGGGCTTCGGTGCCGTGTCCATGTACTATCTTGATGCGATCTTCGCCGGCAAGTGCGGCGGCATCTAATTGCATTTCGAGTTGCCCGATGGCTTCATCAACTCGCAAGCCGCGCACATCAACCACGCGTTCGGAGTCTTGAAGAGCGACACTAATATTTGAATGTCTGCGAATAATTTGCGAGGTGGGATTGCTTAAATTTTGCGGGGCCTTGAGCTGACTCCAGTGAATCATCAGCCGCATTGAGTTTGATAATACCGGAATCTCACCCTTGGTATTGGCTTTTCCCTGTATGATGCCTTCTTGGCCAACACTCGTTATATGCACCATTGAGCCTGGCGGATAAGCCTTCTCAAAATCTTCTGCACTTTCGATTTTGCGCTTCGACGTCGCTTGCGTAGAGGCCTTCACAATCTCGGGCATTTCAGATTTAATTTGAGAGAGCTTTTCAAAGCGCTTGAAGACTTGATCGGCATGGGATTGATCAATTAAAGTATCAATTTTCTTTTCGGTTTTTTTAATTATTCTCTCGAGCCACTGATCGCGTTCAAGGCGAAAGTTTTGAATAAGCACCATATATTTTCGTTTGGACTCGCGCGCAGATCTTGATTCATTTTCAAGATCTCTTTGTCTGCGCTGCAAATCATCTTTCAAGCTTTCGATATCTCGTAAATAACTGTGCTCGAGTTTGGCTTCAGATGAAAGAAGTTCGAGGGCGCGGTCTAAGATTTTTTCATCGACGCCCACTCGTCTTGCGGTGAGAAGTGCGAGCGAGCGCCCGGGGACTCCCATGAAAAATTTGTAGGTCGGAAGGCCAGATTGCTGATCATATTCAAGGCTTCCGTTGGTAACACCTGAGCCTTGCTCCCAGCCAACCTTGAGGGGCCCAAGATGCGACGTGATAACTGCGAAAACTTGGTTCGAGGCATATTTTTCGATGAAGCTGCGAGCGAGTGATGAGCCTTCTTCGGGATCGGTTGAACCACAAATTTCATCGATCAGTAATAAATTTTCATGACCTTTAAGGCTAGCAGCTTTGCCGAGAATTTTTAAGTGTGCGGCAAAAGTTGAGAGGGCCTCGTCGACACTTTGTGAGTCGCCAATACCTATGGTTAGAGTTTTAAAAAAAGGTAGTGTTGATTCTTCGGCAGCACAAATCGGAAGTCCGCAACATGCCATATGGCTCGCCAAACCCACGGCTTTGAGTAAAACAGTTTTACCGCCGGCATTGGGGCCAGAAAGAAGTAAGATGCGCTCTTTGTCTTGTAGGAGTACGGTATTGGCTACGACTTTTTCATTTTTTAATACGAGTAAGGGGTGTCTCACATCGATTAAGTGTAACTTCATTTCTGAAAACTCACAGAAACTAGCTTCAAGTGCATCTGCTAATTTTGCCTGCGCCAAACGAGAATCAACTTCAGCTAGGGCGTCGTGACTGCGTTCAAAATAATTGAGCTGCGTCGAGAGATATTCGGAGAGCGAAACCAAGAGGCGCTCAATTTCTTGCTCGATTTCAACATCTAGTTGTCGCAAGCGATTATTGAGAGGAATGACCTCTTCGGGCTCCATAAAAACAGTTTGTTTGGACTGACTTGAAGCATGAATGATGCCATCAAAGGCGTGTTGCATGCCGCCCTTGACTGGTAAGACCCAGCGCCCTTCGCGAGTGGTGACAAATCTTTCTTGAAGGATAGACTCCATATCATTTTTTTTGACAATGCGGTCGAGGGTCGATTGTAAATTTTTAACTTGCGATGATTGTTCACGGTAAAGATTATAGAGCGCTTCGCTTGCATCGGTGCGAATTTCGCCACCGGGACTCATGATGTGGTCGATCGCAGACAGTGGGCCGGTCGCGTCCATGAGTTGAGTTTTAATCTTTGCGATCCAGGGGCTTTTCATTTCACTTATGATTTCTGAAAGTGCAATTGTTTCAAGACAGAAACGTCTGACATCTTTGAGTTCAAGAGTTTGTAGGACAGCATTTCTTTTGAGTCGTTGATGCCAGTTGGGATAGAGATCGAGACTCTCCATAAAAGGACGTTCGCCGAAACTTAAAATATTTTGAGCCTCGGCAATTTCACGAAAGCTTTGGGTCGCCTGTTCGGGACTAGCTAGTGGTTTAATGTCTCGCAAGCGTGAACGAACCAATTCGCTGGTGGCAAATTTTTCAAGCTGCTCTAAAATTTCAATCCAATCGAGATTTTTATAAACGTGCACGTTTTGGTCCTATCTTTGCCAATATTAGAACACAAAGAATGATAGCTCCAAGTAAGATATCCCAGATATAAAATATTTTTTCATAAAGAGTATGTTCGGCATTTTTAAGATATGGTACGTCATACAAATGGCTCCATTCTTTGGAAGTCGGAGATTTCTCGAGAAAATCTCCGTTTGGTAAAATCACGCTGGTGATTCCGGTATTGGTGGCGCGAATGACGGGTCTGCGAAACTCAATCGCTCGCGCGGCGGTCATATAAAGATGCTGATAGGGTTCAAACCAAGTGCCGTACCAAGAATCATTGGTCACATTGATAATAATTTCGGCGCCAAGAAGAGAGAGGTCGCGTGCGATACTCGAGTAAAGACCCTCATAACAAATTTCTGGGCCAAATTTGATATCATTTATTTTAAATAAATTGGCGCCATGACCTCTGCCAAATTCAGTCAGGTCGAGCCATTTCAAAACCTTTGGATAATACTTTGAGAACGGAACATATTCTCCGAAGGCGAGCAAAATATTCTTATCATAGGGCGGCTGGCGAACAACACCATCTTTTTCAATGAGAAAGATCGAATTGTATATTTGCCTGGTAAAAGGATTTTCATGATAAGCACCAGTAAATAAATTTATCTTATTTTTGGCCGCAAAATTTCGCATTGAGACATTTCGCGGTTCACTTTGATAAAGATTATCAAGGTGATCGGCAAAACCAGTTTCTGGCCAAATGACAAATTCAGCTCCGGGGTTTTGAGCAAGCGCCGCTTCGCTTTGATTAATAAATTTATTCATTATGAAATCTTGAAAACCTCGACCTTTTTCGGCGTAAATTTTCTCACTATTGCCAATATTGGCTTGAATGGCGAGAACCTTAGTTGATCGGTCTGGAATTGGTAAGGATTTAGCATGTAGATCGCCCAATAAGTTCATTAGCAAAATCAGAGCAAATGGACTGAGTGCAAAATACCAGAATTTTTTATTGGACTCAGCTCTGGCAAAATAGGCTAAGCAGAATAATGTACTAGAGAGAATCGCTATGATATTGAGGCCTTCAAAACCAATCCAATCTGCAAGTTGGTAGCCCTTAAGTCCCCCATAAAGCCATTCGTAGCCAAAGTGCCAAGGAAACAATACCAAAAAATACTTTTGCAATAGTGCAAACAGAGCAAACATCAACAAAAGACTTTGATTCGTACTCAGCTTAAACTTTTTTTGCAGCCAAAACCAAAGCAGACCAGCAACGGGATAATACAAATGCGCAGTCGCAGCGAAGCCAAGCAAGGTAAGTGCTGCGAGCCAACTCGGAAAATGGCCAAATTCTGCAGCTAAATAGTAAATCCAGTGAAAGCCGATGAGATTCAGAACAAATTGCGCCAACCAGCCGGCAAAAAAACTCTCAAATGGAGTTTTTGATCTCATCCAAAAAATAAAAAGCGGAACCAAACAAAAAAACAAAGCCCAAGGTTGAAACGGAATATAACTTGTGCCAAGAAAAATTCCTGCTATTATGGGTAGGAAGTAATATTTTAGTTTTCGCATAAAGAAATTTCCTAAATTGGCTAAACCTCACGAGAGGCGAACTAGGAGTTTACAAAAATGGATTTCAACATTGAAAAATCATCGCAATTTTCGAATCCTTCGTCTTCTCAAAATTTTGATTCGAATCATTTGACAAAGCAAACACAAAGTGGCGAAGCGCTTTCTTATAGAAAGTCTTCAGTAAAAGGTAATTTGAGCATCAATGATCTTTGGGAGGCCGTACAAGAAGCTTACGAAATCGAATGGCGACACCAAGAATTTATTTTGGCTTGCTATCGCTCGGGCTGCCTGTATTTTGCTTCCCAAAAATATGCTCGCATTTTAAACATTTCTCCGACAGAAGGAATTGCATTGAAGATGCAAGCACAAATCGAAGCACTAGCTAGTCGGGATCGTTTGGCGAAAAGTCCCGATGAGAGTAAGCCAGAGCCCTCTCGGATGAGCAGTTTTATAGCGGTATTGGGGCTTTTAATTGCTGCCCTCGGATTTGTCGGACCAAATTTTAGAAATCTCGTTGGCGTGGGGATTTCAATCTTTGTTATGGCACTTGGCTTGAGATATTTTGTTACCAAGCCCAATTGATTTCAAACTGGCAATTTTTTAGCTGGCAATTTTTGAGCGCGAGTTTTTCGGTGTTGAGGCCACAACAATTATTTCTCGCATTTGATGAAGATCACCAAGGTATTTTACGCCACCGAGTTTATAGGCCTCTCCAGGCATTCCCCAAACCAAAGAAGAATTTTGATCTTGAGCCATCGTATAAGCACCCGCTCTCATAAGTTCAAGCATTCCTGCGGCGCCGTCTTTTCCCATGCCAGTAAGTAAAATCGCTATGATTTTTTTATGAGTAATAAAGCTTGCACTCTGAAAGAGAAAATCAACACTCGGGCGTTGACTCCAAATTTTTTCAGCATTTGAGAGATAGCAACTCAAACGATCACCGGCTTCTCGAATCCCAACGTGAGCATCGATGAGCGGCATATAAATGTGACCGGGCACAAGCTCTTGACCATGTCTCACCACCCCGGCTTTGAGCCCAGAAGTATCACAGAGACGTTTAAAAAATGCCGTCGCAAATTCAACCGGAATATGTTGAACGCAAACAATTGGTGGAGCTGTCTTGGGCATTTTTGAAAGTAGGGCGGTCATGGCCTCGGTTCCACCAGTACTTGCGCCGATTAAAATAAGATCGGCGTTTTCAAATTCAGCTCGTTGCCGCTCAAGCGGATCACCACTCTTGTCTAAATTTGCAAATTTTGTTCGTCCCGCAATGACAATGCTCCGTAGACGGGCGACGAATTCATCAGGCGAAGAACCAATCCAGCTTTTATTCATATAATCTTGCGCGAGCCCGTTTAAAGCCTCTAAAATATGGGGTGCATCTTCGGCCTGTACATCGGTCAAAAGAACGACCGGTGATTGAAAGTTGTTCTTTCTGCTTTCACTGAGCCATTCAAGCCCACTTTTGCCAGGAAGATTAAAATCTAAAATCACCAAATCGACAATATGGTCTGAAAGATAAGAGGTGGCTTCATCGGGACTAAGAGCCATCGCACAATCAATGCCGTGTTTTCGAAGATGCGTTCGCACCCACTCACAAATGCTTTTTGAATCATCAACCACCAAAAATTTCATGGTGGCTTCTTGATCATTTTTAGGAAGTGAGTTTTCAATTCGAGTATAGGTCGAATTGCCAACACAAGTGACATCAAAATCGCTGGCATGAATAGATTCACAATGCCCAATGCTTAAAAAACCATTTGGTTTTAAAAATCTCAAGAGTTTTGAAATACTGGCATTGACCTCTTCAGGTTTAAAATAGATCAAAACATTTCTGCAGAAAATGAGATCGAAATATCCAAGTTCTAAGTTTTGAATTTCATGTAGATTGGCTCTGAAAAAGAACGAACGCTTGCGAATTTGTGCGTCGACAGTAAAGCATCTTTCTGAGAGATTTTTTTTGTATTGAAAATAGGCTTGATATGCACGGGGAATCCCTTCGAACTTTTCAATGTCATAGGTGCCGGTTTTTGCCTTTTCAAGACTGATGGGGTCTAAGTCGCCGCCATAGAGTTCATATTCAAAGCCTACAAAGAGTTTGCGAAAATTTTCGAGAATGCATCCGACCGAATAAAGTTCTTCACCAGTTGAGCAGGCAGCACTTAAGAATCTAAATTTTTGGCCGATCAATTGCGGACCCAGTTCTCTTAAGCGGCGTTCGAGCATGCGATAATGCGGAAGCTCTCGAAACCAACTTGTGGTATGAATGGTCATGGCCGAAATGAGGTGATCCATCTCTTCAGGGTTTTGCGCGACGAAATCAAGATAGTCGGCCAAACCATTGCACTGATTTGCATTCAGTCTTCGAATAACGTTGGTGATGATGATTTCGTGACGTGAGCTTTCTGAAAAAGCGGTGCCGGTGATTTCTCTTGCTAGCTTAAAGACCAACTCACGTTCAGGAATCTGTAAGGATTCAACTGCCATATCAACCTGACATCAACTTTGTACTTTGAATATGCACATAATCCTCTGAAGAAAAGGATTTGTTCAGATCAATAACTGTGATCATTTCATCGTTGAATTGGGCGACTCCAATCATATAGTGAGTTGGAACATCGGTTTTAATATTTGGATTTTTTTCGATCTTATCGTCATCAAGAGAGATAACAGCCTCGACATGGTCGACCTGCGCCGCGATCGGTCCGCTGTCTGAATCAAAAATCAAAAATGTTTTTTTGGCTACTTCGGTTTCAGGCATTTGAAAACGTTTTTTCAAATCAACTAGCCCCATAATTTGGCCGCGATAATTGATCAATCCCAAAAAATATGGAGCGGTATTTGGGATCATTTTGACTGTTTGATTTTCAACCACTTGTTTGACGGCCAAAAGTGGAGTTGCATATAGCTCTGCATTGAGCTTGAAGAGCAAGAATTTATGGCTATCGAGCTCTTGAAATTCAATGGTATCCAAAATAGATTTTGCGGTACTCAAAGGCTCCTCCTCATGTCTCGCGAATTTTGCGCCCAATTAAAATAACATTCGCCAACAAATCCCATCGATAAGATGAGTGCTGGCTCTCCGTTTCCGAGAACGCCAACTGCAGTAAATCCTGGAAGTCTCGATAAGTGATCACTTAAGGGACGAACCACAATTTGCTGCTGCGACACGATTTCATCAATGCAAAAGGCAACATGTGATCGATCTTTTAATCGAATCAAAATTGCAATTAAATCCTTCGCTTCTGAATCGACAGCTGGAGACGGCGTTCCTAAATAGTCGGCAAGTCTTTCAATGGGTACCATTTTGTCATGTAAACGAATGGCGGGTCGTCCTGATGCAAGTCGAACCAAGCTTGATGCTTTGATTTCAAGAATCTCTCTTACGTCCTGAGTTGGTACGATATACGTTGCCTGATTGATTTTGAAAATCAATGAATCAACAATTTCAAGGGAGGTCGGAAGTGTAATATGAAAACCAGTGCCGGCGCCGACGCGAGTGGTGATTTCAATGGTGCCGCCGATTTCTTGAATGGACTGCTGTACGACGTCCATGCCAACCCCGCGGCCTGAAATTTCAGTTATCGAATTCTTAGTTGAAAATCCGGGCTCAAAAATGAATTTGATCAACTCACTCTCACTAATTTTTTGACCTTCAAATAAGAGTCCCTTTTCTTTTGCCTTAGATAAAATCTCTTCTGGATCAATGCCTCTGCCGTCATCTTCAATGTCAATAATGACTTGTCCTGAATCTTGCGAAGCGGTGACTGAAACCACTGCAGGCACGCTCTTGTTTTTTGCAATTCTTTCTTCTTCGGACTCAACCCCGTGATCAATTGCATTTCGAATGAGGTGAATGAGTGGATCTGTCATTCTTTCAATGACGGTTTTATCCATTAAAATATTGGCGCCATCCATTTTGAGTGTGACTTTTTTTTCAAGCTCTCTTGCAAGATCACGCGAAGATCTTTCAACTCTCTGAAAGAGTCCGTCAATTGGCTGCATTCGAAGACCTAAGATCATTTCTTGTAAATCTTTAATGGTTTTTTGATTCAGGCTGATTGCATTTTGACAAACGCTATTGTCGAGACTGCCCATTTGATGATTGTGCCAAAGAATAGATTGTTGAATCGATAATTCGCCAATGAGCTGCATAATTTCATCAATTTTATTCGAAGCGATTTTAAGATTGCCCGTCGGACGCTTCTTCTTAGTCTGTTGAATTCTCTTTTTAATATTGTCATCAAAAGCATAGATTTCAGGCTTTATCGGATCATATTTTGTTGTATAGTTTGGTACTGGTAACGGGGGCGCAATGGATTCCGTGGGCGCTAAACTCACTTCTTGGGTTTGAATGGGAACAAGTTTCGGAGGCGGAGCTGCGGAGGCTGAAAGCGCTTGAACGCCTGCGCGATTTTGTTTCATTTTCATGAGATCGGCGATACTAGGAAGAGCCGCGGCCATTTGGTTTGGTGCCTCGGCAGTTACTTGCGTTTCTGCTGGCGCGTCTCCTAAACCGTAAATAAGGGCTTGAATCTCAGCAACGATGAACTCATTGGTTGGTACAAACTGAGGATTGCTACGCAGAGCTTCGACCCATTCGCTTAAATGTTTGTGGATTCGCAAAAGTAAATCCGTTACTGAAGAGTCCATACTGCTGGGTTGCATTCGTAAGCGTCCCAATAAATCTTCAAGTGAATGAATAAAGGTGCCAAATTCATTTAGGCCATATACGCGGCTCGCTCCCTTAATATTATGGGCGTAGCGAAACATATCATTGAGTTCGGCGCGCGGATTGGAAATGTCAAGGCGAAGACAGCGACTCTCAAAATCAGACAAGGTATCGTCGATTTCGTCTAATAGCATTCTAAACATTTGAGAAGGATCAGAAGTAGACATTTTTTATCCTATCCATTTCACAATTCTTATGAAGCTTCGTCTTTTTGATGGCGTCTTTGAACTCTGCCATCATCTTTGTCTTCTTGATCCGTATGAGATTTTGCCATGCCGACAATTTTCCTGACGAGATCATCGTCACCCGCCGTATCTAAATTGGCGCGCGGACTTTTCTTTTTATTTGGAGCGTGATTTTCCTCTTTTAGAGTATGCATATTTTGAAATTCAAAATTTTCATTGTCTGACTTTTGACCAAGAATACTTTCAGAGATCGAACGCGCGATTGCGTGCAGACTTCGGGTTTCATCCTTCAAGATATAAGCAGCACTGCTTGATTTCTGCGCCACTTGATTATTGATTTCGGTGGTTTTACTGAGCTCTCTCATGGCGTGCGTGGTTTGTGCCACACCTAATTCTTGTTCTCGAGAGGCCGTTGTAATATTGTCAACTCTTGAAGCAATCGAATCAATTTCACGAGAAATATCTTTGAAATTTCGTAGCGCTTGCTCGGTGACTTGTCGCCCTACCTGAACACGCTCGGAAGTATTTTTGACAATTTCATTTACTTGTCTTTCGCTATCCAACAAGATGCTGCCAATTTCCTGAGAAGCTTTACCGCTCATTTTAGCTAAGTTTCCCACTTCTTCTGCAACAACCGCAAAGCCGCGACCATGTTGGCCCGCACGCGCGGCCTCAATCGACGCATTGAATGAAAGAAGCTGTGTTTTGAAAACGATGTCGTTGATGACATTTGTTTTTGAAGTGATTTCTTGAATCATATTGACCATGCTCTTAAGCTGTTCATTGGCGTGGTGAACACTGGTCATAGCGTCAACCATTTGATTCATGATATTCATACCGTTGTTCGCAGTTTGAGTCATGCTCTGCATAACTTCTTGTGATTGTTTTGAATACTCTGAGGTTTGATTCAAGGTACTCGACATTTCAGCCATTGCCGAAGTGGTTTCTTGAACGACCTCTGCTTGTTGATTCACGCCGATTGAAAGCGACTCACTGAATTTAGAAATATCTTTTGAGGTATCAGATAATACTTGGGTCGTTTTAGATAGATTAAGAAAAGATCTATTTAGAGGACCAATGACATTTCGACAAACAGATAAAATTGCTGTTGAAAGAATGAGCTGAACAAAAAATCCGTAAACGCAAGCTATGGTCAAAGCCTGCCAAAAGGCACGATTGATTGATTCCATACTATAGCTTACGGTCACATGGCCTTCATAAAGGCCGGCAGAGTCGTGAATGGCATTGTCAATTGTAATATTGTCTCGAGACTGGGCCATCATCATTCGCTCATTTAAGAGACGATTATTTTTATCATAAAATAGTGCTGTTTGAATTTCTGAATCCAAGTGCTTTGCGTAGTTAAATAAAAAGCCTTCGTCTTTGGTTCCAATAAAGTGCTCACCAATTTGTACAAGCAATTTTGAAATCACTTCGGCCTTTGAGCGCGTGGCCGCTTCGGCCGCATTTTTATGTTGAGCCGCCATGGTCAAAGCAAATCCTAACATAAGCACGGTTGAAATGACGTTGACCGGCCAGAGCAAACGGACGATCAAAGACCGATGTTTGAGTAAAATTAAATTTTTGATCATAGGTATTTAACCTCATTAGAAATGTTAAAATCTCATTTTAGTATTCGGAACTCCCGCGACTAAACTCAAAGTTCACATGGTCTTGAATTGAAAACTAGACCTAGTTGAGTGCCTAGACTCTGAAGACCAAAGTATAATCTTGAAAAAGCCCTCAAGTTGAACGCCTATTATTACGAAAAAGAAAGAGTATGTCACACGGAGGACTTCAAATGTCAGTTACTCGAATTCTCATAGTTGATGATTTTGTGATGATAAGAAGTTTACTAAAGACCTCTTTAGCCAATCTAGGTTTTAAAAACGTGGATGAAGCGCGCGACGGCGTTGAGGCCTACAACAAAATAGCAAATGCCTTCGTAAACCAAAACCCTTATCAGGTTGTTTTCTTAGACTGGAATATGCCAAATATGACGGGGCTTGAAGTGATTCAAAAGTGTCGGGCGCAAGCTGAACTCAATGAATTGCACTTCATCATGATTTCTGCTGAACAAGAAGAAAAGAAAATGAAACAAGCTCTCGATGCCGGCGCCAATGACTTCATAGTGAAGCCGTTTTCGCCACAAGTATTAGTTAAAAAAATTGAGGCCATAATTCAGGCCAAAAAAACCGCTTAGTTGAAATCAATTTGGAGCCATTCAAATGAGCGGTCCAGTCATAAAACTAAATGATGATACATATGCTAAGATGGAACAAGCCATACAAGAGACCTTTTCTCTTGTATTGGGACTCAACCTACAGCGCACCGATTTTTATCTTGGCTCAGTTAAGAATCCTCCGAAACATATTTCTGGCTATAGCGTATTAAAAAACCCCATGACCCGAGGTATATTTAGCATTGGTTTCCCGCCTGAAACTGCATTTCGAATTTTTTCGAGCTTTTATGGTGCGGCGATTGATCAGATCGACGATCGAGTCATAGAGGGCATTGGCGAATTAACCAATATGATTTATGGTTGTTTGAAAAAGCAATTCAATGACGAAGGCTTTGATTTAGAAATGTATGTCCCTTATGTTTTGGTGCAAGATAAATTTTGCGACTTTTCTGATTTCGGACCAGGAAAGGCAGTCACGCTCCATTTCGGTACGAGTGTCGGCGCTTTCTGGGTAGAGCTCAAGCTTAACAAAAAAATAAAGAGCAAAAAACCAAAACCAGCAAAGCTTTCTTCCCAACGAAAAAAAGCCGCCTAATTGCAAGCGCTAGCTTTACTCCAAATATTCAATTCCGATTTCATTTACCTTACTTGAATGTTTTTTTATCCATCGCACTTGGGCTCGCATTGTAGCCAAATTCCCAGGTTTGATTTTGAACTCTAAGTCTTTTTTGAAATGGGCATCTGCTCTCATCACGATATAGGCTCCGCGATAAGACTCTTCAATAATTAGCGCCGTGTATTCTGGATTGAATGTTTTCTCTGAAGTTTTCAAATCAATATAGGCAAAGGCAGCCAAGTCCGGAGGGAATCTCACACTTTTGCGCCTACTCGGTTTTTTGACTTGAGACTCTTTCGTAGCTTTAGACTTCGACATTTGTGCCTCCGGTGATTCGCGGTGAGCATTTATTATTCTACAGCCCTCGAATTTTGGCAACAGGGCTAAAATATGGGGCTGGCTCATTTCTTGAAATTTCAATTCATTGAAGACGAACAAAGAGGTTTTTATGACATCTGGCGATCTGAGGTTGAAGTTAAATCAATTATTCGAGGGCTCTCAGGCCTCAAATCATTCCTGTCGCTTATGGAAGCGGTCTAAGGTGCCTAGTTCTGTAGTCGCTTGTCAAAAATATCGACAGCAATTTCGAGCATTAAAAGGACCTAAGTTTGATCTTGGCTTTTCTAGTGAGAAAAAATCAGCGGTTTTTGTTAACACGATATTTGCCTTTGTGGTTTTGGCTCTCATCACCTCTTGTACATATAAATCACCGGCTGTCGAAACACCTGTTCCGACTGAAAGTGCTATAGCTAAATCTTTTTTTGTTAATATAAAGCGCGATGCAAACGCTCAAGCAACAAGTAAGACTACAACCAGTGCAAAGAGTTTTCTCTGTGGTTGGGCTAGCGAAGTTGAAGCCGGAGTAGCGCAGTATTATTTTGAAAATAATGTGGTCAACACCAGCCATTGCAATATCGTTTTTGAAATTACCGAAAACCAACTGGTAGGAAAAATGATCAATCCATCTTTTCCTTCTGATCAAAGTCGTTGGGAAGTGGCGGTTACGATTCCGATTAAGTCCCACTATTACTTAGAAAATGAAAAGGATTCAAACGGACAAGACACTAAAAAAATTATTAAGAACTCGAGTCGCAGCCATTGGTCTGCACGTCCCAATATGGATCTTGATTTGAACGGAATTAATTTGAGTCGTTATTGGTCAAGCCCGGTTAGTGACGATGGTAGTGGCGGTGGTACTTTAGGCGTCGATCAAGTAGAGTGGGATACAAAAAATAATTTTCTCGGATTCACAATTAATAAATCCGTAACCGGATCAAGTTATTCAAAAATTCGCGTGAACTTTTTGGCTTTTGATCACAATGAATCTTTTAAATCAACACCCTTTAAAGAGCAAAATTATCGCAAACTAAATGTACTTCATATAATTGGTGAGAAGGTCAATGGAGTCTACCAAATCCTTCGCGCCGCACATTGGGACCTTTCAAAGCAACATTTGATCAGGCTTTGGGGTTTCCCTGAAGAGTATAAGGCGATCGCGAAAGAAGTCATATCAGATTGGAATCAAAGTTTAGTTGAAATGGGAGCAACAAAAGGCAACTCCGAACCCTTTAAAATTGATGAAACCACAACTGAACATGCTTTTGATTTGCGCTATCCGACCATTGCCTGGATCGCAGATGAAAAAATTTCTTTGGTCGCGCCACTCGGGGTTGGTGAAGCTCTTGCCGATGTCAGAAATGGTGAAATGAAGTGGGGAATGATCACCTTATACGGTGGCTTTATTGAGAAATATATTAAAATGTTCAGCCCAGGTTCAAATATTTCTTCATTTAAAGCAATGCTCGGACAAAATTTACTAGGAGCTGGAAGTAAGGCTCCCGCGCAATTGGGCATTCCTCAGGGCCTACAAAATATTGCTTCGCTGTCATTAATGGCAACCAATTCAGATCGCGTGAATGAGGGACTTAATAATATGTCCCAGACTATGCTTACCGCGATAGTCAATAAATCTAAAAAAGAAGGTCGCACTTTAAATCTTGAAAATGAAAAATTATCCCTTAAAGCAGATCAATTTCAAAAATTATTTACTGAGGTTATCAAAAAAGCGCAAAGCCTTTCAAGCCAGTCTCAGCAAGAGATGGCGACCATGGGCTATTTGGAGCATTTGAGAAATTCTCTATTCATGGGTGTTGATTTTTTAAAGAAAGTGAATTCAAAAGACGCCAAGGTCAATGCCAAAGAAGACAAGGTGAGTTTAATTGAACAAATGAGCGCCAAATATTCGGGATCACGCTTTTGTGCAGACCGCACATTCGCAGATGTCGCCGCCGGATGGGCACAGGCAGCCAGTGAGGCTTCGAAAAAAGGAATTGCTGAAGATCAACGAGTTCTTCACCATGTTATTAAAGAATTGATCACTCATGAGTACGGGCACTTCTTAGGCCTTGGTCATCAATTCAAATCAAATATTTTACCAAATCCAGATGAAGTTCCACCCTCCGTTTACAAAGCTCTGAAAGAACGGGCCACTGAAGAAAATAGTTATACCAATTATACTTCAGTTATGGGTTATCGTGCTCCTGAAACAGAGGTTGCCGATACCGTCGATGTGAAGCCTGGTCCGCATGACAAATTGGCCTTGGCTTATCTTTATAATCAACAATATCCTATTTACAAAAAGGGAGACGATAAATTCTCTTTTAATTCCTTGCCTGCAAACGGCATCATCCCAGATTTTGCGCCCGATAAGCCGGGTTATAAGACCGCATATTTTCCACAGTGTAATGATCTAGACGCCAGCTTATCAATGGACCCCTATTGCAATCGCTTCGCGCGCGGAGTAGAGGCGACCAGCATTGTTAAAAATTATTTTAAGGATTTGAAAGCCAATCTTGTTCAAAATTTAATTGCATTTACCGATGCTCATGGTGGCTGCGCTGAATGTGTCGAAAGTCATCTGTGGTACAAATCATTTAAAACTCTTGGTCGGACCAGATTGTTTTATGATTATATGAGACTCACTTATAAAGCGGACTTTGAAGAGCTCGCTGGTGACGAAGATGCCTTAATGAATTTTTCAAAAGTTTGCAACGCAGGAACACCCGAGGGTGTGAGTCTGGTCTCACTTGATCTTACCGATAAATCGGTTATTCGATTACAAGAACTCTTTGCCAATAAGCCAGAGCTTAAAGAACTTTGTCGAGCCAATGCCATGGTGTTAGCTGAAATCAAGGATCTGGTATCTTTGAATGCCGTCGATTATACAAAGAAGGATGTTTCAGGTCGCTTCTCACCGGGCGGGATGAGCGGTGGAGACACCGATCGTGACTACAGTCGAATTTTTGGCTCTTGGACTGAAATGTCAGCCTTACCTCTTAAGACAGCAAGTCTATATGCACTAGTCACTGGATATCCTTGGATGACTGAATATGGAATGGCAGGGGTCCCGATTTTTGATGATCCAAATTTGAAATTTTCATATAGCTCAGTTTATCCAAGTGAATATATTGAAATACTAGCCGCCAATACCACTAGTAATTTAAAGTTTGCTAACTTTGGACAGAACGAACGCACCAATATGGGCGCCTCGGTTTTGGCAATGAGCTGGCTGAACAATTTGTCGGTCGTGGGAAATAACGATGCCAATATTTTTTCTCAAAGATATGTCAATCGCATCCGTGCTCAACAAAAGTTTGACTTTGGAATTGTTGCCGTTATTTTGAAGGGGCATAAGTCAGATACGAATATTGGTTTTGTTGATACCTTTCAGGGTTCGGTTTTTGATTTTTCGACCAATAAGAGTTTGCCGACAACCGATTCCTATCTCTTGCCAGGCGGACAGATTTTTGTAGATGCTCCTGAAATGTTTTTATACCCAGTGACTCCCTTCGTGCCGATTTCAGATACCGAAGGCTATGTTATTGCCTATAAGCTTACCAATTCGCCAGACCCCACTGATCCTTTCTCAAGTATGGGAGTGAAATCGCGACTCAGTGGCCTCAATGATCGTCTGATCAATGCTTGCCTTAACGGAACATCTAAGAATGGCTTGGGCCAAATTTTTGATGCCAGCAATCCTGGCTTCAAGGGTTTTAAGATGGGATTACGGGTTGCGGTAGATCAAACTGATCGCAAAGAATTTTTCGATTCAGTAGATCAGGCCTTTCATGCCACTTATAAAATCGGCGATCGAGAAATCAAACCAAATGAAAATATTTGTTATGAATCGATCAAAGGCATGGGACTGATCATGTCTTCGGCTGCGATCATGAGTGGGTTTTGGTTGCCTGAAACTATGGATTATATACAGAAATGAGTATGAAGATGAAAACACCAATTCGTTGCATTTTCACATTTTTTCTGACGATCGCAGCATCTGCTTGTCAATACAAACAAGAAGCGAGACTCCCAAATGAGCCGGCGGTTTCGAACTCGAAAACTGGCGCTGAGTTGGTGTCGCAAAAACTGGCGGGAGATGCTTCAGCTTTACAAAGTTTAAATTTGAAAGAAATTTACACGGCACTTTCAGCAGCAAAAAATCCTGCAGAGATGAACCAACAGCTAGATAAACTTGAAGTCTATGCATTGGGCAAGGACTATGTCGAAAATTCAAGTGTCAATCGCTTAGAACCTATGCGCTTGATTTTGCAATACTATAATTTTGGACTCATTCGCCTTCAGGAATTGAAGGCCGATGCCGGCCAAATTTCAATTCGATTGAAAAAATATACTGAAATTTTGAAATCTGGTTGCGATGAAAACTTAAAGAAATGTCAGAACATTGAATATTTTAGAATGGATCATCGTTCAAGAAGAGTGATTTTGATGATGGTCGAAGAGTTAGATCAAAAGATTGGTGCTTGCACGGATAGTACTTGTGGTCAAAAAATAAAAGAGTATTACGATAATTTGGCATTGGCTTTTGATGTGAATAACCTCACTCGTGATGCCGAAATGGAGTTTTTGTATATCAAGCGGGCTCGCGAATACGGACTGCTCTTTAAAAGCGGTAAGGACTTTGCGCAAAACGCTGATTTCTTTCATCGTCATGGATTGGTATTTGAAAATATTATATCTCATTATCCTGCCGATCAAAAGAGTACTCGCTTTTCAGATTTCGTAAAGGCATTTAAGCCCTGGAATTATTCGCGCTTAGACGCAGATCCATTTCCTTTTGGAATCCAAAAAATGTTCTCATTTGCTGCCTCTGAGTTTCTTTATTCCTCTGCTGACAATTCTCTAAACCCAGATTTCAAGGCCGCAATTGTTTCTTCACAAGACCAAGATGATAAAGCGGGGAGAAGTTTTTTGCACTCTTTGCAGGATTTGCAGGCCGATCAAAGCTCCAAAGCCATTTTCAAAAATCTAAATTTCAACGTCGATGCCTACCAAGACGCCAGTGGCATGAGCGAATATTTTTTCATGATTGATCGTCTTTATCGCGGACATCTAGGCCGGGAAGAAGTGAGCAGCATCTGGCAGGGATCTAAAAAGGATCAAAAGGCCCTTTCAGATACTCTGAATTTTTATATACGGGTCGAATTTATAAAAATGATTGTGCTCACCAATAAATATATGTTGGGATATTTGAGCCAAACAGATATTCCGAACGATATTTTATTTGAACAAGTGATTCAAAAAAGTGAATCCCTAACAAAACAATGGGGACTCATGATCTCCCAAATGGACTCAGTCGCGTCCTTTGTTTCAGAACAGTTGAAAATCAATGGCGGAAAAGCCACAAAAGATTCGCTAAATGAATCTTTATTACTTATTGCCAATGTGAAGAGAAATGCAAAATTTCTCTCGGTATATCCTAATATGTTACTCCTTGGTTATTTTATGATTGATCTAAAGGCTGATCTCAAATTTAGCACTTGGTGGGGCGGCGAGATATCAATCAATCCTAAAGAGGTGATGAATGCGCTTTTAGATGGCGCCATCGGCTCACCTTGGTTTGTATATAGTGTCGACTCAAGTGCCCTGAGTAAGACTGAAATCATTTATGCATACTATTATGCGCTCAATACCGGGGCCTTTGAAACATTCTCAGTCAAGAAAGATGCAAAGAATAAGAATTCGCTCGATCGCATTTCATTCTTCAAGACCGCTTTAGAAAAAACTATGACCGAAGATGTCGACGTATTTACAAAAACACTCGAAGGCCTCGCTGACAAAGTTTCAAGTAACTCTAATTTTGCTTCTTTTATGGAGGCTTGCCAAAACGAGTCTGAGAATAAACAAGAATACAAGGTCAATATGCCTTTGACCTCGCTTGAGAAATTTGCACTCTTCGGATCACGATCAACAGGATATTTGCAGTCCTCGGGTGACTTTTATATGTCAGGACCAATGAGTAGCATTTCAGAAAAAGATATCAGTCTTGAAAAACGCTTGGTTCAAGTGAAGTCCATGATGAAGATACTAAAATTAAATCTCAAGCAAAATCGCGACGGCGGAACCCTTGTAGACGAACAACTTAAGGCAGTTCAGGCCACTATTGATGACATTGAAAATTTGAAAAAAGCGTTCCTCAAAGAAGTCGTCATTCAACATAAGAAGCTCTCTCAATGTACCAATCGACTCAATTGGCTCGAACGCAAACGCGAATCTGCGTTGATGACACTTGAAATGCAGCATCTCGGAGGTATTTGGGATCAGTACGATACTAAGAAATTAACTGGAAGTGAATATGTCTATAGCAAATTCGATTTCTTAAAAAGATTTCAAGGATTTTCAGATACTTTGAAGCCAAAAGTTATATTTGAGGAGCCAGAAGTAGATGCGGCAAATAATTTGAAATTGAAACTCATACATATTCCGTTGGTCAATTCTGTTACCGGAAAACCAGCTTCGAGAGAAGAGTTCATTGCTGATGGGATGAAGAAGTTGAGTTCGAAGTCCGCGCCAATGATTACCTGGTTTGACGAAACCGCTAGTATCACTCCTTGGCAAGAGAAAATTAATACCATGGCGGCCATATATCGTATGCAGTTTGAATCCGGGATACAGGCGGATGTTGAAAATACCATTTCAGCAAAAGAGATTATTGCCGATACCTTTGAGCTGGCAAAATTTATTCAAATTCAAGACGACGAGATTCCTTGGCTAAAGGCAATGGGACTCAAGGATCGAATTCCCCGTGCGAATCTACAGGGATTCTTTTCGACTGGATTGAAAAGCGACTACAAAGGCATTTTAGACAATGTTTACTCTAAGATGTTCGAATTGACTGCCGATCTTCCTCAAGATCTAGATGAGGCTAAGAAATTTTATGAAGCAACCGTTAGCTTGGGGAACTTTTTGTTTCCGCCTTCTGTGAAGGTAACGAATAGCATTGATAATAACTATTTGTTTTTAGTGCGTAGAACTGAAAACATGATTAATGATTTCAATCAGGCAATTGCAGATTTTCAAACCGGAATTAAGGCCAGCGATCTAAACATCACATTTCGCTTGGATGAAGCACCATATTCTCCGAATTTAATTGATGGTGGGACCTCTTTACTTTTGGATTTAAAAATTCAAAACAATTTGAAAAATAAAGTTCTTCGCTTTCACAACGTCAATACCAATCATCACTTTAAATCGGATTCGACACCAAAGGATGAGGACTAGTGATAAAGCTTCAGCGAATCGTTTTTCATTCGATGTTCGTCTTCGTATTGAGCTTGTCGTTTAGACAGGCACAGGCGGAGAGCTTCGATTCAACGTCGGTTTCGGGTGATTCGGTGAACGCCAAGACATCGGACAATTCTCCAGCGACAGCTGAAAAGAAAAAGTCAGGTGGGCAAAGCATTGCGAACGCAAAATTAATTGGCGCTTCAACAGATAAGTCCTATTTTGAAATTGCAGATTCAATCAAAACCGACCTGACAAATGAATCGAGCAATCGCACCACCAAAAATACTCTTGCTTTTAGTTATAACAAGGCACTGGGTTCGAGGCTGAATGGCGATTTGAGTTTTAATGTTGAGACTGGCCTGTCGTCAATTGCTCAAGGTATGAATATCGAAAGGACAAAAGCGAATCCGATGTGGGAGGACCTTAGTTTAAATCTTTCGTACGACCGAAAATTATTTAAGAGATCACATTTAAGTATTTCTGTAGGTGAAGCACTGCCGACAGGTTACGTCAGTCAAATGGAAGCCTATAAATCAATCTTAGATTTAAACTTAAGTTTCGCAACTCCAATTTTTATCAATTCGTTAGTTTTGAAGAATCACATTGGCGGGGCATGGATCGTCAATACTTACGAGAGTTCGCCCAATAGCTTACAGTCA
The DNA here is from genome assembly GCA_043739185.1 of Bdellovibrionales bacterium. GTDB lineage: Bacteria > Bdellovibrionota > Bdellovibrionia > Bdellovibrionales > JAMPXM01 > JAYTQQ01. The sequence continues at coordinate 31,914 of JAYUEN010000053.1, forward strand.
AATCCTCTGTTAACTGGCGATTATTCGATTGCTTTGCGATATATTTTCAATCGCAATTGGTCGTTTGGCGTTTCTGAAAATTTTAAGACTGTTCGATTCATCAATGGTGCTGACGAAATGGTCAGTGCAAGCTCAGAGTCGATCAATTATAATTTCAAATCTTTTTCGATGGCTTTGATATCTTGGAATGGTAGTTACGATTACAATGATTCACCGGCAACTCTTTATTTTGATGCTTACCGCGAAATAGTATCGCTTATGGTTTCATATGATTTTTGAGAAAACTAAGCTACTTTTAGTTTTGATGTCTTTGCTTTCGGTCGCATGTACGGGCGGAGAGAAAGCCGCTATTCAAAAACAAGAGGCGGCGATTTCTTCGGCACAAAAAACTCAAGGTATTGCCGCTTCGAATTTTTCTGCAGAAGAACAAAAGCAATTTGATCAGATTCAGTCCTTACTGAAAGTGTCCGACGATGCTCAACTTTTAAGGGCTGCGAGTTCCTTGTTTTTTGATTTTTCAAGCACTGGTGTTTGGCAAAATACAAAGCTCAATAGTCAAACCGATTATGTGCGACTTGTTGATCGTTTCAATTTAGCAATCGTGAACCTCTATGCGAGCAAATCACCATTGCTACAAGAGCTTCAAATTTGGTCGAAATACCAAGCTATGCTTGATGTTTCTTGTCGCGACTCGAAGAATGCTTGTTTGGTATTCGACGTCTTAAAGCTTTCCCCTCGCAGTTCTGAGGTTTTCAACCAGATGGCAATGCAAAAATCTCAAGTTGAAGAGTACTACCGAATTTTGGGCTATTCGCTTGATATACAGAATCGCACTTATTCGAATGCAAGTGCGGAGCTTTATGTTAAGCGCTTTGATGAGTATCGCCGATATTTGAATGACGGCAAAAGGTCTCTAGAGCTTGAGAAAGCAACAAAAGTTTTTCAAATGTTCTTGGCGGCGCCAGAGTTTTCTAAAAAGGCTGAGTTATTCAAGAATCTTGGTTTGCTCAATTCGTATCGTGATGAGGAATTGGCCTTGGCAGCTGAATTTCTCTTCCGAACCGATGAAATGACCCAGGCGATTAAGACTTCTCAAGCGGATCCCAATAGTTTCGTAGGCCGCAGAGATTGGGTACTAAAGCTTAATCCGAAAATTCTTGAAAAATTGAAAGTTTCAAACCTCCCTCTTGATGAATCCTTTTTTCTGGTTGATCAAATATTGAACGGAAGGCTTTCGCCGAATCAGGGCGTGATGATGGCGACAAAAGGAAAAATTGAAGCACATACTTTAATAGATTCAATTTCAAATCGACTGCGTTTTGAAGTGGTCTATTTAATGGTGCTGAATCAAAAGTCCATTCAAGACTTCGCCTTAAGATCAAAGGGTCTGCAGATCAGTTCGTTCAAAAGTGAGATGCAGCGTGATCTTTCGAGACCCATGACCGAGGCGCGCGCACTTCGAGGTAGAGTTTCAGTTTTATCGCAGCTCACAGATCTGATAAGCACAGCAAATCATATCGAGACCAAAGATTTGACAATGCAAATTCTGAATTTAGATCGAAGCCTGAAGTCTGCTTTGAGTTATCCTGCTCTGCTGAGTCTTTACTATCTGAGTTTTAAGGCCGGTTTAACTGCAGAAACGATAGTTGCGCCAGCAATTGATCGGTATCATCCGCCGCAAACCTTTCGAGGGGTGATTAAAAAACTCTTTCAGGGGCAAAATATTTCGCCGTTTGAATATTCTCTCAATAATGATGCGCTCAATAGTTTTGAGACCCTTGAAGCCATGCAACTCGCTTTTCAGACGGATTTGTTTCAGAGCATGGGATTTTCGGTTGATGAATTGCTTGCCAATTTATTTGAAATGGCAACGGCTGAGGAGATGACCTCTGGTCAGGGGTCGATCATGGGAGAGCTTGGACCAAAGGCTGATTTAGAAAGTAAATTTGAAAATCTAAAGGACAAATATTCCTCTCCTGATTGGAACGAGCTTTTAAGTACCTGCTCTGATTTCGAGAAAGGGCAGCCGCATGCGCGCGAGCTTGCGATTCGGCATCTCATTATATCACCGACACTTGGCTACAATATTCAATTTTTAAACGATGAATACACCGGAAATGAAATAGTCAATATTGACAATCAATCTATGCAAAAGCCAGGCTATTTCTCAATGAGCCGAGCACATGTGACTGAGCTCGAGATCATTCGTTCGGATTTACTCCTCACCATTCGGTTTTTTCAAAATCTAAAATCGGGATTTGAGAAGGGTGATTCGACTAAGCTGGTTAAGCTTGAGGAGAAGCTCGAATACGTAAAAGAAAAGACGCGCAGCTTTTTAAGGCTAATTTTGCAGAGGCAAAAAGAGTTCGACTCATGTTATTTTCAATTGATCAAGCGAGATCGCGTGATCATGGCGCAGCTCCTTAAGACCGAGGCTGTATATTGGCGAGCCGCTCACCAAGAAATGAAGAAGATGAGGGCCGATCAGAACTATCAAAGCCCCATGAATCAAAAGCCAATTAGCTATGAATTGCCTCAAGGGGTGGTTTATAGATCAAGAATATCAGGCCAATCCGTAGTGAATTATGATTTTGATGTTTTGTTGAGAATGAAAGAATATCTTGAAAGTGGAGCAAAGTGGCCGGGTAGCCAAAGAGAAGCCATTGATCCGAGCCTTAAAATTGTTTTGACCGAAGAAATCGCAAAGACTCCTGAGTATAAAAATGCGCTCACTCAAGCTATTCCGTTTATTGAAGACGAAGATAAATTTGTAATGTCGGCAATGAGAAGTGGGCTCTATTCAGGAAAAAATGCCGTCTTGCCTTGGTATTTGGGAACTGTCTTTCCGATAGTTGCTTTTCAAAATTATTATGATGGTCATGCGCTTTTGTACCGAATGAGTCCGGTCGTAACTGAAATTTTAGGAATGCCAGAGCTTGAAAGCTCCGCCGAACTCTTTGAAATTCCTCAGCGCGTTTTGCAATTTTTCAATCTTGAAAAGGCTGAGCTAGAAGCTTTGAATCTGACGGGCGCCACCCATCTTTATGATTTTAAGCTGACATATAAGGCGGGACTTTATCTCAACTCGAAGTCTTCGCCTTCCGCAAGTGAAGATTATATGCTGCAAGTCCTGTCGCAGAAATGGATGGGTACTTACGGCGACAAAGATATGATGGAGAATCCCGAGGTACTCAAATATGGTGGGCGACCACCGGCGGTTGTACCAGTTGAAACAATAGCCCAAAATTATTTTAATTATCGCTCCGATACGCATCGAACTATATTTGCGCAAGATCTCAATGATATTTCACAGTTTGATACCCAATATAGAGATTATATAAATGCCGATTTTGTGAGGACCGCACAATTTAAAAATTTTGTTTTACAAAATGCACAATCGAGGGCCCCGCTAATGATTCATTTTGATTTGAGTGGCCCGCAGAAAATGAAACTATTTACCGATGGCGCAATCGACAATGTCGACTCAGTTTATATACAATTTAAAAAACGTACCGGAAACTTTTTTGATAGGTAAGGGATGCTTTTTCTTGAGAGCTTTGATCAGGTAAAAATTGCTTTGCGAGAGTTTTCGCCGCGAGCACAATTCGGAGAGTCTTGCTATTTGGTCGTGCCTGGGTTTCTTGAGCATTCCGGTTCGAAAATATTTGAAGAATTGTGTAAGGAGCTAGCCGTAAAGGGCGAAACTGTGTTTTGCCTAGATTTGAGAGGAACTGGTAAGAGTGAAGGGCGATATAGCTTTGGCAAATTTGAATATTATGATGTTTTGGCCGCCATTCAATATTTAAAAAAGACTTTCTCAGAAATCATATTGATAGGCTTCTCTTTAGGTGCCTACAGCAGTCTGCGGGCTCATTGTGAATCTCCTGAAGCGATAAAAGCTCTTTTTCTGGTTTCGCTGCCCACGTCAATTCATGAAATTATTTTTGGCGGCCATGCTGCTCGGCATGCTCTAGGACTTCTCATGAATAAATTTGCGCAAAGAAAGTCGCGAAGTTTCAAAATTCGTTTGACCCATCCTTTTGCAAAAATTCCGAGTGCATTTCAATTTGCACAAAATGCCAATGCGCCAATTCATCTCTTGGTTGGCTCGCAAGATTTGTTAGTTCCGGCCTCAATGAGTCAAAAAGTTTTTGATCAAATTAATTCGCCCACAAAGACTTGGCGAGTATTTACTGGCGGAGTTCATGCTGAATTGCTTTATTATCATAATCCCACTTCCTTTATGGAGTGGCTGGCAAATCCTTAAGCTCAATCATATCTTCAACAACCCAATCTAAATTTGGGTCATTGAGTGGAGCCTGACAATAGGAGCAAACAGAAGATAGGCTATCCTTTTGAGCCGCGCCACACTTCGGACAGGAGTTGGCATAAACAGATCCTTTGGATACCTCGTCTGAATAAGTTCGCATCAGTACTAATACCCTGGTATCCGAATTCAAATCTTCCTCGCCTTGGGCACCCGAATGTCCAGAATCCAATTGCACTAAGCTAAAGGCATATTTGATCGCAACATAAGCGCGAATTTGATTTTCTTTAATATTGGTTTTAATGAGCTCGACAGCCTGAGTATAAAGCCGGTTATAGGCGACATTCACATGGGGAGTGGTTTTTTGAAAAAACTCGTACGCAGCAGGCAAACAAAAACGTTTGAGGACATTTGTATTGTGCGTGAGTTGGGCAATCAAAATTTGCATAAAGGCATTGCTGGCGCGATCTTCAATCGAATGACGAGAAAACTCAGAATCTTTTTTGAGCTCTGGATCTTGAAAATTCGGGCTTCCAGATACTTGCTCAAATGCAAAACCAAAGTCAGCGGCCTGGGTAATTTCGCACAATACCCAATCGTATTCGCCATTATTTAAATAGGTGCCGCAATAAGGACAACGTGCGCTCTCAATTAATTTTGAAGTAAGAGGAGCCGAACATTTAGGGCACAAGTCAGAGTGAAAAATATCATGACCTTTTTTAAAATCATGGCGTCTTATAAAGGACCAATATTCGATAAAACTCTCTTCGCCGCCCGGAGAATTGAGCTGCGGAAAGCGTTCACTAATGAATTGATCAAAAGCCGAGGCTGTGATTTCGACATCCAAACAATCATAACTTGATTCTCTCGATGCCCGAACAATTTTAATTTGATGAATGAGCACATTGCTCATTGGGTTGCTCTCTTGCAAGAGATTCATCATCGCAAATTGAGCATTGAATCTTTGGTAAACTCCATCGCTAATAAATCGGCGCATCAGATCGAGTCGCTTTTCTGACCATGACTGCTGGATCGTCAAAAACGCAATGCTCACTTTCTTTTTAAAGTCGTCAATCTGATCGCCTTGTAAAAATTCAGTCGAAACTGATACTTCAGGTAACGAAGAAGTTTCGGGAGCATAGGTCTCAGGCTCGCCATTTCCCCGCATTCGTTTGAATAAAAAGGGTACGACAATGACAATGATTACTATGAGCAATATGAAAAAAAAGGAACCCGAGCCATCATCGTAGCCGCCGCCGCCGACATATCCACCGCCACCTGAGTAGGTACTTCCACCACTTGAGTGATAGCCGCCACCACCGCCACTGCTATGGCCACCACCGCTGCTATGTCCGCCGCCGCCACCACCACCTCTCGCCCAAAGGTCAATGCAAAAAAATAGCACCGGAAAAAATGGCAAGAGGCTAAGCGAAAGAAGCCAAAAATTTCTTTTCATTTAAATGAAGTTCCTTTTTGAATATCTAGCGATGAATATCTAAAGAAAATCATTTAGAGTTTTTCGAGAATTTGTTTTTTCTTGGCTTCAAATTCGTCTTTTGAAATGAGCCCTTGGGTCAGAAGCTCACCAAGTTTTTTCAAACGAGTCGCCGGATCCTCTGGCGTAGAAAGGCCGCCAAAAGCGCCAGCCATACCCGCACCAAGTTGTTGACCCATTCCGACGCCAACTCCAACTCCCATAACCATGCCAGCACCTCCGGGATTTTTGGCGGCATCTCTTAGGGCCTGCAGCTGTTGTAACTGTGCATAGCTAACGCCGGCAACGCCAGCAGCTTGAGATTCTGCACTCATATCTGCGATGCGATTGATTCGTTTCATGGTATCGTCGTCAAATGAAGTACCCTCAATTCTAAAATCAACTAAAGTAAATCCCAATTTTTCGAAATCTTGATTGAGGGATTTGGTGAGGCCTAAAGCGAGCTCATTGCGATGGGTATCAATTTCAGTATAAGTAAAGGCCGAACTCGCGAAAGTATTTGTCATGGGTTGGATTATTCGCGAACTCATCAACTCCCTTAATTCGCTGCCAGTAAAGAGTTCGTGGGCGCCAATAACTCCGGTAAAAAACCACTCAGGCTTTTGTATTTGCAAAGAGAAGTTTCCGAAAGCTCTTAGACCTACCGGGAAGTGATACTTCGGATCTTCATATTTAATAACAGATGGTGTTCCCCACTTTAAATCTACGAGTTGGGTGGTTTTAAAAAAGTAAAATCCCACTTTGTGTTCACTGACAAAGCCTTGCATAAATTTGGTAATGGTGGTGATGAAGGGGATATTCGAGGTCGCAATTTCTACAATACCAGGTTGAGTATAAACGCCTTGAACTTTTCCCTCGTAGACAAAGAGACAGCCTTGCCCTGGGCCCACAATTAATTTCGAAGCATTTTTGATTTCATCTCCACTGCCTGTCCACATTTCGAAAATCGCGTCTGAAGACGGATTTTTCCATTCGATAACCGAGCGTAATTGGTTTTTAATCATTCCCCACATAAAACATCCTTTTGTTTTAAAATATAAAATCTTAAACAGCTTAAAACTGGGCCCTTAGACTGTAAAGACTTAAAAATGCCCTGGCCTTAGCTTTTTGCATAGCTGCAGGGCGCGAAATTGTATTAAATTTGAATCTTACAGTCTAGGGGGCCAGTTTTTAGGGCATCTCGATGTTTATGCAGTTTTCGCCCACATCTCCGCCGACACGGTTTTCATCGCCGTCATGTACCATGAATTGCAATCGATAAGTATGGCCAGTGATTAAATTGAAATTCTTTAAGTTCCAACTCACAACGGCGCCATAACCTGCTTCACTTGCCGGATTTGTGGGTGCAGGAAATACCGATCCCAAATTCCAAAAATTTGCGGTTGGATCTGAATCAACTTTAATTGAAGAAGAAACAATTGCAGAGGTTTTATCGACGGTGCGAGTGGCGGACTTCCACGTGCCGCTTACCGAAGTTGGTAGAGATGCACTGCCGCCATATTGCCAATCTCCACCAATGTTTTTGGGATTGGTTGTGGTATCCGTAATAAAAAGTGCAGGGAACATGGGTCGGCTACACAAATCGGGAGCACCACTGCAAGTTGATCCGTCGACGCCAGCCTGGTCGCCGGTGAGAGCCGTTGCGCCTACCATGGGACTGGCTTGAGTGCCAGGATTTGCTGGTAAAGCTGAAACAGAATAGGAAGTCGAAACTGTTCCGGATGCGGTGATAACATTGACTTGGCTAATTCCCAAAATCATTGCCTTTTCGTCTCCGTAATAAACATTCACCGTTGGGCCAGCGGCTGCATAAACATAACTAAATGCTGCGAGTACTTTGGTCTCATTAAAGGGAACATTTGTCGCTGGAGTAGAGGTTGAATACGGATACGGGATCGTACAATTTGTCTGCGCGAAATCAGTTGGAATCGGTGGATTTCCATTGGCAGCGGGCGCAACTGGCGGAATGGGAGCGCCTCCGCCCACAGGGCCAGTAATATTATTTGCGCTGGGGCCGGCAGTGGAGGCCGCAAAATTCACCTTGTCGCAGTTTTGAAATAATGTGAATACGCCAACTAAAAAAGCTGCGTTCACCAATTTGCGACTAAAGAACCGTGATTCATTTTTCAAGAGGCCCCCCTCTGAGATCAAGTATTAAAGCTGCAATTTTTGTCCCAGTTTAGGGCGTTCTGGTTTGAGATAATGAACTATACTTCGGAGAAGTGTCTAAAAATTAGCTAGTTTTAGCACGAAGAATTCAAAGCAGTTTTTACGGCAGCAGCGACAGTCAACTGCTTGCCAGTTTCGGTGATCAGCCCTGATTCTGGATCAGCTGCTGTTGACTGATTTCGGAATGCCTGACGCTGAAGCCTTATGCGGTGATTGTAGTTTGTTGCGTGCCATCGCTGTCTGAATTCAAATCTGTGGGTTGGCCATCTGACATAAAGATCACAATGTATTTCCAGCCGGCGGGTGAAGGATCACTTTGAATGCTCGTCGATAGCTGCCACCAAAAACTGCTATAAAAATGAGAATTGCCTTATCCAGAAACTCAGTGAAGCTAAAAAGTCTCACCAGTTGGACCGCATCAAAAGCTTCTGAGCCCCTAATTGTGCAATCACGCATTGCCTCTGCGCAATGATCTTTTGATTGTTAATTAAAAAACATCTAGTCTTTTTGGGTGCCTGATAAGAACCAGCGAGAGTAACCTGCTAACCAGCGGACCTGCAAACTGACAAAGGGAGAAATATGAAATTGGGTATTTTAATATTTTTGTGCGCGTTATTATTAACAACAAAAAATGTTCAAGCCGCGAGTTTTTTTGTGAGCGAAGTTCACTCAGCAGATGCAGGACAGGATTTAACCAAATCGTTAAAGGCCCTGGTCGTTTCATCGGTTACTTCAGCCGGGGGTTCTCAAGCTAGCGATGAACAAAGTGCGGACTTTGTTTTGAAACCAGATCTTATAAAATTAGGTGGCGCATTTATTTTAACGATTACCAAATTTAAAAAGGGAGAAGCGGTTTATTCAAGTAAACAAAAAGCGGCTAGTATTGAAGAACTTGACGATGCGAGTGATCGAGCGGTTCGCGCAGCTATACTTGGTACCCAAGCCAAAAAAGATACCAGAGTCGGTGAAGTGAAAGCGCGCGACGAAAATCAACTGCAAACCAGAATCAAATCGCACAATACAAGTTATTTCGGATTTGGGGTTGGTAGTCTCACAAATATGGGAAATTCAAAATTAGCCTATGATTTTGCAATTGGCCATAACTGGGAGGTCACGCCAAGGTCTCAAATTAAGGTTTTGACTGAGCTCTTTGCTTCAAGTGATTGGAATGCGTATTTAGGCGCAATTCAACTTGGCCTGAATCTTTTTCTCAATGATGAAGATTCGTCTCCCTATTTGGGGGCGGGTTTGGGATTTGCTGGCTCGGGATCAGGTTCATCAAGTGCGACAACACTTGGTGGATTCGCAGGCAGTGTTGGCGTCGGCATGCAATTTTTTAGAACGTCCTCTACGCAATTTGATATATTCGCTGGCTATACAATTGAATTTGCCAATAATACAATCGGCGCTCCGGGTGCGCTCGGCCTTCGCATCGGAATTTTGTATTAGTGACTCATTCTAAATATCCAAAACTATTTGAGCCTCTTGATTTAGGATTCACCAAATTAAAAAATCGCTTTGTGATGGGCTCGATGCATACCGGGCTTGAGGATTCTGCGAAAAATTTCCCAAAATTAGCTGCTTTTTATGGAGAGCGCGCACAAGGCGGAGTGGGACTCATTGTGACCGGAGGCTTTTCTCCGAATCGCACGGGCTGGTTCTTGCCATTTTCTTCAAAGCTTTCATCCCGCTCTGAGCTAAGGCGGCACCAATTGATTACAGATCGCGTGCATTCTGAAGGTGGCAAGATTGCTTTACAAGCTTTGCATGCAGGTCGGTATTCTGTACATCCCTTTGCTGCGGCTCCATCAGCCATCAAATCGCCAATTTCTCCTTTTAAGCCCTTTGAAATGAGTCCGCGAAAAATTTTATCTACGATCGAAGATTTTACACTCACTGCGCAACTTGCAAAAGAAGCCGGATACGACGGCATTGAAGTAATGGGATCAGAAGGATATTTGATTAATGAATTTGTTTCGCCAAAAACCAATCGTCGCACTGACGAATGGGGCGGAACACCTGAAAAACGCAACCGCTTTGCTTCGCAAATAGTTAAAAGCATAAGAGCGAAAGTAGGCCAAGACTTCATAATCATATTTCGAATTTCAATTTTAGATTTAGTTGATAAAGGCTCAAGCTTTTCTGAAGTGGTTCAGCTTGCAAATGAAATTGAAGGAGCGGGCGCTAATATTTTAAGTACCGGAATCGGATGGCATGAGGCAAGAGTCCCTACAATTGCGACCGATGTTCCGCGCGGTGCTTTCACCTGGGCTACGCGCGAGCTTAAAAAGAATATTAAAGTTCCGATCATTGCCGCCAATCGCATCAATACACCTGAGTTGGCAGAGAAAATTCTCATAGACGGAGACGCTGATCTTATTTCAATGGCAAGACCCTATCTTGCAGATGCTGATTTTGTAAGAAAATCTTATTTAGAAAAAGCAGATGAAATCAATACTTGCATCGCCTGCAATCAAGGCTGTCTCGATCATATTTTTAAACGAAAGCGCGCCACATGTTTGGTGAATCCTCGTGCTTGTTATGAAACTGAAATTCAATATGTTCAAACTTTAAAATCTAAAAAAATAGCTGTGGTGGGAGCCGGACCCGCCGGCCTCTCATTTGCCAGCGTGGCGAGTGCTCGCGGTCATAAAGTGACGCTGTTTGAAGCTTCTGAAGAAATTGGTGGACAATTTAATTTAGCAAAAAAAATTCCGGGTAAAGAAGAGTTTTTTGAAACCTTAAGATATTATCGCAAACAACTTGAGCTAGGGAGCGTTCAGCTGATCACGGGCAGGCCAGTGAATGCAGAAGAAATTAAGGCGGGTTCATTTGATGAGGTTGTCTTAGCGACCGGAATCAAAGCCCGCATACCGACAATTCCCGGAATCAAGCATAAAAAAGTAGTTCGCTACGCAGATTTGATCTCGGGAAAAGTGGGTCCAAAAAAAAATACGGCCATCATTGGGGCTGGAGGAATTGGTTTTGATACTGCCAAATTCATTTTGGGTGCACATTCACATCAAGGGCAAAATCCCGGAGAAAAAATCGCTGAATTTTGCAAAAGCTGGGGCGTCGATCGAGATTTTAAGGCAATGGGTGGCCTAAGCGAAAGACAAAAGAATAAATCAGACTTAAATATTTACCTTCTTCAAAGAAAGCCTGGCACTCCGGGAAAATCCCTTGGGAAAACGACGGGCTGGATTCACCGCTCCTATTTAAAAGACAATGGCGTAAAAATGTGGGGAGGAGTTGAATATTTGAAGATTGACGATCTTGGACTTCATATTCGCTACAATCAAAAAGAGCTCGTACTTGAGGTTGATCAAATTGTGATCTGCGCTGGGCAAGAATCAGATCAAGAGCTTTTTGCGAAACTTGCTGAACTGAATCCGCATCTAATCGGCGGAGCATATAAGGCACTTGAGCTTGATGCTAAAGAAGCAATAAAGCAGGGATCCTTACTCGCCGCCCAAATATAGTCGCTACACAAAACATCACCACAGATAAGAAACAGCTAATGATGGGTAAATATATGTTTGTGAGTTTGAAACTGTCGAGTAGGCTGCACCGATTAATTTTTCGGTATAATTTGAAATCGAATAATTAAGCCGAGCGCCAAAGAGTACGGCTTCAGAAACTAAAAATTGATAGCCGAGATCTAAAGAATAAGCAGTGCCCTTCCAGGTTTCTGAAGCGCTTGCGCCATTTTGATAAGTGGCGCTAGTCGTGAGATTATAGGCTAAGCCGAGACGCCAGTTGTGGTCGTGATTAAGAAAGAAGATAAATTTTGGACCCATTTGGGTTGAGGAATAGGTAACGGTCGTTGCTCCTGCGGCTTCAGAGCTACTGAAGGCTGCGTAGTTCCAGCCAATATCAATCGCATTATTTTTATATACGCCAAAGCCCACAAAAAAGTCGTAAAAGGTTTTGGTTCCAGCTGCGGTTGCGGTGGCCGTGGTGCTGTCTGAATAGTATAGTAAATTGAGATCAACGAGCCCAGCTTTGGCAAAAAGCGGGAAGCAAAAAGCCAGTAATAAAATTAGAAAGCAGTTGGATTTTCTCATTTCCCTAAATAATTCGGAATCTTTGAGCTTTGACTAAAGCATCGACTGAGGCCTTGCATCGAGAATTTGAACCTGATAGCTTTGGACTCGACTTTAATCGAAAGGCAATAAATGAAGTTTTTTTATTTAGTTTCGTTCTTCTTACTGGCCAATTTGCTGCTCTCTTGTCAGAGCACAGAACATCACCCTAAAACCCAAAGTGATTCTGCCCTAGATCTCAATGCCAAAGTAACGTCTAGTAGGGATGTCAATTTTATTACTCAAGATGAAGCCAGGCAAAGGGCGGCCCTCCTTTCACAGGTTCATTATCAATTGCAAACCGACCTTACTAAAGGCGATACGAATTTTTCTGGTCATATGATTATTGAGTTTTTGTTAAGTGATAATTCTTCAGATCTCAAAGTCGACTTAACGGACGCCAAAATTTCTAAATTGATGATTAACAAAAATATTGTAAGCGATTTCACGCAAGGAAAGCGCTTTGTTTTGTTGCCAAAACAATTTTTGGTCAAAGGCAGCAATCAGGTGGTCTTTCATTATGAGGCTCTTTACAGCCATTCGGGCGAAGGCCTTCATCGCTTCATAGACCCCGAAGACAAAGGAAGCTATTTATACACCCAGTTTGAAGCATTTGATGCCAATCGTTTTATGCCTTGTTTTGATCAGCCCGATTTAAAGGCTAAAATGCAATTGAGTGTTTTAGTGCCGCGTAACTGGAAGGTGATTTCAAACACCATTGAAACTGAAAAGCATCGCATCTCAAAACATATTGAAAAATGGATTTTTCCTGACACCGCACTCATGAGCACATATCTCTTTGCCCTGCATGCTGGGGAATACACCATGTGGCAGTCGAATTTTGAAAAGGTCCCGCTGAGGCTGTTTGCAAGACGTAGTTTGGCAAAATTTGTGGTCCCTGCAGACTGGTTTCGGATCACTAAACAAGGCCTGAAATTTTACAAAGAATATTTTGGCCTAGAATATCCCTTTGGTAAATATGACCAAGTGATCGTTCCTGAGTTCAATGCTGGCGCCATGGAAAATGTGGCGGCAGTTACCTTTAGTGAGCGTATGGTAGCCAGGGGAATTGAAACCCGTAATCAAAAGGCGTCGACCGCTGAAACCATTTTGCATGAAATGGCCCATATGTGGTTTGGCGATTTGGTCACCATGAAATGGTGGAATGATTTATGGCTAAATGAAAGCTTTGCCGATTTCATGGAGAACTTGGCAGCAGTTGGTGCGACCGAATACACCGACGCCGGGATGGATGTATTTTCAGGAGAAAAGCAATGGGCTTATCATGATGACCAATTGGTCACCACTCATCCCATTGAAGCCAATGTTAAAAATACCGATGAATCTTTCACAAATTTTGACGGAATCACCTACGGCAAAGGTGCCGCCGTATTCAAGCAATTGAGCTATACAATTGGCGCTGAAACTTTTCAAAAAGGAGTGCAAAATTATTTTAAAAAATACGCCTATAAAAATACAGAGCTTGCAGATTTTATGGGAGAGCTGGGCTTAGCTGCTGGGCAAGATCTGCATTCTTGGTCTCGCACTTGGTTGCAAGACGCTGGCTTAGATACTCTTGGGTATCAATTAAAATGCGATGCACATAAAGTCACCAGTCTAAAACTAGAAATTGAAAACTCTGACTTTTCTAAACAGAGTCGAACTCACGCCTTTGAAATTGCCTTCTTAAATTCAGTCGATTCAAAAATGAAAGTAACCAAGAGTTTTCGTATTTTGATTCCAAATAAAAAGTTAGAGGTTCAAGAGGCCATTGGTGCAGATTGTCCGGCCCTGCTTTACCCCAATTATGGCGATCATGCTTATCTCAAATTCAAACTCGATGCAGAGACGCTTGCGAATTTAAAAACCTCATTCAGTAGACTTGAAGACCCTATGATGCGTTTGATGTTTTCAAGTGCTATGTGGCAAATGGTTCGAGACCAAAAACTCAAAATTGGCGAATATTCTGAAATGGTATTAGAAGCAATTACAAGTGAAACCAATGACAAGGTTTTAAGGCAATTGGTGGCTAGCATTTCGGGCGGCAGACATGCCGACGATAACTCAATTTACTTTTTTATGCCGACCGAAACCGAAGCACAAATTGCGGCCCGAACCCAATTTGTTGCTCGAGTTGAAACGGCTTATTTTAAAAAACTCAAAGAGGCTCCGGCAAATTCAGATCTACAAAAGTTTTGGATGGATTCTCTGATTCACGCCACAGAAACGCCCGCGGGGCTTACCCAATTGAGTGAAATTTTCGAGACCAAGCAGAAATTTGCAGGTTTAGAAATCGATCAAGATCGCAGATGGTCTATTCTGCAACAAATGTGTAAATTCAATCATCCTGAAATCAAAGGCCTAGTTGCTAGTGAAGAAAAGCGCGATACTTCAAGTCGAGCTAAAGAAAGCAGTTTAGCCTGCACGGCTTCGATTCCTACTTTAGACAATAAGAAGTCTTGGTATGCTCAAGTAAAGGCTGAAAAGACAGATTATTCTCTTGGACAGATCGATCAAATAGCGCGCAATATTTTTCCTTACCAACAGCGTGATTTATTAAAAGCCTTTGCGGATGATTATTTTGAATTTATCAAAGGCAGTTTTGCAAGGGATCAAGAATATCTTTCGACTGTCAGTCGAGTTTTGGTGCCGGCGATGTGCAATGAAAAATCAGCGAATCGTATTCGGCAATTTGTTGCCGCAAATGCCAAGATGCCGCCAGTATTGATCAAAGCCCTTAAAGTTGCGGGCCAAGAAGACGAACGCTGCGCAATGGTGCACGCGTATAATTCGCCATAATGTACCTGCTTAGTTTTGGTAGCGTGGCCGCGTCAATGCGCCGCCACTCCAAAACAAAGCTTATATTTTAATTAGGAGCTGGGAGGAATTGTTTTTTGGAGAATTCACCAGCTTTGAAACTTCAAAGGCTTCGAGAAGATTGTCGTCGCAAGCTTTGAGCATTTTCTGCAGTTTTGCTAAATTTTTATTTTCGGGATCGAGCCATTCTTCAAGTGCCTCCTGCTGTAAAATGACTGGCATACGATTGTGAATGTTTTGCATAAATTTATTGGGTCCGCAGGTGATAATGCTGAATGAGTCGATGTGTTCTCCGGTCTCTTTATCAATCCAATTTTCATAGACTCCAGCCACAGACATTATAGATTCGTCCTTTAAATGAATTGCAAAGGGCGTTTTTTTTTCACCGATTCTCTTCCATTCGTAAAAACCCGAAAGCGGCACAACACAGCGCCGCTTTTCAAAGGGACCCTTGTAGGTCCGTTTTTCTGTAATCTCCTCTCCCTTGGCGTTGATGAGAGAGTATTTGGCGGCATCCTTTAGCGTTTTTGCCCAGGCCGGCACTAAGCCAAAACGCATAAGCTCAATTGTTCGCGCGCCATCTTTTACTAAAACAATAGGTGAGGCTTGCGTTGGGCAAAGATTATAATTGGGTTTACGGTCCTCGAAGAATTTGCGTTTTGACTTCTTATTAAAATACGCCATTTCGAGCTCTTCATCCGTATATGTTTCATATGCGCGACCACACATTTTTGACCTCACTCGTCGATAGATACGTTATAGGGCGTTGAAATGCCCAGATTTAGATTTACTCATTTCATTAATTTATTGTAGGCTTACTTTTGCTTCTGCGCAATTTGCGGGCCCTGTGCTAAGTTTAATTTTTGTCTAATTGAAAGGATCGCCATGTCAATGAAAGTGATATTCACAAACTTTGTATTAATTGGTGGCTTGGTAATTTTTGGAGCGAGTCTGCGAGCAGATGTTCCCAATGTTTACGTCAATCAATTTCCTGAGAATATGATTCAAGTGGTTTTAAATTCTCAATTTCAGTGTAATTTCTTTTTTGAGAAATTCAGTCGAGTGCAGGATCGATTGTATTTTAATGCAAGTGGTTGGTGTCCAGAGAATCCAGAGGCTCATGGCAGGACGTCGCAAATCGCAGTGCAATTTGAAAATGAAAATGCAGCAATCATGATTGCCGAACTCTTCAGTCATTCTGGTTCAGAATCAATGTTGATTATGGAGCTGGGTTCAAAGGGAGTCGTGTCAGGTGCAATGGACTTTCAACAAAATGAGCTGAGATTCTTTGATGTAGATGGCATGACAAATGATGGTGAAACAAGTGTTGAGATGAGTATACCTGAAATTGTTCAGTGGGCTCAGACACATTTGAAATAAAATATAGGAGTATGTGTGATGTTAAAAAGTGTTTATTGTTTTTTGCTTGCAACAGTTTTTTTACTCAGCTCAATTTCATTTGCGGCAGTACCGACGTCTGGCGCGCAGGTCTGCTCAAGACTCACTCCCGACAGCAATAAGGATCAATGTTTTCAAATTGTAGATTATAATTTTATTGATGAACTTGCCGCAGGTGTTTGCGATCGATTTTTGAGTTCAAGCACAACACTAAACTGCATTGAGATTATCGCAAACCGAAGATTTGAAGACGTGGCACTTCAAGCCTGTGATAGGTATGTCGATGCAAGTTTAACAAATTCGTGTCTGCAAATAATTGCAGATCATTATTTTCAAGAAAATGCCGTGAGAGCTTGTGGTCGCATATTGAGCGCAAATCTGACCAATTCTTGTTTTTCAGCAATCGCGGGCCGCGCCTATTCAGATCGAGAAGTTTATGAGTGTGATAGTATGACTTCTGGCGAATATACGATTCAATGTTTTTCCGAACGCGGACGCAGAACACGAATGATTGATTGAAGTCAGTTTTAAAAATTGAATTCAGAATTTCAACTCCATATCTATTCAGATGTGCTGGATGTATGCGGTTTCGTCGATTCAGTTGACAGCCCAGTACAACTTTTTCAGGCGAATGATTTTCTAACTCATTGAAAAGAGCGAAAGTCCCAAAGCCTTTATCTGATAACAACCATTGAATTCGACGACTTGGCGAAATTTTGATTTTTCTATAATAAAAATCTATTCTGCTGGCAAGTTATCAACACTTTTTTAGAATTTTAAAATTTGAAGAAAGTGAAAGTAGAGGTTGT
Source organism: Bdellovibrionales bacterium (assembly GCA_043739185.1). Lineage (GTDB taxonomy): Bacteria > Bdellovibrionota > Bdellovibrionia > Bdellovibrionales > JAMPXM01 > JAYTQQ01. Next base: position 48,954 of record JAYUEN010000053.1, read on the forward strand.
TTATGTTAAATGAAATTAGAATTTTAAATTTAACTTTCAGGATCTGGATTGCGCTTTTACTTGCAGTTTTTGTTAGTGCCTGCGGCCAAGGTTCAGGATCAGGCGCTGACGCTATTAATTTGAATGCAGCTAATAGTCCGCAAATTCAATCTGCGGTTTTGAGCAGTACAACTTCAAGTTTGCAATATTCAACATCTAGTGCTGGAGGAATAATTCTGACTTGTCCGGACGGGCAGCCTCCACTTTTAGACGCGGTTGATCCTTGTCCGACTTCGCCTCCTCCAACGCCATCACCAAGTCCAACGCCATCATCGAGCCCAACACCATTGCCGAGCCCAACGCCATCACCGAGCCCAACGCCATCGCCGAGCCCAACGCCACCCGTAGATTTAGCTTCAATTGTTGAATGTGATTTGGGTGCTCCAAATGTGAAAGTAGATTTGGCTCAAAATATGAATGGAGCATCAAATGCAGCTAAGTCTCGAGTTTGTATGTCCGAAAATGCTTGTTTGAATTTGGTAAATAACTACGCTGCAGAACGAAATTGCAATTTGTCATTAGGCCCCGCAAGCACAGCTTCAGGAAAGATCTGTACAGATATATTTCCTGGTAGCAAGGGTACTTGTCATAAGGCGCAAATACTTAGTGATGCCGAAGTCGCAGACATTTTACTCAAAATGGCGAAGTAACCATTTTCACAAAGCCCAAATACTTGATTGAACTGCGAGCTTTTAGACTCGCAGTTTTTTTTTGCTAAGCTATTCTAAACAAGTGATGCAGTTCCGATCCTTCTCTTGACCAGCCCTGGTTATAGAGCTGTAATGAATTTTCATGATGCAATTGAGGCGATGGCGGCGGCCACAGATTTTGATACTTCTAATTTTAAGCTATTGTTCAATTGGTTTTGCGCAAACAGATAAATTACTTTTCAAACAAAGTATCTCGGCATTTATGGCTCATGACTATGCAAGTAGTGAGGGCCTATTATTGAGTTTAGTAAAAACCAATCCAAATAATACTCTGTATTGGTTCAATCTTGGCAATTCTTACTATATGCAGGCAAAATTCGATTTGGCCATTGATGCTTTTCAAAAGGTAGTGGAGTTAAAAGGAAATCTTGCGCCTGCTGCGCAATTTTATTGGGCCAAGACTTTGCTGGCCGCAAATAGGAAAAAAGAAGCTATTCAAAAACTTGAAAGCCTTTTGAAAGTGAAACTGCCGCCAAGTCTAAAAGAACAAGTGACAAATGATCTAAATAAGTTAAATCGGGAAAGCGAAAACGACGCTGAGATCAAAATTCAGGCGCTTCATCTTTATCAAACCGGTAAGTTTCAAAGTTCAATTGATATGAATAAATCGCTAAAAGATCAAGGCGATCCGGAGAGCCTACTTCTTGAAGGAATGGCATTTGCAAAATTGGGTAGGTCGCGAGATGCGAAAAGTCTTTTTGAAAAATCAGCTCATTTGAACTCTGCGCCTGAGCTTTCAAAAAGCGCTCAAAATCTCTTAGAGCAAATGAGTGCCCGCGCACTTCAAGAAAATCCCTATTGGTTATTTTTTGATTTGGCTGCAGGAGGAGATTCGAATATTTTTTTGGATGGAAAAAGTATCTCTCCAGTTTCAAGTATTATCTTAAAGGGCACGATGGGTGTGGGATCTCGTATTTATAAAGAAGGCTTTTACGATTGTAAATTGGCCTATATGTTTAATTGGGATGAGGTTACGCAAGCAAGTAGCTTGAGAATTCAAACTCATTCGGTATCGGCGCCAATTACTTATTTGGCTGGGGCGACAACTATTTACTTTGGTCCGTACTATCAATATCAAGTTTGGTCCCAGACTCCGGCGCTTTCAAAACTCGGCTTTCGCGTCAAATGGAACCAAAATTGGATTTGGGCCGATGCAGGAGTCGACTCAGATATTTCCGCTCAAAATAATTTAAATTCTGATTATAGTTATTTGGGTGGTAACTCTCAGCTCTTACGTTTTTACGCAGGCATTTTTGGAGAAAATATTTATGGTCAAATCGCTTATGAAATTGGTTCCGAAAATATTGGCGATTTAGTTTATAGCAATGGTCTCCTGCCCCTTTCAAATCGCTTTTCTGGACCAAGCATGAAGCTCATATGGAAAGGTTCTAATGACTTAGTTTACAATTTGGCAATCGGTAATTTGAGAAGATCCTACCGAACGCCTGCTCAGCCGGGCAGTAAATCACGGACAGACAATGCCTGGACCATTTCGGCAAAGGCTTCGCAAATGTTGAATCATCTCACTACTATTTATGCTTTGATTGAAGAGTCAGCAACGACGTCAACTCTTGGTTCTTCGGATATTTCTGATAAAAACATCAATGACACTCGTGCTTTGATTGGCGTAACTTGGGATTTACTATGAAGTTGACCGAGCAAGAAAAAAAAGCCCTGGTGCCGATCATTAAACGTATCAAGAAGGGTGATGAAAAAGCCTTTGGCGAATTTATCGAGATAACTCAAAAATCGGTTTTTCGTTTCTGCTTCTTTTTAAGTAAAAATCGTGAGCAAGCCGATGAGTTTTGCCAAGAGACCTATTTGAAGGCGATGGATCATTTCAAAAATCTAAAAAATGAAGAGGCCTCTCTCGACTGGCTATTGAAAATTGCAAAGAATCTCTTTTTAGATTACTTTCGAAGTACCAAACGGCATTCTGAAATTTTAAATGAGAATGCAAATGTATTTGAAAACTCAAGCGCCATGCCTGAAGCGGCCTTAGATGTGCGGACAGCCTTGTCTCATTTTGACCCAGAGGATAGGTCACTTTTGATTTTAATCGATCTTGAGAACTACTCCTACTCAGAAGCTGCGCACACAATGGGCCTGTCTGAGGATGCCGTAAGATCCCGAATTCACAGGATTAGGCAGAATTTCGCAAAAATTATCAACAACAATGAAACGAAATGAGCTTCTCGAACGTCTAGCCAATGAAGCTTTAAAATGATTTCTAAACACCAAACAAAGCGGACTTAAATGAACAATCAGGATTCAAATAATAAAAATGAAGACTTGGTCCGCTCAGCTTTGTCTAAAATGGATAGCGTGGATTTAAATCCGTCAAGCTTTATGAAAACTCGTTTGGTCGCACAATTTAAAGAGCGCCAGAATAGCCAGAAATCAGTTTTAATATGGAAGTTTGCTTCTGCATTTTCGCTTGCTGCCTGTGGCGTTCTGGCCTTGGTTCTTGTGAGTAAAACTTCTCAGCCTCCAAAAGTTGTCGCTAATAATGCCTATGTTATTCATTTAGATTTCACTGCCGAAGACTTAAAAAGTGTGGCTTCGGCGGAAGTTATTTTACCAACTCCGGTTCATTTTGTTTCAACTCGCAATAAGGAAATGAAAGATATGAGGTCCTTGCGACTTCCGCTTCGAATTGCAGGAGAGGGCCGCGCGCGACTTCCCTTTGTGGTTGCATCAAGTGAAGTTGGTACGCAGACGATTCATGTTCGTTTGTTTGATGAAAATAATAATTTATTGAAAGAGCGAGATTTAAGTGTTCGATTTGCAAAATCTCAAAGCGAAAATACTCTTTAGTGAGGACTGAAAAATGAAAGATTTTATTTTAACAATTGGTGTGATTCTCCTGGCGTTTTCATTTGCGATGGCAGACGAGCTTGTGCCAGCAACGTCTGATGATTTGTCTAATTTTGATGAACAAGTTAAGAACTCAACGCATAACGAAGCTTCCCCGAAGGATTCAACTAAAGTCGACGGAAAGAGTTCTTCACATCGCAAAGATGATAAAGATAAGGACAAGGACAATTTTGGCAAAATTGTTTCTACAGAGGCAAAAAAATTAAAAGATTCAGATTCGGATTCTAAAAAAGGAATGGGCACTTGGGTAAGTGATCAACGACGTCAAGATGATAAGAAGCATCCAGATGTAGATTCTCATGCAGGAGCTCATGGTTCAGACAATGATGATGCCCATTCGGCTGCGCCCAATGGACATAGTGCAGGTTCGGGTTCGCCAAACTCAAATGGTCATGGCAATTCCGATGGTGGCCATGGCCACTAAAATGAGACTGCAAAATAGGTAACCGAAAAGTCTCAAACTGGTACCCTTAAAAAGGCTAAAATTTATTTTAATTTAAATGAAACGAAAGTGGCGGCTTGTGCGTCTTGCCTATATAAGAAACTAGCAAAGGTGAGTGATATGCCAAAAGAAGAAACACAAATTACAAAAGAGAATCGTAATTTCGGCCGCAGCTCGCTAGATGAAAGAATTCAAATTCTCAGGGAGAAAAGAGTCGGTGTTGAAGAGTGTGTTTCGGTAAGTCCTGGCGGAATGCTTTTGCGGATTGGAACGCGTTTTTATCGTACCGGTGATGGTATTGAAATGAAATTTTACATTCCACATTTTGGCAATTGGTTTGTTGTGCAGGCAAGAGTGCTCTACATTCTAAAGGCCATTCCTGGAGAAAGATATTCACGCCAAATGGGAGTGGAGTTTTTGAAACCTTCTGAGGAATTGCAAATGGCTATTAAAAGTTTTGTCAAAGTTTGCGAAACTCGAAGGTCTAATCTTGAGATTACTATTAAATCTGTTGGCTAATGTGAATTTTGAGCTGCAAAAATCACACAGTTGCACTCTGCTCCGCAATCAAATGCTCTAAAATTGAATAGGCAAAGTCAAAATACTGCGCTCGCGGTCGAACCTTGTTTATTGACTTTGCGCGAATATATTCAAGCCCTGAAGAATCAAACGCAACAATTTGAAATCCAAGGATATTAAAATGAAAAGATCCGCATTTTGGCTAGCTGTCGCTTTGGTGTTTCTATTTAGCCTTAACAATGCCGTGGCCGAAAGCGAGACCAAGAATAAGCCAGAGGTTCTTGATCCTGCACCTGCTCCAAACCCAAATTCGGCTCAGCCAATTGAGACTGAAGTGAAGCGGGAGTCGGCAATTGCAAAGGGTGAAAGTCTAACAGCCGAAGATCAGCGAATTTTAGATCGGGGAGAAATGTCAAATGGTCGATATGTAATTAGCGGAATTATCGGCTTTTATCCTGGCTTCGGTATTGGGCATGCAATTCAAGGGCGATATTCTGAGCGTGGTTATATTTTTACCATTGGTGAAGTTGGGTCCGTGTTTTTGATGTCTATTGGGCTCGCCGATTGTCTCACTTCAGCCTATCCCTACAACGGCAGCTATTCTTGCCACAGTGGGCTCGTCACTGCTGGCGCAGTTGGTTTCTTCGGTTTTAAAATTTGGGAGCTGATCGATGTTTGGGCGGTGCCTTTAGAGCAAAATGAACGCTACCGACAATTAAAAAAGAGGCTTGGTGACAATGCGATTCGGATTGAGCCTATCTTGTATCCATTAGCCGATGGTGCCGTGGCTGGAATGAGACTTAGTTTTTAGCGAGCGTTTGTATTGAGATAGTCATCACTCAATGTTTGCATGAAAGCGACTAAATCAAGAATATCTTGTTCGCTCAATTTCAAATCGCCAAGTTCCTTGTGGTTAACAGTTTCAGTAATTTCTGCAGTTGGCCAGCATCCGTTGATCTCAGCTTCATCGGCGGATAGTATTTTATTGCACGCTGGTTTTACATCTCGATCATTGTAGAATTCGACTACTTGTTTGAGCGTCTTAAAGTACCCATTGTGCATATAGGGCGCAGTGAGTGCAATATTTCTTAGGGTCGGAACTTTGAATTTTCCTCTATCTTCCTCTCTCTGGGTCGTTTGCGAAAGTCCCATATCAGGAGCTGAGTGGCCCAAACTCACAAGCTCCGGATTGGTGGGTACGCCGAGATTGTCATAACTAAAATCAGTAAATAATGCCTTGCCAGATTCATTATCGGTTTCGAGGACATGGCAACCAATGCAATTAGCTGTTTTTGGATTTTTAAATTGGTTATATCCTCTCAACTCAGATTCCGTAAAGCTATCTTGGCCAGCAATCACTTTATCAAACTTAGAAGTAAACGCCGAAAATTTATCTGTGCGTTCAAAACTAGCCAGTGCCGTTGCAATTCCATCAAAGGCTTTCTCAAGTTGTCTTATGAATTGAAGGCTTGACGGCAAACCAAAACTCATCATCTGGTCGCATGCGGAATCACCAAAAATACTTTTAAAGAGAGTGCCGTAGGTATTTGAATTGCAAACTCCAGATACAACATATTCTTGAGTGGACGCCATTTCGATCGGATTTAGAAATGGCCCTTTTGCCTGTTCCTCTAAACTATTGGCTCGACCATCCCAAAAAAAACCGCCCTCATAACTGGTCTCGCCCTCTTCAGTTTTGAGCTCAAGCGGCTTTGAATATTTCATATAGGTAATAGTCGGCGCATTGCGGTTGCCAAAGTTAAATTTGTTGGCTCCCAATGATGATGCGAGGCCATTAGGATCTGTAAATCCTCTTTCTGGACTATGGCAACTTACGCAGGCTTGGCCATTGGGTTGAGAAAGACTGTGATCATTGAAAATAAATTCACCAAGTTGCTCAATTGATTCTTTTTGTTTAGCTAGCGAGGCCTCTGAATTTGGCATTTGAATAAATAGCAAAAGTCCAAGCAAGGTCATTTTGAAAGTGGTATGAGTTTTCACTTATGAGTGCCCCTTCTATAATCTAAAGATTGTAAAGCATTCGTGGAATTCACTTCTGACAGATATGATCAAAGCTTAAGAAAAACAAGATAATTGATAGTCATTTTCATTTAGTTTTCATTAGTTCTTCTTTGACTCTTTTGTGCCTCGGTGGTCAATATAGACCGCCATAAAGATGAATTCGTTTTTTTAATAGAGTATTCATTTTGAATAAAGGAATGATTTATGTGTGGATTAATGGCCGTTTATTCAAAGGCTCAAGCATTCAATCCAGAAATTCTTGAGCGTGCATTGCCATCACTTCGGCATCGCGGACCTGATGAACAAAATATTTGGATTTCTGAAAATAGTCGTGTAGGGCTCGGGCACACGCGCTTAAGCATCATTGGTCTACAGAATGGCAAGCAGCCTTTGGCAAACGAAGATAAAAAAATCCATGCAATTGTAAATGGCGAGTTTTACGGATTCGAAAAAATACGTGACGAATTAAAAAACCAGGGACATCAATTTAGCAGCGAATCAGATAGCGAAATTCTCATTCACCTCTATGAGGAAATGGGTACGGCATGCCTTCATAAACTTCGCGGCGAATTCGCTTGCGTCTTATGGGACGAAAAGAATCAAAGTTTTTTTGCGGCACGCGATCGCTTTGGCATAAAGCCGCTGTTTTATTCACGCGTCGGCGACAAGATCTTTTTGGCCTCTGAAATTAAAGCTCTACTTGCAATGGGTATTGAGGCGAAATGGGATCTCGAAGCGCAATTTCAACTTCATTCGGGCTCAACGCTTCCCAATCGAACACTCTTTTCTGGAATTTATTCGCTCCCCCCTGGTCACTTTTTGATTGCAAGTCGAGGGGATTTTAAAATCTTGCCCTATTGGGATTTCAATTATCCAAAGGTGAACGAAAAGAAAAACGTGCCTAGCTTTGAAGAGAGTGTCGAAATCGTAAGAGCTAAATTGCAAGAATCCATTCGACTTCGGATGCGTTCAGATGTGCCGGTAGGAGTCTATCTAAGCGGAGGAATAGATTCTTGCGCAATTTTAGGATTTGCTTCACAGATGACATCGCGACCCTTAAGGGCCTTTAGTTTGAGTTTTGATAGTGGAACTTATGATGAGCGCGCAATTGCCCAAGAAATGGCAAAGCATGCGGGAGCAGAGTTTTGTCCGCTTGAGATTAGAGATCAAGATTTAGCTGATAATTTCGAAAAAGCAATTTTCGCCGGAGAATCGCTGATAACGAACGGCCATGCCGTTGCTAAGTTTATACTTTCGCAAAATGTTCAAAAGGCTGGTTATAAAGTTGTATTGACGGGTGAGGGTTCAGACGAAATTTTCGCAGGCTATGCACCATTTAAAAAAGACATGATCCTTTACAATTCAAAGCATAGTCCCGCAGAGTCCGCGAGATTACTTGAGGAATTGCAAATGACCAATTCAGTTTCACGAGGAACTTTATTAGCAAAAGAGACTGGGCCGTCCTCTCAGTCTCTGTTGCAAGCCTTGGGCTTTGTGCCTTCTTATCTTGAAGCATTTCTGATTGCGGGATCTAAACTGCGACCACTTTTGAGTCAGCAGTTTCTCAAAGACTTTAAGGATCGCGATCCCGCGCGAACTTTGCTAAATGAAATAGATGTTTGCAATCAACTCTCGGGGCGTGAGCCCTTGCACCAATCGATGTATTTGTGGAGTAAAACCACATTGCCGCAATATTTGTTAACTGTACTCGGTGATCGAATGGAAATGGCGCATTCAATTGAGGGAAGAGTTCCGTTTCTGGATCACGAACTTGTTGAGACACTTGTGCAAATGCCGGCCTCATATAAAATAAACGGATTAATTGAGAAATATATTCTAAAAGAAGCCGCCAAGCCGATTCTGACAAAAACGGTTTACAATAGACAAAAACATCCCTTCTTGGCGCCGCCCACATCGCTTCAAAAAGAGAACCCACTCAATGAGCTCGTGCAAGATACATTGCGCGGGCCCAATGGTTTGGCGCAACTTCATTTTTACAACCAGAAAGAATCGCTTAAATTTCTTGATGCAATTCCTGACTTGAGTGCTGAGACTCAGTCTGCGGTTGATCCCTTACTTATGATGATGGTAAGTAGCGCCATATTGCAAAAATCCTACGGGCTAACAATTTAAAACCAATCATGGGGAACATGAGGTTGCTGTTTGCAAATGGTAACTTCAGTCTCTGGGATTACCTCTGACTCTGATTCTGCTGCAGATTGCCGAATGCCTGCGCCTGTCTTTTGGCAGTTGCTAGTATTTGTAATCACCCTGATCTTTTGTAATCGGCACTGAATAAATATTATATGGAATGCGGCGAGCTACTTCAAAAGCTTCGTTTGATGTCAACTCATTGTATCCGCGAATTTGTTCCCATCCATAGCCCCATCGCCAAGGAGTCGGGTAAAATGGGCTTCCTCCAACGCGTACACCTAGAAACATAACTTCAGCAATATCTAGTTTGCCAGTGGCGGCAACACAGGCCCGAAGTTCATAGTCAGCTTGTAGGCGAAGTGCTGAGGTGCCTCCAGCCCAATATTTTATATCATGGGCGACACAGCAATGTTGCCATAGTTTCGGTTCTTCTCGTGTGCCATCCGGAAATTTAGTGCAAGCATCAGTGGTAAATGAATTCAGTTTTCCGAACGGAAAACGAGGCGGTGTTTGATAAGCGCTTGCAGAAATAGTGCATTCAAAAAGCAAAAAAATGAATAGATATCTCATGCTCTCCCCAATTTAAATTATGACTTGATGTCAGAATCTTTATTGCTTAGGGGGAAGAGTTCTTCATTAAACTAGTTTAATAAGCAGGCGCAAATGTGCTAAGATTTCGTTATGCACGACCCATTTAGTAATCTTAAAGAATTTATGTTCAAACTCTCGAGCTATCCAGAATCAGAATTGAGCTACTTCATCAGCTTGCTCAAGGTAAAAGTTTTTGGGGCCAAAGAAATGCTATTAAGACAAGGTGATCTTGCAACCGAAATTTTTTTCGTTTCCAAAGGATTGCTTAAAACCTTTTTTATTGATGAAAATGGCAGTGAAGTAACAAAGGGCTTCATTTGGGAGAATGCATTGGCTGCGCCCTATGTCTCTATTTTGACTTCTCAAGCTTCAAATCTAGGAATCACTTCGCTAGAGAAAAGCGAAGTCATTAGTTTGCCGGCGAAAATTTTTACCTCACTTTATGACCGGCATTCTTGCTGGCAAGAAATGGGCAGAAAAATCGCGGAGAATTTACTCATAGAAAGAGAGCGCCGAGAGAAACAAATGCTCCTGTTGGATGCGGAAAAAAGATTGGAGTCTTTTTTAGAGAATTTTGGCCCCATTATCAAACGAATTCCACAATATGAAATCGCGTCTTATATTGGTGTGACTCCAGTGGCACTAAGTCAAATTAGATCGCGTCGTGCTAAAACTGGCAATATACCCTAAGGCTTCCTTCAGTTTTCAAGCAAGAGACACTCACTGTCTCAAATTGAGACATATAAGCGTCTAAACTTAAAATTATTGCCTCTGTAAAGTTTTTTTTAAAATCGCGAAACGAAACACTCATCTCGAGTGCTGCGACTGAAGCTTTCTGCTTAGAATTTTTGGCGCCGTTGTTTGTTTACGTAAATGATACTTCCAATATAAATTAATAAAAGCGGGACTATTAAAAGGATAGACAGCAATGACAAATTAAATAAAATTCCGTAACTAGCGTCGTTGGCAGATCTGGCCTCGGGAGGAATGCCACTCATGAAATTAAAGACGACCTTTTCTAAATTGAGTACTGTGAGCCCGGTAATGATTGCGGTCAGAGGTAAAAGCGAACAAATTGAGCGGATGAGCCAATTCAATTTTGCAAATCGCCCCAAGAAAAAAAACAAAAGCGCCACTCGCCAAGCGGCTACGATGCTGAGAAACTCAAGATGAATTAGGTTGGCACGTTCAACTCCCCAAAGCATTTGAATAGGAATGGCATAAAGTAGGCCGGGAGGTGATGTCATTGCAACGAAAGTCAAAACTCTTCTGTAGGTCCAGTCATCAGGTTTGAAAGGTCGCACTATC
>JAYUEN010000054.1:0-7356 GCA_043739185.1 Bdellovibrionales bacterium
AATGGTGGAGAGGGAGGATTTCCCGTCCGCTATTGCTAACTCCTGGTAATCATTCACAACATTTTCGAACTAAAATCGATCTGTAGCAAACTGTAGCAACGCACTTTTTGCGTTTGCAATATTCTGCCAAGGTCATTTGACCATTTGAAGGACTTTGCCCTCTGAATCCAAAGGTACTTTGTACCCAAGTTTATCAGTGCCGCCCTTCAATTCGATTCCAGCTTTTCTGACGTACACCGTAGTCGTTTCCAGATCCGCATGTCCCACTATCGCCATCACTCGGACCAGGGATTCGCCCTGGCTCAAAAGATTGGTAATGAATGTCGCTCGCAAATCATGAAATTTGATCTCGGTGATTTGAATCACTCGACAAAATGCCTTCAACACCTTGGCCGCCTCTCCGCGCTCCCACTCCAACAGTCGTGGTAACACGAATTCTTCCTGGCCTCGCTCAAGTTTGAGTTTTTTCAAAAAACCCAGAAGTTCATCCCCCATAGGGACAATCCTAGTTTTTTGATTCTTCGTGGACTTCATGCCGTTTTTGCTATTCCAGCTTCTTGAGACGTGGACAGCTCTTGACTCCATATCCACATCAGTCCACTTCAGAGCAAAAAGCTCACCCGAGCGCATTCCCGTAAAAAGTGCAACTACCCACACCGGATAAAACCGATGCTCTGTGTTTTGGGCATTCTTTAGAAGCGTCTGCGCCTCAGTGTTTGAAAGCACCTTCATGTCGGACTCGGGAACCTTGACCATCAATCCCTGACAGGGATTACGATCAAGCTTTCCAGTGTCAATCGCGACTTGAAAAATTCGCTTTGCAATTTTCAAGACTGCTTTCCGTGTATGCATCGTGGCTTCGCCTTCAGACAATTTCTCAAAAATTAACTCATGCACATCCATTTTTGAAATGGCCCTGAGTTCTTTTGAGTTCCAATGATCATGAATCCATTTACCTGCGATTTTTTCACAGGTGTAGATTGTTGAAGGCTCGCACATCGTTTTCATTGCCTTCATGCACTCGGGAAACCATTCGCTCCATCTGAGATGAATATCTTCTTCTCGGATGCGGGCAAGCTCACGATTGAATTCAAATTCGAGATCTTCGGCTTTTTTTAGGGAAGTGATTCCGCGCTTACGCATTTGCACGCGCTTACCGCGAAGATCAGATCCGTTGACATAAACTTCAAAGAGTTTCTTTCCGTTAAGGATATAATTCGATACTGCCATTTTCAGACTCCTGTTTTTTGGACAAGAGCCATGCAATCTTTTTTCCGAAAACGCAGATGGCGCCCTAATTTAAAAGCGGACAGTCGCCCGCGACAAACTAGAATGCGAACTGCATTCGGAGTAATCGAAAGAATCTTTGCAACGTCATTTGTTGACAACCAGCTATTCGCAATTTCAAAGAGCGAACCCGAATTTTCATTCGAGCTTATTGGATTTATTGTCATATATTTTCCTCTAAAAATCAATAGAAGAGTCGCTTCACCACGCGATATAAATGGCTCGGCAATTGAAGAGGGGTCTATGATTTTTTATTTATTGTGTGCAATTTTTTGAATAACGACTGGGGCCGTAGATTTTCAAATAACTTCTTAATTTTTTAACCGAAGTAGAAAAGCAGCGGGTTCGATGATCTTAATATTCTTAAAGACTTTAAGTGGGAGTAAGTGCTCTTTGTCGCCGGTAACAAGGTACTTTGCGCGACCCAGTACCGCAGTTTCCAACACTAAATTATCTGAAGGGTGCCCAGCTATCGCATGAATAGTGCCCTTCGGCTCATATACATCTGATATTTGAGCAATCCTAAAACACAGATGCTTTGCTCGCTTCGGATTAACGTCAAACTTCTTAACCAAATTGCGATTCAATTCTTCAAGAATCAGTGTGGAGGTCACAACTTGATACTTTCTATTAAATGCAAGGTTCACAATTTCCGCCGGAACGCCAGAAAATGCCAAGCCGCTAATCCAGACATTCGTGTCTAGACAAACCTTCAACATTATTTTCGGCCTTCACGAACAATTGCAGCAACATCACCAGGCTTGACACCCTTTGCTTTTGCCGACTTTCTTGCTTCTTTGCGAACGTCTTTAAGTACCTTGTTGGATGCGTACTGCCGAAACGCCTCTCGAATAACTTCACTTACAGACCTGCGCTCATCGCGAGCCATTTCTTGAACTTCTTTTGTCATGTCGAGCGGCAGGGAAACTGATACTACTTGCGCTTTATTTGTGGCCTTCATTTGAAGATCTCCAATCTTAATAATCTTATTAAGATTAGCATAAATCACGGTAACATTCAATATCCTTGTGGGCGGCAGGCCAGGATCTTTTTACTCAGATTCTCCTCGATTCCTTATTGAGCTCGCGGACGGAACATCCTCTTTCGGCACAGTTTCTGTGTCCACCGCCTTTTTTGGGCGCCTTGATCGTTTTTGTTTAACTTCATTCGGCGCCACAGGATTTCCGTTTTTTGCGGTGACTCGCCTGATAACGGACAACTCAATGCTACGAATCTCATCTTGAAGCCGCGCGATTTGGTCAGCATCACCTGAGTTGAGCACGTCTTTGAGTCTTGGCGTGATCCAATTCAAATGCCTAATCGGGTCGTAGTGGTTGGTGCGAATCTGGACAATCTCCTTTGTCGTTAGTTCGTCCTTGCGCTCGCGTATTAAGAAATTTACTAGGTCTGATTTTGTCAGTTGCAAAAAACCTTTTGAAAACTCATCAAGCTGTTTAAGCCAAACCGCAATCTTGGTGCTTTCAGCTCTTCCAAGCTTGACACGTTCGCCCTCTGGCTCCTGTTTAGGTTTTGCCAGCGGTGATTTTTTATCGTCGACTTCAAAAACATTATGTCCGGTTACCGACTCCACGTTGTGGTCCTTTCTATTTTGAAAATGAAATGTCCTTCTTCCCACTCGGAACCACCATTTTTAATTGCGGCGGGAATCCAAATCTTTTTAACGCTTGGAGCGAGTAACTTCGGCGGAGGAACTTGATTAGAAATATCAGTCGGCTTCTTATTAGTAAGTGCACAGCCAATATTAGAAAGACAAAGCAATACTGAAAGCAGTAGCCCGTACTTCATAAAAGACATCCTTTACATGTGAAATTTGAAAAAAAATACCAGCCAATATAGCCCCCTCACTCAAGTAAGAGGACCATTTTTGGTGGAAGCACTAACGTCTTGGTTTTCCTAAGACTTTCTTTCCGTCGAGATGCACGTTAACTCTCGAGCTTCCCCTGTGAGTCCCGATGATTTCACCCATAAAATCCCCGCAAACTTCCTGGTATTTTTCTCGTAGTGTGAATAGGTTTTCTGACCGTTCGTTGGTAACCTTCGCATCCCAGCCGTTTTTTTGATAATCATTGATGTCCACGAATACATGATAGTTGTTCGTATCGTCTTTGATGCAGGCTTTTGCTCGAAGGATTTGATCCTTAATGAAGGGATCACCAACCAACCAAAATACTCGGTCGACTCCACTTGCAAGTTTGAAAAATCGCAAAACACTCTCGTATCTCTGAGTGCTCTTAGCAGATAACTCTACCTCGTAGGCAAATGTCCACTCGCGTTTGGCCCCGACAATTCTCGTATAACCATCAGGCCTGTGTTCTTTGGTTTGTGGCACCCAAGTAGGATAATGATCCACACGGCGTCTGCGCAAATCCTGTTCGGTATAAAATATAACCTTTGGATTCTGATGTGTCGACCATTCTCCAAGTTGAAAGGCTTGGACAAGTCTATCATGTCGATGATTTTCGGAAAGGTAGCCCTCTTCATCGAGCTCACCTAAATATTCTGCTGTTTTTGAAAAGCCGTATTCAGTGAGAGACCAAACATAAAACCTTTCTCGAGAATGAAAGTGATCTTGGATAAAGCCATTCGTCTTTAGGCGTTCGAGCACTTTGTAGGTCGAATAGGTCGACTGCGGTCGATTGATGGCTTCATGAACCGACGCCGTGGATGCAATTTTCCATTTCCAAATGTATTCGAGAATTTTTGAATCCCTCGAAGTCAAATAAGGAGCAATACCAGGTTTAGATTTTGGCGGCTTTGGTCTGCGTATTAATGATGACTCCATTTGGATTCTCCAGAGTGTTAAAGTTTTAGCTAAAGAGATAGGTTTGCACTTCACAAGTTTGCGAGCCAAACTTCCACACAGCTCGGCCCTTAATCTCGGGGTTGAGATCAAAAGCCCGCTTGGTGCCGAGAGCAGAAATGCTTGCTGCTTGTGAAGGCATCGGGAAGCATAAGACTGCCGGAATATTCGATTTTACAGTTTGGTCGAAGTTGGCAGAGTCCGGGCGTTGAGTCGCGATGATCAAATGCACACCCGCAGCTCTGCCTTGACGTGCAATCCGGTTAACTGCTTCTCGTGCCGCAAGCACCAACTCTCTGCTGGTTTTGGATTTTGTCACGTACAATTCTGCAATTTCATCTATGATAATGTACTGACGACGTAGTGGCTGACGCCCACGATCGACTCCGTCTTTGTCTTCATCTTTGAGATCATTGGCCGGATCATAATTATCAAGTGATGAAACTTTCGCCGCCGCAAGAGTTGTGAGTCTTGTTTCCAACGACTTACCAAGTTTAGCCAAATGTTCTGCACACGGAATTGTGTCAGCCTTATGAAAAAAGTTCGGACACTCATCACCTAGACGATTGATGAGTTCAGCGAGCTCCATGCCGCCTTTAAAATCCAAAAAGTGTACGTCGGACTGCGGATTATTCTCTGCAAGCACCGTTGTTAAAACCTTTAGGGCATTTGATTTTCCGCCGCCGGTTTGACCGTTGATACTTAAGTGCGCTATGTCTCGCATATTGACCTTGATCGCACCATCGTAGGTGACACCAATCGGAATATCGCCATTTCGGTAGCTAATCGAGTTTTCAAGATGAACCTCGCGGGCAAGATCTTCTAGCGCATAGACCATATTGATTCGAGTCTTGTCATTAGGCTCTTCATACATTTTCACGATCGACACGTTGAAATGTGCCTCTAGATTCTCACGGTTATCCCGAAATTTTTGAATGGGAATTCCATTACCGTGAAGTTTTAATGTTCGAACATGTTCGTCAATTGCTGAATCCGAGATAAATCCAGGAAACCTTTTGTTTGCAGTCAGTCCGCAGTATTCAAAGGTTGAACGCAGCTTACTCAAAAACCTTGTCCTATAATAAGCTCGCTCAAAGGACCAAATGACAAGTCCTGAAAAAATGGATGCGTACACGAGAACCGATCTCATGGTTTGAGAAAGCTTCATCCAATCCCGATTAAAAAAATCTCCCAGGTAAACATCAAATCGACAAACAAAAAAGATGCCGATCATGAGACCTGGATAGACGTAGCGAACTACGTCGATTTTTTCGGTTCTAATACCATTCACAAGTTCGCACAAAGAATGCCATAGAAAACGCATCCCCATAAAAAACTTATTTGCCCAAAAATCTTTTGCCTTATTCGCCTCTGCCATATTTTTCACTTTCTTTTTTGTTTGGTTCATCCACAATTACTAAAAAATCCGTTCCTGATTTAACTTCGATAATATTTGGAGAGCGTTTTAGCTCTTCCATATAGGTCTGACTTTGATCAAGTGCCGCTTTCGAAGCACCTGCAAGTGCTCCGTCTCTGACTGATGGTCGCTGCTGCATAAACATTGAGCTTCCGCTTGTGGTTTGCATTCCATCGGCCATGCCACCCAAAAATCCAAAAGCCATTGCACCAGCCATTTTCTTTGCACGGGTGCCAACAACAGCACCTTTTAGACCCAAAATTTTATCAGATGGATCAAACGCCTGGGCACGAATTGCAAAGCTTTCTCCACTTGGGAAAATCACTTTTCTAAATTCGACTAAAAGGCGTTCTTCACCGGACTTACCATTTCCGAACAAGACTGAATTTTCGGGAATGATCGGCTCACCATCAACGATGAGGGGAGTTGTCAATCGTGCTTTGACAATTCCGTCAGTGGCACCACTTGAAAGTATGGCCTGCATTTCACTGCCTGTCGGAACCTCAGAGATGGATCTCAAGCTCACAACTCGAATATGACCAAGATCACTCGAAACCATCTTGGGTTTTGGGATAAGATTGGTGAGGTCTTTTTGAGTCATTATTTTTACGCCTAAATCCATTTGCTCCCTTGCTCCTTCTGGTCCTGGTAGCGATTTTCGCCCGTGTTGTATCTGTTCTTTTTTTGAGGTGAACATCATGAGCAAGAAAACGATTAAGACTAGAGATGTTGCAACGAGGACAGAGCTTCGAAAGCCCTGAGAATCAAATTTGCCTTCGCTTGCGCGAATGAATTTATCCTTGCCGATGGATTCAGAGGCAATATCTGTCTTTACTTCAACTTGTTCATTATCTTTTTCGTTACTCATGAAATTTCACCTCGTATTGAGAATCTTTAGGATCTTTCACAATCAAAATGTCATCGCCATGAGATTTGACCGACACAAGATCAAAAACACATCTACGTTCCTCTAAGTAAACGACGGCGTTGGTGTGACCGCCTGGCTTTACTGATGTAATAATGAGGTCATTTTTAATTTGCTTAAAATCAAATGCCTGAGATCCTGGCACGACGTCTTTCGGTTTAAACGGAAAGTTCAAAACCGTAACTCTTCCTTGCATGACGTGAACAAGCTTTGGGACTTTATCATCGCAAGCAATGGCCTTTTCTGGATCAGGAGTCTTAAGCCTGCCAACTGCAATGAGCCCCACCGGAAAAAACAAAAGCATTAGAAATGTCTTCATCTGGATTTCTCCTCTTTATTAGTTGGCTGCACAGGTTCAGCAGTAGAAAGCAAAAGTCCATAAGGGTTTAGTTCATTTGGTGTCGCTTCTTCAAAAGTGATTCGAACTTTGGTTTTAAGTGCTGAGCGCAGTTCGCCAATTGCAATCACGCGGTCAAAATCAACTGTGGCATCGTCTTTTTCTAAATGAATCGCACGTACTAGAACACTTTGGGTCATGGTTCGAGACTTCATTTCTTTTTGTTCAGTCACTCGCATGAGCATCTCTTTAGGATTGATAAAGAGCTCAGGTACTTTTGCATCTGAATTAAATCTTGCCGTCATCATCAATTTGATGGCCATCTCGACATCACTTGGTTGCCTCAAAAGATCGGTCGACTTAACAATTTCAAGTCCGTGAACAGAGCGCTCAACCATGACGGGAGATTTATCAAACATTAGAACAACAGCAATCGCCAAAGCCACGATAACAAGAATCAGCATTTGAACTAGATTTCGTAAAAAGCGATTTTCTTTTTGAGTAAGGTCAACAGCAGATGAAAACTTCATACTTCGAATTCCTCCATATTATTTTAAGAAATTAACTTT
>JAYUEN010000055.1:0-7353 GCA_043739185.1 Bdellovibrionales bacterium
CAAAAGTGAGTTCTCGTAGAGTCGATAACAAGTCTCAAACGATCAATGAAAGTCCTTTTTTCAAAAGACTTTGTTATAGATCAGTTCCCGGGCGATATCTTATGTTTGGATCGCTCGAGTGAATGACTTGCTCTATTTCGGAAGGTTGATTGTACGTGGTCTCATAAAATATATTCATGTTCAGTAAATTAAAATGACCTTCCAAGAATCGCTTTAGCACTACTCCCAAAAGAAATAAGCATCCGACAGTAAGAGGTAAAATAACGAAGAAAGAAACCGGCGTCATAATTAGAAATGCACATATTATAAAAAAGGTTCCCCACACAAGGGCATTTAACCCTGAGCGAGCATAATTGTCCTCAAAAACAAGATCTAGCTGAGTCGGATGTTGGTACACAAAAACGGAGCTTTCAGTGGGAGTTTGAAAACCGCCTTTACCGCTGACATAATATTTTACCATACCGTGAGAAGCTTTGAACCGAACTAGATTGTTAAATATACCTCGTTTTGTCTCTACGGTTCCGACAACGTCCGCTGCAATCCGGTTCAAGACTTTTGAACGCTTAAAGCGAATAAAATTTCCAAATCCGCAATAAAATAAGAAAACGCCGATTAGAAAAGCAAAGATGCTTCCATAGGTTGGCTTGGAACTGGGTTCATTAATTGGCTTGTACCTGCCGCCATCAAATTGATCAATTAAGGGTTGATTCGGTCCGGCTACTTTTAGACCCGTGTTTTGAGAAAATGTATTCGGCGTTAGCTTGAACTTCCGTAGGCTTTCGATCGCCGCTGCTTCTGGAGATTTGAACTTTATCGGCGTTGCTTGTGCAGTCGAATAATGGCAAAAGTAGAATGAAGTCCAGAGGCCAAACGAAAGTAAAGAGAACAGGTATTTCGGACCACGACAACTCAATTAAATCCTCCCTAAGGTTATGCAAATGTAGATGTCGAAATCTGGAGCCAGGGTTTCAAGTCGGCCTATCAATCTTAGCCTATTGCCATTGTAGAAGTGCGTTGCACCAACAAACAAGTGAAAAAACAAGTGTTAAAGTTAGCGCCCGCTTCATTCTAGAGACTGGTGAAATTTATTTTGCGATAGCACGAGCGATTAAAATCAAATGACTTGCCTAGGTGCCCCACTCAATTTCAATGTGCGATTCATCTTTTGAAAGAGACCTGATTTGAATTAGATCTCTGGGACCGCGTGATCGCAACGTGCTTAAGTGACCGGCCCAAGGTGGACCGGAAAGATTGCAATTTAATTCACGTGTTTCATTGCGAATTTTACTTTCGAAATTTGGACACGTTCTGGGCGCGTTCGTCGATTTGAAATTCGAGGTTAACAAGTGCCTCTAATCAGATACCACCAGAGCCATTGGGTAACCTCGAACGCTCGAGCCGCCAATTTCCGAAAATTTCATTGGACCAGTATCTCGAAATCCGAAAGCCTCATAAAAATTGTGTGCATTCAAACTGGAATCTAGAGTTATCAATTTGGCACCCGCATTTTTGGCGACATCAAGCATTAGCTTCATTAAATTTGCACCTAATCCTTTTCCAATAACTTCAGGTGTTAGATAAAGACCAAAAATATGCGCCGCTATCTTTGTCGCCTCTAGAGTAATTTTAATGTAAGCTACGCCGTGAATCTGATTCTCAAATTCAACGACCCAAAGAGCTCCATCTTGAACTAAAGGGGTCCATTTATCACTAAATGGTCGATTACCCCAACCGCTGATTTCTTCTGCCGTGTGAACTTTAGAACAGACTTCACGAATAGATCGCATGTGCGCCTCATGAATTCCTCGTTCGTCGCCAGCAATTGCTTTTCTTATGAATGGACTAGAGTTAGTAGTCATAACAAAAAACTACATGAATAATATCGTTTAGGATAATCGATTTTCTTTTATGAACTTATAACGAAATGTCACACCCAACTTGGAACCGCTCACTTATCAAATATCTACGCTGCACAGGGCACTCGAATTAATCGAGGGATCTCGATTCGGAGCAGTCTTAACTTTGGACTATATATCTCGGATCTATTGACGGTGTTGCGCTTTGCTGGCCAGACCTCAATCGCATCGAAAAGACTGGATTTGAAGGTGCGCTATTTGAGAACGGGGGCTATTGTATTTACTCTCAACTTCTTGCTTAGAGTCCTCTCCGATTACTATCGGAGAGTTAAATTATTTCGCTCATTTGGAGGATGTTTTTTGTCGTCAAAAAATTTATTTTTCAGAGTTTTGTCAAAGCTTCTATAAATTTTTTCTAGGCATTAAAGATCAGATTGGCGTGCACACCAGACTGACGGTCATAGACTTATTCTCACCCATCGGAAACGTCTCTAAGTAGTTTGTACCTGAGTCCAAATCAGAAGAGTGGTCGAAGAGAACTTTACCAACCGAGTCGATGATTACTAAGCGTTTTTGATTTCCGTCGACAGATAATTTTGCCCTAAGGCTAATTTCTCGAGATCCCTCTAGTAATTTGGTGGTTTCATGATTTACAACGGATACAGATGAACTCACGATTTGCCCGTTCGGCGCTGTAGGTGTGGCGTTGTTGTCTGAGTAAATACAGATTCCGTTAAAAATGAATTTTTCTGATGCCAGGACTGGTAGTCGCATTACCTTTTGGGATCTTAAAAAAGCCGAGATGTGGTTTGAGATTCGATAGTCCGAATCCTCAAGTCTATTTTGCTCTAAACAAATTGTTTGAGAATTCTCTTTTCGACAGGCAAGGCCCGCTAACTCATGATGAACTTGTCTGTAGATTTCATTTATATTTGCCGGAGTGTCGTCGCCAAACTGTGTATTGTTACACAAGATTTGATTTACCCGTTTGCTGTCAATATATCCGCGACAGGTTTTCTCTTTATTGCCGACTAAAACCTTATCGTCAGTAAAAGTAATATGGTAATTTGAAATCACTCCGAGCATATCGCGTTTGTAATCTGATATTGTAAATCCATACTGTTGTAAAATTGGTTCAAGCTGATTTGCATTTCCACTCTTGATCCACTTCGATATGTTTTCGGTGATGTCTTGAAAGAGCGGTTCTCTTTTTCCGCCTCCGCCTCCGCCGACAGTTCCGCTACCGGACCCGGTATCTCCGGCCGCAAATAGGTTTAAAGGGAGAATTAAAGTCACTATTAAATTCGTCCAACTATTTTTCATAAAAACATCCCATTAAGGGTGCAATTTATTTCGCTGTCTACCAAGCCTGAGACATAGTTCTCTGTTTCAGTGTCTAAAATTCTTTTAATATCTTGGGGACTGCCCATTGAACCATAATGACTTTCTAGTTTTTGATCGAAGCTAATTTTGTAAGTTTCAATTTTTGATCTCACTTTGAAGCTCGCAAATTTCACAAAGGTTTCACCGTTTATTTTCATTGTTTGAACAGGTGAGGTGAATTCATATTTTGCTTGAATGAGCTGGGTTTCACTTGGGAGATTGTATTCATGAATTCCTGTCAATACAGGGACCACACCATGCCACGGCCAACTCTTGCTAAAGAGTTGGGTAATTGTTTTATCATCATCCATAAATTCGACTGAAAATGAATACTTATGTGAATCAGATCCACCGGCAATTCCACTCATTTTATTTTGGATCAAATATTGTACAGCTCTTGGATTGAGAAAAACTCC
Source organism: Bdellovibrionales bacterium (assembly GCA_043739185.1). Classification (GTDB taxonomy): domain Bacteria; phylum Bdellovibrionota; class Bdellovibrionia; order Bdellovibrionales; family JAMPXM01; genus JAYTQQ01. Next base: position 3,656 of record JAYUEN010000055.1, read on the forward strand.
TACTTCGGGGCCTCGGGTTGTTTGGCAACGTACAACTTGTGTATACTCTTTTGATTTTTCAGTCATAACGACAAGACGACGCTCCGAAATATCCTCAATAAATGCCGAAAGTTGATTCGATATTTTGTACGTAGAAATGGGCCCATTAACTGGTTCGAGGCCAGGCAAGAGAATCGCCAGTTCGTGGTGGATTTGTTTAATTTGATTGTCAGGTATTAACTGCATAAATAAATCACGATCACAGACCATGTGAATGCCCACATCGTCAACCGACGTTCTGCAAATCTTGGCGCTATTGCCAACTTCAACAGGATAGAAGCGGTCTCCAGGTTTCACACAATTTGCATCAACAGGTCTTTTTAATAGCTCATTCATTTCATTTTCATATTGTGCGTGAGTGAAGGGCAAATGTGTCGTTGGATGCAAACTTGAAGTTAGATCAAGTTGGATTCCACTTCGATCACCTTTATTGGAAACCCAAAATTGGATGTTCTTTACGATGTCTTGAATTTTGGCGTCGCAAGAAATATCGCCTCCGCCTCCGCCGACAGTTCCGCTACCGGACCCGGTTTCTCCGGCCGCAATCGCAGTTAATGGAAGAATCAGTAAGCTCAGTATTGTGAGCAGGGGCTTCTTTAAGTGAATGTTCATAAGGTCTCCTATTGTTTAGAGTTCAATTCGAATGCCATAATAAACCCGATGCGTCATAAATCATATATAATCATTGCTAATTTGATACTCAATAAATTGCCAAATTTGCTAATATTTTAAGTATATGATATTATTAATGTATGAATCTATTTGAGTTTGAAGACTATAAAGTGTGGGTCAATGCACGTATTCAGAGCTTACCAAAATCAGGAAGAGGTCAATACAAGCGTATCGCCGAACATCTAAGCGTTAATGCCACAATCGTCACTCAGGTTTTTAATGGAGATCGGGAACTAACACCTGAGCAGGCCGTATTACTCGCTGATTATTTTGCGCTTTCAAAAATCGAAACGCGATTTCTTTTGTTACTTGTTAACTTTAGTCGCGCCGGCAGCCATCTTTACAAAAAAAACCTTAAAGAAGAAATTTTAGAGGTGCGTGAGCAAGCTCGTGAGATTAAAAATCGTGTTCAGCAAGATCAAGTCTTAACCGACGAAGCAAAGTCCATTTTGTACTCGAACTGGTATTATCTTGCAATTTGGAGTTTAACGGCAATTCCTGAATTTCAAAACCTTGAAGCAATTATTGAGCGTCTTAAAATAAACAAAAAGAAAGCCCGTGAGGCAATTGAGTTCTTAAAAAAATATGCACTCATTATTGAGAGTGAAAATGGTAATTTCAAAAATGGTCCAACCTTAGTCCATCTTGAATCGACGTCTTCTCAAATACCAAGGCACCATCAGAACTGGCGCCTGCAAGCCTTCAGACATTATGAAAACCAGGCAGCAACGGATGCGTTCTATTCTGCTCCAATAACTCTTTCAGAGAAAGATGCAGTTTTGATTCGAGAAAATATGCTGAAGTTCATTTCCACAAGCGTCGATATCATAAAAGATTCGCCTTCAGAGAAACTGTATTGTCTTTGCTTTGACTGGTTTGAGATTTAAGAATGCATTCTTTTTGGTGCGGCTCTTTTTTCTCGAGCCGCTGCCATTGAACAAATGCCAGCGCAATTTCGAGCGCAGATTTTTTACCCTTTTGTAAAGTATTTCTCTCGACTGCCGAGCGGCTCGAGTTCAGATAGCAAAGTATTTGAAGCGCATAAAACAATTTTTGAAAGAATCCGAGAAGCTGAAAAACTTTAAAAACGTTTTAATGTGCAACGGGATAGCTAATTTTTAATAGCGATCGCGTTATTAAAATCAAATGTCATCTCGCCATGTCGCTGCTTTCGGCAAACGTAGATTTTATTCGTCGTGCCTTGGGGCTCGAAGGGGACGTATAAAAAATTGCGTTACCGGGACTCAGAGCATTTTGGGGCAAGCAGCCATGCTCGTCTGGGCTCCCCATTCTAAATCTGAAAATTGTCACTTTTGCATTTGGTCCAGACTCTCTTTTCACGGATCAGTAAAGTAGGCTATTTTGTTCAATCGAGTGGCGACAGTAGCACTCTAATAAAAAGCGCTGCCGTGACTCCATTAAGCTCGTCGAAGTGTAGCGCCTAGGCCTCCAAGAAGATTGGATTTTGAAGCGCCAACTATCATCGACGATAACACCTGGGCTTTCGGCTAAATTTGCGATGAAGCCTATAATATAATAAATTCAAATTTAAATCATGAGATAAGCTCAACTTAGTTTTAACAAACCCGTTATCTTGAGGTGACAATGAAAACATTTTTAACAGGATCCCTTATTTTATCTGCTGCTTTGATTTCCAACACTTCATGGGCTGCCGATTCAAAAGAGAAGGCAAAAAGAGAATACACGACGGCCCAAAAACTTGAGCTCAAAGAAACCGCTAAGGAAGCCAACAGGGAAAATAATGGCATCAATACCGATTTGGTTTTTCATTGCGGTCACACAATACCTATAAGTTTTGAGCCCGAAATAGTTTATACGTGGGCTCCGAAAAATGAAGATGGCGTTGCCTTTTGTTCGTTTGCTCGCTTAGGAATCGCCGAACTTTGCAAGGAGGGTTCAAAAGAAACGCAAGAGGCCTACAAAAAAACAATTAAAGAAAAAATCAAAGAAATCCACTGTTACGAGGCCGTTCAGCCCAAGGCCATTGATCTATCATTGAAGGATGGCATTTTAAAAATGGGTTTAGGCGCCAAGATGAATGACAATAGTATTAAAGGCGCCGTTCACGATTTCATAAAAGCGAAGCTTTGAGCGAAAGATTTAAGTGCCGAAGGCGGCATACGGTTGAGTCGCTCACCGCTGAAGCACAGATTATATTTGTTCTAGACTAAACCACATTCGAGTACGGCAACGGAAAAAGATGCGTACCATAGTGCTCAATTCAAAACCTTCCAGAATTACTTTTGACCGCCTGAAATTGCCGTGATCTAGTCGTGGCATATGCTCAAATTTATTATCTTAGCATTGTCAGTTTTTGCCGCTAATGAAAAACAACTTTCCGTGGTTCCTCAAAAATATTATACTGATACTCTAGCCTTCGAGACAGCCCTTAGTAAGAATTCTATTAAAGGAATGCCGACACAAGTAAAGTTTGAAAACATTTCTTTTACGGTCCCCGTCAATTGGACCGCTTACGGACTTGAAGGTGCAAATTCCTCTGGACCTATTATTTACGTTGAAATGAATGGCAAAAAACTTAAGTCACTGGAAGTGTTTTTGAGTTTGTGGATAAAAATAAATACCAATGAAAAGTTACAGTCTTTAAAGGAACTCGAATCGGAATTTAAATTAAGACATCCCCGCGAAAAGATTTCGCAAATGAAAGCCCTGGGTCATGAATGGTTAGTAACCGATAGCGAAGCCTCTGGACTACCAGGAACAAGAGTTATCAACTTTAAAGCTATTGCGGAAAAGGGTTACCATCGAGGAACAGCTCTTTATCAAAATGAATCTCAAAGGAAATCAATTCTTAAAATTTTTCAGTCCCTACAAGGCTCATTTTAAAATACAACCCCTATTGAAGGACCTAGAAAGCGCTTGATTGGTCAATGTCCTCTATATTTTAAAACAAACCCGACATAACTTTCATATCTCCCGATTAAAGCTACTTATTCTTGGCCTCAAAC
>JAYUEN010000056.1:0-2435 GCA_043739185.1 Bdellovibrionales bacterium
CTTTCCAAACTGGACCAACAAAAACAAAGCCAAGACTACTACGCTAATAAACCCAACTATTTGAATAAAATCTGCCGCTGATGTCCTAAAGTTCTCTAACTTATCTTTCAAAACCAGCCTGGTTCTCCGAATTATAGCGGGGTGTTTGCGGGTAGGCTTGTCAAAAATTGTCCAATCCTTGAACCTGTGATTTGATTTTTTTACCACAAAAGATCAACCAGGAGGCACCAAGGATGGACTTTGCTCAGACTATCATCGACTTTTTAGGTCTTCAAGATGTCACAATAAGAGATTTGAAATTATTTAAGAAACGCAGAGTTGCTGAGATTTACGTTCAGCAGAAGAGAAGTGCGTGTTTTTGCTATCGCTGCGGCCTGCAATTTAGTCGTGTTAAAGGCTGGGAGCTAAAGGAAATTAAGGCCCCGCCGATGGGAGTTTTTCAGAAGGTGACTATCAAGCTTAAGCAAATGCGGGGGTTTTGTGAGGATTGCGATCGCACTGCCGTGGCTCGCATTGATTGGATTCACCCGAAGTTTGAATCAATGACGTGTGGCTTTGCAGAGGTTGCAGGTCGTCTCATGGAGGAAATTACCTGCGAAGCTGTAGGGCGCATACTGGATTCAAATTCAAAAACCATGTGGGAGCTTGATCAGTATCGCATGCAGATTATGATGCAATTTCTTAAGCTACCAGCAGATCTTGACCTGTCGTATCTGTGCGCCGACGAAGTTCACTTTCGTACAGTTAAGATTGAAAATCGCAAGGGTCTCTTTGCAAAAAGGTATAGAGTTGAGTTTGTGACAAACCTGGTCTGCCCGAAGGCTGGCAAGGTTTTGTTCAATAGCATTGGACGAGATGGAAAGGCTTTAACAACTTCTTTAAGTATTCTCTCTAAAGGCCAGAAAATGACCGTTGAGAACTTCGCTGTCGATATGCACGAGGCCTTCATTAGTGTTATTAAGAAAGAATGTGAGAATGCCAGGATTTGCATTGATCGCTTTCACCTCGTGCAAAAAGTAAATGAAGCCTTTGATAAAGTTCGAAGATTTGAATTTAAGAAGGCGAAAGAAGCAAAAGATGAATTTAATCAGGGCATGCTTGAGCCCCACAGAAGATTTATTCTTATGGCTCGAGACAAAGACCTCTCTAAGGCCGAACAAAAGCTGCTCGACAAGCTTCGAAAAATCAATGAGCCGATTCATACAGCTATGCTTCTGGTTGAATACTTTCATAAAGCTCTCGATAAGACCACAGTAGCATCTTTTAGAAAAACTCTACTCATCTGGTATCGAGTCGTAAGAGAATCAAAGCTTGGGCCATTTATCAAGCTAGCAAAGACCATCAGACGCTATAGGAGAAACATAGAAGCCTATATCAACTCTAGACTGACTACCGCTGTGGCTGAAGGCCTCAATAACAAGATCAAAGTTCTTAAGAGAATGGGTTACGGCTATAGCAATCCAATCTCATTCTGTAGAAAGATCCTTCAGCGATGCGGCTACCTCAATCATCTATCTATAAATACTGACAAATTTTACTACGAATGGCCACACCCCGCTTAAAGTAGGAGAACCAACCAGCCTGAGCGTGCATTGTCATTGGCTAAGACTTAAACAGCCGTCAAAGACTCAGAGTCAATAAAATCATACTAGAGCCCATGCGAGAATGGCGCTTAGCTTGCTCTTAGCATCCTCTGAATCGTACAGAACCTACAAGAAACCTCCTTCGGTCTCCGATGTAAAATGGTGATGTACACAACCTTATAATAAGGAACTTCATATGCGTACGCCATTTGTTCTTAAGTTGAGCCTTGCGCTCGCTCTATCTTTGGGATTTATCCCAAAATCATATGCCGCCGGCGATATGTGTGCCGACTATATTAGTATAAAAGTGGGTACAGAAAATCTGACCGGCGCCGATCTTGTTTTAAAGACAGAAACCGATGGCGAGCTTTCTCTCCTTGCAAAATATCGCGATATTATCCGAGCTAATTTAGTTGAAAGAACTAAAAAGCTCAAAGCGATTTCAAGAATCGTTCGAGATCCTCAAGAAGGCATGTTGGTTAAGCTCAAAATGATTAAAAACGCATTGTACACTATCCATACGAGCTATTACATTTTAGAAAAAGATATGGCTAGTTACGGCTATCTCGATGGACTCAAGCAAGCAGTTGGCCGTGGTGTTGACGTTTATTTGACTATTGATTCTTTGGGTTCACCAGACAAGACTCGAGCAAATCTGAAGTCACTTCTTGATTATGCAAATAAAAATGCGGGCTTTAAGCGTGATCCAAATGACTCAACTAAATTTCTTGATGAAAAGGCTGAAATTAAAATTGCGATCTTTAATCCAGTTAATCCGAGAGAAATGGTTGAGCAAGAGTTCATCAACATTTTCAGAAGAATGCATAATGCTGAAGTCGACCTAGCTGGCGA
>JAYUEN010000057.1:0-2427 GCA_043739185.1 Bdellovibrionales bacterium
CGTACGTCCAGTTTTAAAAAGTAAGTGACGAGTTGAAAATCAAAAAAATGGGGCTAAACAATCGTGATTTTTATCTAATTATAAATAGTCAGTTAACAGGAGGCCTGCAAAAAAATGTCTTGGCAGACTGAGGCGAAACCACTGTGAGTGTGCCGCCACTAAATTATTCACTTGAATATGCAGGCTTTGATTAAATACTCTGTTCATACTTTGAGATACTACCTCTTGCCAAGCCGATTTAGATTTAATCAATTTGATAAACTTTGTAGATCGAGTCCGTTCAGCTAATTCTTCACTAGAAAGTATGCGGAATATTTTTCGTTTAGAAGAGATAAAATCTTCAATTTCAATAAGTATTGCTTCATATAAAGGGGTCAGGATTTTTTTTGGGAGCACCTGGCGCAAGATAACAAATCCATTTTTTCAAGTAGATGGGTTTTAACTTTCATGAAATTAAACTGCCCGAGGCTGTAACATTTTGCACAGAGTGTTAAAATTTAGAAGCCATTGGGCTTTGTCCTTTTCTAAAATCTCCATGGGATCGAAATTCAATATTTGTGAAACATTTCTAGAGAGACCAATGCTTATAAAATAATTTCTGCAAACATTAACGCGGTAACTAACAACGAGGCTTACCATGACTTGTGCAATTCTGGATAAGACTTGGTAATCCTTCTGATTTGCCGACGCTATGTTAATAAAAGATAATTTCTTTTGAAGAAGTTTTTTGTCAAAAGTTTTTATTAAAAAATGTGCAGACAAAGACAAAAGCATTAGCATCTTTGCCGCATTTTGAAAGCCGAATCGATTAATAATCTGCTGTAAATCCTTGCGAACCTCGTCACTTAAATGATTTACATAAGTGTTATATCTTGCTGAAAACCTCATGGCCTCTGTGGTTGAGGCAAGAACTAGCAAGGTTTCTGCGGTATCTGTAAAAGCCTCTTCAAAAACTATACTCACCAAAAAGTCTCGTTTATTTTTTCTTAGTTGAGCCGCACCTTTTTTTTCTAACAAATTGTGGACGATTAAGTGACAACTTTCATGAAAAATTGAATTGCCGATTAAAGGAACCTCTATGAAGTCATTCAATTTAAAATGGCCGGGTCGGACTTTTTCAGCTTCTTTCAGCGCGAGCATATTTGGCAAATAGGGAATTCTTCTATTTTTTTTCATTTTATCAAGAGCAAGTAGTTTTGAAGAGAAATAGTTACAATGATCTATCTGAGTTGCACTCCCACCATTTTTCAAAAATACTTTGCGGACGTTCTCATATAATTGGCATTGATTAAAGAGAATTGAATCGCCAATATTATCCGCGATGATGGACCGCTTACGAGAGCCCGTGCGACTTAATTTCAGAAATTGTGAAAGTTTCATAGCTCTATTTTAGGCAAAGAGCGCCATCACTATCAATCATTTTGTCATATCATATATGTGACTGGTCGTCGGTCGGTGAGTATGTTCCCGCACCGACCAAAATGAAAGTCGAGTTTTGACAAAATGGGGATTGGCTATAGTATCAAATCGAATCGACACACAAAATCTTTCGATAACTCGAATTAAAATTTATATTATTCAAAATGATCAGCGCATGGACCATAGAAAGTTCAAAACTGGTCTCGGTCACTTGAAAATTGCGCTTGATTTCGTCCAATAATTTTCGCTTGGACGAATATCGAATTAGAATTTTTCGATTCACTTCAAAAGATCCAATTAATTTCTTTTGAGGGTCTCCATTGAAACCTAAAAACTTGAAAATAGCATTCAACTTTGAACTTTTTTGGGAACATAAAATATTCCAAATCAGACAAAATGCCAATTCACGATGGATCGTCTCCTCTTTTGTTTTTTTGTAAGTGAGTCTGAGTTCATTGGGTGCCTTGGATTTTGGCCCCTTTGCAAGTTTTAAGCAATTATCAAACATTTCGAGCGCCTGTGGTGATATCTTTTGAGTGGGAGGCACAGACTCTTTAGATCTATACATTTTGAAGTAACTCCAAAGTTTCTCAGGTGAAAGTGCCTTTCTAAGATAAACTAAGATTTGCTTGCTTTGAGCGCCAACTAGATTGTGGGTTACGAAATTTCCAGCAATATGATAGAAAAACGCCATCGTTTCGCCGGGGCCACCGAGTGGGCCACCGATTGATGCTGGCAGATAAAATGTGGGTCGCAACAAAGATTCTGCTGAAACATTCTTGTCGGCTGCTGAGTATCTTGTAATCACACCTTGATTCAATGGAAGGCGAGCCTCACGTGACGGAAATACTCTTGTCCCACTGACCATCACAGAGTGGCCAATTTTGCCGTTGAGATTTTCGGTTTCTATACGTGTAAGAGTTTTTACAATGGTCGATGGCGTAGCAAAAGCATTGCCAAGAAAAAAACTCAAGGCGCCTCTATGAGTAGAGCTTTTGAGTTGGGTTT
>JAYUEN010000058.1:0-7303 GCA_043739185.1 Bdellovibrionales bacterium
GGTCGAGTTTCTTTATGGCTCTCATGATATCCTCCTGGGTTGACCAGAAGCTTATCAATCTCTCGAAAAAAAATCAGCAGTACCGGATGCAGTGGTTACGCAAAAATGGCGATACTAACTGCACGTCAATGTCTAACTATTGATCTATCTTAAGGGAAGTGCAGCAAAAACAACTCTTCGAGTTTTTGCTGCACTCAAGGTAGTCTAAAATCCTTTTAAATTTTTCCCGACCCACCACGGAGTCAGGAAAAATACTTATATGTTTCAATTAGGAAAGCTGTTGAGAATGGACTCCGTCTAAGTATTTCAGACTGTGCATCTTAGGCGGCTTCCAGCAGGTTCAATGGAGTTTCTTGGAAAAGTAGGCCAGGTTTCAGGGTATGAATGCGTTCCTGGCATTCACTGCTGACATTAACAAAATAAACGGTCTTATTAAGGGACTTGGCCTCTGTATGAATGCGCGCCAAAACCTCTATCCCGGAGTGATCAACCACACGCGATGCTCCAAGGTCAATTTGGATTTTGGCGGAGTCGTTTTCCAACTGTAGTTGTTCAACGAAATATGTGACTGATCCGAAAAACAATGGTCCGTTGACTTCATATAACGTGAACCCATCCAACCGATTTATCCGGCGTACTTTGAGCCGAGTGCCGGAATCCCAAGCGTATATGAGGGCCGAGATAACGATGCCAGCAACCACTGCAGTCGCCAGATCAAATGCGATTGTCAGGCCCGAGGTTACCAGCATAACAAAAAGATCCCGCCTAGGAAGACGAGGAATGATACTCAGGCTCGCCCAACTGAAAGTCCGAATCGCTGCCATGAACATGACACCGATGAGTGCGGCGACGGCGACTCTTTCCAAAGCAAATGCACCGAACATGATAAAGCCTAAAATCGCGAGCCCCGAGACAACTCCGGATATTCGTCCACGCCCTCCCGAACTCAGATTGACAATGGTTTGGGCGATCATACCACATCCGCCCATGCCGCCGAACACGCCGGTCGTAAGATTGGCAACACCTTGAACAAACGACTCGCGGTTTCCGTTACCTTTAGATTTCGTTTTTGCATCGACTAAAGTCATTGTGAGCAGTGACTCAATAAGGCCAACTCCAGCCATCACTATCGAAAACGGAAAAATAATTTTGAGAGTTTCCCAAGTGAACGGGACACTCGGGATGTGAAACGAAGGTAAATCCGCTTTAATTTTAGCCAAATCGCCGACGGACATACTACTCAGTCCAAATAACGCCATAACGCCAGAGACAAGTAAAATAGCCGCCAAAGAACTCGGAAGAACCTTGGTAAATTTTGGCATGAAATAAATCGTTATCATGCTTAGGGCAACCAACGCTGCCATGGTGATAAAAGCAGGATCCGATCCACTGATGGCTGGAAAGTGTCGAAACTGCGCGCAAAAAATCACCACAGCCAAACCATTTACAAAGCCTAGTATCACTGGCTCAGGAACCAGGCGAATCAACTTTGCAAGTTTCATGGCACCGAAGCACATTTGCAGAACGCCCATTAAAATCACAGCTGCGAAAAGATATTCAATCCCATGGCGACTAACGAGTGAGACTGAAACCACTGCGAGTGCGCCCGCCGCGCCGGACACCATTCCGGGCCGCCCACCGAAGCAAGCTGTAATAAGACCAACTGTGAACGCGGCATACAACCCTGCGATCGGTGGCACACCTGCCACGAATGCAAATGCTACTGATTCTGGAATCATTGCAAGAGCTGAGGTAATGCCCGCTAGAGTTTCATTCTTGATAATCTTGAAGTTCATAGATTATTATCGGAATAGATATTGAGACCTTAACAAATAGATCGAGACCATACTGAAGTTATTCAGGCGTGTCCCGTTTAAATACAACATTCCCCCGAGTCGAATAAAATAAATTCTGCTACCCACCAAGTGGAAAAGTGGGAAGTGTCCTAAAATGGAATGACTGCGCCCCACATCGCGTTCGATTTAGGTGAGCTAAAATGTGTCTCAAAAGTTGTAACGTAAACATCCGTCAGTAAAGTTGTGTATTAAGGAGTCAACCTTATTGGGACCCTCTGTTTGAATTTGCAGTATCAAAATGAACTGTCGAATTTGAAAAAACGTAAAATGCTTCGACACTTTTTGCAAATATCGAGATCCATTAGTGTTAAAGTAGGGGATTCAAAAACATAAAGAATTTATCATAAAATTCGAATTAAACAAAAAAGTTTCATTATGATAATTCCACCTAAAAGCAGATCACAAGTTGACAGCTAAAGTATATGGCATTCAATTGACGTCTTCTCAAAAAATACGCGAACTTGTAACCAGCTATGAATTTGCAGGTCAAATCTTAGATATAAATTCAAATATGCCTATTTCCCTAGCTGCAAATACTCAATTCATTTTCTTTCTACTTGATAATGGAACCAGGAAAATGACTTTTCCAATTACGATTATCGACGCAAGTGTCGGCAAATTCAGCTTTCAAACTACCTTTCCCATATCGGTTCTACCAGATGGAAATTTTGTCGGGGGCTACTTTTAGCTGTGGCGAAACTCGGCTTAGTTGATTGGGGAATGAGTCTATCCAGACGTAAGTTGACCGAAATCAAACGCACCCAAGTCTTGCCTAGTTCAATTCGCCCTCATGCAGACTATTTACGTCCCTGGCGTCAAACGCTTTTGCGCAGCTTTAGCTAAACGGCCTTGGTATTTCACTAGGTTGAAGAAAATCACGCTTAGTATTGGCACTCAATTTGCTGAGTAGACATCATTCAAGGCTTGGTATTTTTTAAAATTTTCTGGGAAGGTTTGCTATGTTCATACGTTTATTCATCATTGCGCTTTTTGTGTCTATATTGCCGTTCAGTACAAGCTTTGCCAACGATGCTTGCCAGGATCAATTTTTGGAAAAACCACATTCGCGCGTCGATGTAGAGTCTACTCCCCAAGCAATTGCTCGTCTCGCAGAGGCAATTGAATCTTCGGCAAGAAGATATGCGGAACTCGGCAATATAAATCTGACCAATGATTTTCTCTCACACTCGCTTCAGGTGCTCCTTTTACAACGTATGAGAAGACTTGTAGTTGATGCAGGTCAGTTTAAAGGAGCTTTTGCCGAATCGGACCAAGATCTCAATCGGCCAGGTATGAGATCTCTGTTCGAATCCGTACGGGATAGCTTTTATGCCTTGGGATCTCCTATGGATACTCCAATGAATTTTATCCGAAACCCCCAGTTGTACGATTTGTATATAAATCTAGCCAGTTCATTTTACGCTTTCGAAAAAGCGGGTTATGCAACTCCTTTGGTTACCCAACAAATACTAGATACTCGCAGTTTAGATGAGATCTTTGGAAATTAGATCCCAAACGAGTGAACTGAGTCGACCTGTCAAAGCTACTCCAGTCCATAATATAACGTAGTTCACTACTAGCTAAATAGATTTTTACTTATTCGAAGTTTTTCCGAAGTTCGCGCGACTTTTGCGAATTTCATAACAGCTCTGAATTGTTTTGAAGATAAAAAAATTCAGATGAAAAATTGCTGCCGTACCCTGCGTGAAATACTTGTTTTTAATAACTCAAGTGCTAAATGAAAAACTATTTTTATAAGCGATTCAGCGGGTTGCTGGCAGATTTTTTCTCATCGTATTTTTTGAAAATTGAAAAATTGCGGTCAACGTCAGCGCCTTTTGAACTCGAAAAAGTCGGAAATCTATATTGGTCGATAGCAAAAATTTGCTCCTAAAATTGCCTTGAAAACATCTTCATTTCGGTCGAATAGAAACTTAACTGTTTGGATTTATTAATTCTGCTCAATGCGAATTTTTTTAAGTATCATATTGGGTTCATATGCACTTAAGATGAAAGGTTAATGGACCGATCTGGGAGATGGACCTTCCAAGCCTTGTGACCTTTGAGATCCTGACATAAATCTAAGATACTCTACAACGGCCTCCCTTTCCTCAGGAGTTAGACTTGGATTATTTAGAGGCATTCTTTTTTCATATGGAGTTTCATCAGACATCATAAGCCTTGCTGAAGAGACTACATCCATACCCGATCGAGCAAACTCGTTATCATCTTCCGCAAATTTTTTTGGGTTCGTAAATCGAATAGGCGGGCCGACAGAGTGTCCTGAGCTCGGATCATGACAGGTAATGCATTTGGCGGTCTTGAGAATTTCTTTACCTTTTGCCAATACGAGATCTTGTAAAGGTCCTGTCAAATTCGATATTGGAATAATTTGGCGCTTATCAAGTGGCGACAAATCAGCTTGTGCGGCCTTTGAAGCAATTTTATTTGTCTCACATTCAGCTATTCCATTTAGTGATTCTTCTAACCTGTCGAGTTCTTTCAGCGATTGGCTCCTGAAATAAGCACAACTTTCACGAAGAGCTTTGTTCAATAAAAATGAGTTTTCGAATTCATTTTGAAATTTTTTATCCGCTTTATAAAAATCGTCATTATTGTAATCGCTTTTTGTAGATTCGGAGCTTCTTGGATAATCCACTTTGCCATCACTAAGGATTTTTTTAATCACCGGATTTTGTTGAGCCTCCTTTTGCAAGAGTTGAACAATTAGATATGTTTGCGAACCACGATTATAAATTGTTTCAGAGTTAACACTGATACCTGTTGAGGCGTTCCTTTCAAATTTCTCACTTCCTCCAGTGGTTCCATATGGAATTCCAAAAAATTCGAAAAGTTTGGAGGCAGTACCAGGATAATTCTTTGAGCTATAGTCTGACGGTGTATATTGCGGAACATACGTCAAAACACTCTTAATGTACTCACTCTTTGTTCCCATCCAGTTGTTTGGCAGATTAACTTCTGGAGATCGAGAAAGATCGGATTGTATTCGTGAATTGAGTTGGGAATCTTGTGGGCAAATTTCCTGATCAAATAAGGTATACTTCAATTTTCCATAAAGATCTGATTTCATCATGGTCTTCGCCATTTGTTTTGCATTATCAATTTGGACAATATAACTAAGTCTTGTGTTGGGCATGGTTCTTAAAGCTCGCTCGGCGGAACCAGTGTACGGCCAAGCAGGGTTTTTTTGATCCCAATTTAAATCTTTGAGTCGAGGATTTTGTTTTGCAGATTTAAGAAAATCTAAACATTTCTGGTTCGGATGATCATCCTCTTCCCCGCATGCGTCCAGCCAGGTTCTGTAGGTCGGCCAGATCTTGCGAGGAGGACTGCCATGACATCCCGTACAGGTTTGAATCTGCGTGCCCGCTCCATGAGGATGGCCTTCTGTAATTTTTGGCAAAGATTTGCCATCTTTTGAGAATTCGATGTCATGAAGAACACCTTCATCTGAGGCGGTTTTCTCAAATATCTCAATATTTAATCCCCCTTTTGCTTTTGGATCAGTACTGTGAGTAATCGTGAGCCGACCGTCGGAGGTAAATCGAATCGCCCGCGGACCCTCTTGCAGACGATTGTGAGGAATTAAACGAAACGTAATATTCGTTTGAAGTTCTTCAGGCAATAAATGGGTGAGTTGTTCTATTGACGTAACACGATTATCTTTAATCAATTTCACCAAATCTTGATAGGTAAACGTTCTCCACGTATCGCCTAAATCACCTGTCGCCAACGGTAGAATTAAAAAAGTAGTTAAAAAATATAGATAAAAGCGAATTTTTTGAAAATGATTGGCTTTCACATATGTAAATCGGCACACTTAGCAGCAGACTTAAACATCCTGTCCCTGACAAAAGGCCAGATGTGTTATCTCGATAAAGTTGCCATTAACATTCTAAGAAAATACTTGAGATAATGGAGGCTAATGGGTGGGTCGCATGAGAGCTAGAATGAAATTAATTATCTTTTTTTTAATATGCATTTTGGCTTTTCGTGCAAAAGCTAAAGATGTCGCAGAAAAGAAAGAAAGAAAGCCGACATCAGCAGACTGCTTGGCAATACTCGGCAACTTAGAAAGCACAGCAAGCCCATCAGGATTCATTCATGCTGAGCGAGTCTTTAGTCAATGTGAACAAGAATTCAAATCTAAGACAAAAAAAATGGCCGCACAATCAGGAAAAGCAATTTGTGAATCGAATTTAGATCGTCCCAGCGACGACTACGTAAAAACTTTATGCATTATACGTGCTTATCAGCTTGCCGCGCTACTTAACCCAGAATAAATGTCAGCGCCCTACATCGAGGTCGATTGGGTTGAGACATTCAATTTTCGGGAATCGGTGGATTCGATCATGATCATAAATCCGCTCTGATGGTGGCTATCTTTATATAATCACGAACTTAGCTAAATTTTCTCAGGTTTTTATAGCAATAATTTCTGTTATATCGGGTTGTCGCAACAGCGGCGCGAGCTTTGTTGCCGTGGATCCATTTATTGATCCTCCTGGAATTCGAGAAATTCCAGCGGCAAGCTTAGAATCCTTTTGGAATTCAGCTGCCGTCGGTGCCAATCGCCAAGCCGCGATATTTACCCTTCGCTAGTTTTAAAGTCTGTAGATTTTATAGCGATAATTTTGGAACGAAAATAAGCGTTAACTTCTGTCTCGCTTGAATGCGAGATCTCGCGACGTTAAATCACCTTTATCAAGTATTTTCTTGTGACTAGTTATTCACCTATTCGAATTTTAGACTCCGCATCTAATAAAAGCCCTTCAAAATCCATCATTGAGGTTTCTAGTATTGTCTTTTTGTCATCAGCAAGCTGAGCCAAATGATATTTTCTAAGAAGTTGTTTGGCATTGCTTCCATTGTCGATTTGAACCATCAAAGCTAAATGGGTATTAGGAATAAGAAATCCGGCTCCCAGTCGATCTCCTTTTTTAAGGAAAGTGTCCTTCAGATCAGAAAATTTTCCTGAGAATAATATTTCTGGAGCTTGGCGTCCCATCATAGCTTCCCCGGGACGAAACGGTTCTGTTTTGGAAATTTGAATACCACCGTCGTTACTTAATTGAAGCGTAACTACTTTTTCCTCGCTTGATTTCTGATCCATAATTTTGACTGAGTAAAGAGCTCCAGCAGTTTTACTGCTAAATTCAGCAAGCGAAATGCTCGCCGTAGATAAGATCGACAGAGTGACAAAAATTGAAAAAAGACGTCTCATATAATGCTCCTTATAGAAAGTAATCAATCGTAGTAGACTAATGCAACATTGGAGCCCTAATAATACCCGTGGGTAGATCTTGGCAATGATCAGAAATCAAGTGACTCTAGCCCGGATATTTCATGAGATCTAGAAAGATAGCTAGCCTTTTTTAAAATTAAACCCAGATTGTAGTTACTTAGACACCAACATGGGGAAAAGG
>JAYUEN010000059.1:0-2412 GCA_043739185.1 Bdellovibrionales bacterium
GGTCAGGCTTCAACGTCAAGTTCTCGATAACCTAAAGAACTTGAAGGTTGCCTGTCTTGATTCAACATCTCCAGTTTGCTAAGGACATGAATGCATACAAATGAAAAAGGCTCATGCTCACAGCTGAAGGGAGAACAATATAATTCAAGTAAAATTTAAAAATTTGGATAAATCCGAGATGGCTCGGGAAGCCGCTCAAGAAAGAATTGAAGGCCTTCTCCCGAAATTTGACGATTTGAGCGAAAATAAAATCCAAGTGACTTTGCAAGTTTCGACCTGATTATTTTGATTTTCTTGTAGGAGTGTTTGCTTCTAGGTTCAAGTGGGACCTGTAATTTGCAGAGCAAAACGTCAAATTTTTTTCATTTTTTTGTTGCTGAGTCTTGGCCAAAGAAGCGGCACATCGATGACAGCTAAAAGCCTTTTTTTCTATGCCAAGTCGAATTTAAGGTGTTACCTCTTCATGCCATTGTTGTGGCACTCGAACAAAGTTCTTAGTGTCGTAGCCTATTCTATTGAGGTGCGTGATCGCCTCTTCGATTGTAGATTCCGGATTTTTCCAATCACGAGCCATAATCCACAAATATTTTTGGTCGGGTACGCCGATTGCCGTCCAACGATAATTTTCATCTAGAGCAACAATGAGATAATCAAATTTAAATGGCCAAAGTGGCGAAACTTTCCAATGGGCATTCGTTGAATGATTATAAATCCAAGCTTTTTGAGGAAGTGATTTTTTCGGACCATTCAATGCACCTTTGTTGTAAGTGAAATCAACATCTATACGGTCATTTTCTTTATTCCAGGTGTAACTTTCCAGACCATTATGAACATCTTTTTCCAAAAAAGTAAATCGCCCGGCTAGAACATACCAATCACCCATAAATTTATTGATATCTACGCTCTCAACTGTTTTCACATTTCCGACCATTGTGCTGCATCCAATAGCTGCAAGAATTAAGAACAAATTTAAAATTGCTTTCATAACAGTTTCCGCCAGAAGTGGAATTTAGCTCAGGTTATCACTTAACTTCAAGCCAAATTTCATTTCGACGTAAAAACCAAAGTTTAAATGGAGAATTGTAACGAGCTAATAAAGGTTCTCCAAAAGTTTCTATTTTATCAGATTTCAAATCTACATTAAAATCATTTAGTTTTTCAGCATATCGAGATTCTGACCACGATCCAGAATAGGCGTACACAGCCACCTTACGAGCCGGTAGCTTCCGCAATTGAATCCTCGAATCATCAGGCACTGGTAAGGTTTCTAAAGTGTATTTTTTTGGCATTGTGAACTGCACAAGAAAACCAGATGTGCCTTTGGTTTGAGTTACCGGCGCTGTCATTTCAATTTTCTCTGAAACAGCTTCTTGATTTACGGGAGCTGTCATTGCAATTTTTGTTTTTGATTTATTAGCTCCAAAAATATAACCAGCCAGAATTTTGAAGGCCTGGTTTCCTGCATTTTCAAAATCAGATTCAATCTTTGTTTCAGCGACAACTATCGAACCATATTTTCTAATTTCATAGTGAAGTGCTTTTGACTCGACTATATACTGTGGTTCTTCTATCGCCATCGCAACTCCCGAAAATAAAAAAATAAATGCCGTTAGAATTTTCAATTATTTCCCCAAAACAAGCTGGCAAAGTGGAATTTTCTGTTGTAAGCCAGAAGTTTGAATTGTCGAAATCAATTTGCAAGTGTCAAAACCCTGTGTAACTAGAACTTGATTGGCTTCGATGATTTGTTCACCAGTCATGTCTGGTGTGCGGCTTAGGATCCAGGCGTAATCTCTGCCTGGCGCGCCCACTATAGCATAAGAGTACTTCTCACCGATTGCCAAAATCCAATAGTCCCCTCCAAGTAAAAACTGCCAGCCAAAGAAATTCACAAAAGTAACTTTCAGTTTAGAGTTTGAATTTTTGTCGACAACTTTGGCCCTGCCATTTGCAATACTCGGACGCCCACTGGACGTATCACACGTATTAACAACAGAAATGAGACCATCTTCTGCGGTATCATACACAGCCGTCGTGTTGCCAACGCATTGCTTTTGGAAGCTTTGCGGAATCGCTGCGATCTCGTACCATTTACCGAGGTACTGCTGAAGGTCAATCGAATCGGCAGTTCTAACCGGGGGCATTGCCTTCTGAGATCCTGCCTGAGTTTGTATTGCAATTAGAAATCCGAACATTAAAATTATTTGCTTCATTAAATTTCTCCTAGGCTTCTCTCTAATTTTAGTTTGCCCATTTTTCGATGTCGGTAAATGTAATCAAATATGCAAGCGTGGTGCCACAACCTTTACAGTCATAATTGATTTGAAATTATATTTTCACATAAAAAACTACAATTAAATCACGTTATGGGCAATTTGACCCAGTCGATCATAGGTTTTGGCCGCTACGTTT
>JAYUEN010000060.1:0-2412 GCA_043739185.1 Bdellovibrionales bacterium
CGCTAATAAAGCAATTTTGTCAGTAAAAGAAGAAAGCCAAAGAGGATCTGCTGTTATTGTTCCTTGAACAAAATGATATCTAAACTAAAGTTTTTAAAATCCATTTTTGGGCAAATTAATTGTAAAAACGCATCCTTTGCCTGGCAAATTTCGCACCTCTAAAGATCCACCATGAAGCTCGATAGCCTTCCTCGCGATATTTAATCCGAGACCAAGCCCTTTACGATTTTCATTCTGTTGTTCAAAAGCTTTAAAAATATCTATTTCAGCATTGGGTGCTAGACCTCCGCATTCATCTTCAACTTCAATCAGAACATTTTTGCCGACTTCATTTGCGCAAACCTGAATGCAAGTACCTTTGTGACCATATTTGACGGCATTCTGAATCAGGTTTGAAAGTGCTGAGTGAAGAAATTGCGGATCCGCCTCAACAACTAAAGTGGGCGCGATTTGCAAATCAAAATGTTGATCCCTTGCCTTAGCCTCAATTCCCGCTGTGACAAGAATCTGATCGACCAGTAACAATACATTTATTTGTTGCTTACTTATTTTGTTGTCGGAGTGACCTAATTTTACTTCGGTTAGTGAGCGACCAATGAGTGCTTCCATCAGAAGCAAGCTCCTTTCTAAGATTTGACCGGTACTTCCGGAAACCCCAACCACACCACTCTTAATCAGTTGAAATGACATAAGAGCAGTACCTAGAGAATTTCGTAGTTCATGAGCGCAAAATCCACAGCGCTGAATCTCTTTTTCTCTTAAGTTATTTTGACTCAACAATTGGTATGATGTCACCGCGCTTGCAATAGCGACGTCCAAACAGCGGTTCAAGTCTCGAAATTCCGTCGAACTAATTCCAAAGTCTCTTTTTGTCGCTAGCCCTGTGATTGATTGGCATAAGGAGCCATAAACATGAACAACATGAGAAAGTGTATAGCCCAATTGCAGAAGCTCAATACCAAATTGACCAGATGATTTTGCGAGTTCAATATCATTGGGATGACTTGAAGCTAACACCATTGCAACTTCATTAGACTTCGTAGCGGCCAATTCTGTCGCAATTTTGTCAATGACAGGATTAGCCAATGTCGGATGAAGCTCCTCAAGCTTAAGAATATTTAAAAGTTGACTAAAAAAAATTGGAAGCCCAGATTCCAGCTGCGCTGAGCTAGGTCGAACACCCGCCAAAACCAGTGATTCTTTAGCCGCCGTAGCCAAAATCTCCACTTTATTTTCTATTAAAAACTCATATAACATTTAAGATCTCTCTTTTAAAATGACCATGGCCCCAAGGTACTTCATCTCATTTGAATGGAAATTAAGGTCTACAAGAAACTAACACGACCGTCTTGCTACTCACATGTAATTCGGATATCTGCTTCAATGTATGCCAGACTTTGTAAATTTAACTATTGATGGCCAATCTGATGCCGTACGATGACCTATATCACGAACTTCATTCAAGAGGCTCACCGCTTTAGCTTTGGAAAGCTCATCTTTAATTTTTGAAGTGCTTCGACAAGAGTTTTGGAGACTATATAGTCACGATACCATTTATTATCCGCGGGAACTAGCGTCCAAGGTGCATGTTTTGTCGTTGTCGCCGCCAGCATTTTTTCAAATGAAAACATATATTGATCCCAATGTTTTCGCTCCTTCACGTCTTCAGTTGAAAACTTCCAATTTTTGCTTCTATTTTTAAGACGTTCGTTGATGCGAATTTTCTGTTCCTTTTTGGAAATATGCAGAAAAAATTTGACAACAAGCGTACCTTTTTGGACGAGCAATTTCTCAAAATCATTGATTCGATCATATCTTCGCTCGTAAAAATCAGTGCGATTTCTACTATGGTCAGGAATATGCTGCTCTTTCAACAACGCAGGATGAACCATTGCTGTGGTGACTTCCTCGTAGTAAGAACGGTTAAAAATGACCGCCAATCCGCTTTCAGGAGTATGTAGATGGCATCGCCATAAAAAGTCATGGCGAAATTCTTCTAAAGAGGGACGCTTAAAAGAAAAGACTTTGATCCCTTGCGGATTAGCGCCTGCAAAAATGTGTCGAACCGTACCGTCTTTTCCAGCAGTATCTATTCCTTGAAGAATGATGAGAAGTGAGTGCTTGTCATGCGCAAACATCAAATAAAGAAGATCATATAATTTCTTCTGTAGAATCTCCGTCATTTGCAAAGCCTCCGCTTTATCTTTACAAAGTGGGTGTTCGGCTGGGGAGCAATGACTAAGACTTAATTTTCCCATTTTAAATTGGTCAATCGCGAAAATTTGTCGCCTATGAGCTTCGCTTGACTGATCTCAATTCGTCTTCGAATTTTTAAAGCCCTTGGGTCATTTTCATGTTTCTTTTTACTTAGAAATTTATCCAATGTACCAATTAAAATGCTGTCATTTTGTA
>JAYUEN010000061.1:0-2394 GCA_043739185.1 Bdellovibrionales bacterium
AATCCCCAAAACAGGGCCCGCCTCCGCGAAGATTAACCAGAAACTCCGAAGACGTTAGTTGAGGATCGAGAACGCTTTGAGTGATCTTTCTTAGTACCCCGAGGCCATCAGTTGAATCGGGAGAAGTGGTCGACTGTCCGTAGCCGGCAAAAAGTAAATTTTGTCCTTTGAAAATGCTCTCGGCCTGAGCCATAAAACCAACCGGCGTAAATTCACTTGGTGCTGCGACTTTCAATTTAAGTAGAGCGATATCATTCCAGGATTCAAGGGGACCTGCTTTTGGATTGTAATTGTCTGGGCGAATCTGATCGCTCAAAGTAATTGGGCCAGAGCCATCTGAAAAGAATATTTCAATAGTTGCCCATCCTGGGCCTAAACAATGGCCTGCAGTTAGCACAAGATCTTGCCGAATGAGAACTCCTGAACAAGTAAATGATGCTCTTGTGATGTGACCGCGAATTCGGACTGTTGATTTTGCAACGGGATCAAGGGGGTTTGTCACTTCTTCGCCATTAATAATTTGCGGGCCGGCCAACAAATTGAGGCAATAAAGAGTTGATAAAATTAGGGCTGGGCAAAACCTTATGAAAAAGCGCATGCTTGGTTTGATCAAATTAGCCTCCGCTGCTTATAAAATCAGAGCGGATTCATGGTTAAAGGTCAAGCTAAGACCTCAGATATCGCACGCGCGAATCTCTCGGGAGCAGCGCTGTCTGAGGCCAGATAAAGCATCGGATCTGTCACCTCAAGCTCAATGAGCACCGGGCCAGTTTTGGCTTCAACTAAATCGATTCGCGCAAAGAGTGTTTGTTCTTTTAGGTGTTTTAGTAAGCGCTCAGCATAGTTTCGGGCCTCGTGAGAAGCTTCAATTGCAATTCGCTTCCCTCCGTATTCACTATGAACTCTAAATTCTCCTGCAGCAGGAATTTTTCGAACGGCATGACTAAACTGATGATTGAAATAGACAAGTGAAACTTCGCCCTGAGTTTGAATTTCAGGGATAAATTCTTGCACTAAGACTTCGCGATCTATGAGTAACTCATTCGTTTTTGTCAGTGCTTTAGGGAGCTCATCGCGATCAAATAAAAATGTATCGTGTCCGTTTAAAGAAACTGCGGGCTTGATCACAAGTTTATGAGATCCCGAGGATTCAAATAGGCTTTGCAATTCTAGCTGAGTCAGTGATTTTTTAATTTTGAAATGAGAGCTTTTTGGAATATTAATATCCGGCGCCAATTCTAAAATGTGCTTCTTATTTAAATTCCACTTCATGATTTCGAGTGAGTTGAATATGGGAATTTTGATAGCTTTTAAATCTTCAAGCCACTTTCTAAAGAGTAAAAAATTTCGATGGTAATTCCAACACGAGCGAAAAATGAGGGCTTCAATGCCCTTGAGGTTTTCTTTCGATGAATGTTCCCAAATGAGGGGCGAAACCGAGTGGCCATATTTTTTTAACAAAGGAATGGCAAGCAAATCGTCGCTTGTGAGTTTGGGATCTTCAAGTGAGGTGACAAAAGCGATATTCATTTTTCATCACCTGAAGCAAGCCCGATCCATTCATTGAGCCAATTTTCTAGTTCTTGTTTGTTCACTTTTAAATTGGGATGAATATGAAGAGAAAGACCCATGCGATTTTGAACCGTAACACAGCCAACGCTTAAGGGTGTAGAAGGTGCTGTGGGAATAATGATGACCACGGGGTCTGCATTGAGCTTCCATGCGCCAACATTTGAAAATGTACCAACCCAATGCTCCTCGATTCCTGCGGCTTGATTTAACAAAAATTTCATTCCTCGAATGCCGATGAATCTGCCAATATTGAGACCAAACCAGGCGCCCCAGTGAAAGCCTTCTTGAAATCGTTTTTTAATTTGATTTTGAATTTCAAGTGCCGACTTGGCCTTTAAGCTATCAACCCAAATCCAGGACGCATGATTTGAGGTATCTAATTTTTCAGAAACTGCGCCTCTCATATTTATGGGCAGCATCCAATAAAAGGGCCCACTATCTTTTATCCATTGAGTACGTAAAACTTGATCAAGGCACCAGAGGAGCTGTGAGTTTACTGAAACCCCTGCGCTACGTGAGGCCTCTACGATTTTTTGTGAAGTCTGAATGCTCAAGACTTTAAAAACATATTGGCCAATTTGGCTTTGGTTCTGATTTGAGGCTGAATAGGCCTTCCATTTGGCGCCAAAAACGGGCACAAATCTCAAATTTTTAAAGAGTCCAAATATTTTGCTCCACCAATTTCCACGAAAGTTTTCAGGCAATTTTGGAGGTTGAACATCAAATCCACATTCTCGAAAGTGCTCAATTACCAAGCCCACGCCATCAAATTGAGCGTGAGAATATGATTTAAATTTTGTAATTTGATCAGATCCGGGTTCA
>JAYUEN010000062.1:0-7227 GCA_043739185.1 Bdellovibrionales bacterium
ACGGCTTCATTCATCCTTGGACTACATGAGTCCTGTTGAGTACGAATCTTTGGCGCTGGCAGCATGATTTTTGTGTCCGTTTTTTCGGGGGAAGATCACAATAAGCTTTTCACGCGTGGATCTACCGAAGTCTGTGGCCCACTGGAATTGGCATTAGCTACCTCCGCTACAAGTTTCTTCTCGGATTGACCTATGAAACTGGTATCAACATGAAGCAAAAGCCAAATCGTCGGCAAAAACATAACAGAGGCTAAGATAAAAAGGAGCATCCAAAAAATCGGGCTGTTCAGAATACTCATGAGTCCGTCTTTTTTATCGTATCTAAACTTAAAAAGCGTTCTTGGCTTGGTCCCGAGAATATTTTTAAAAAACAAAAGTAACTTCACTTTAAGTAGACCTTCGCGACATTAAAGCTTACATGCTCAGTGTTCATATCGATCGAAATGCTGATGTCATCTTGCTTTTCAGGTTTAAAAAATAAGCGTAAAAGCCCCGACCCCTTAGCGTTGATCAATTCAGCCTCTTTGACGAGGATTTGTCTAGATAGGGATACGCCTTTTCGATTTGCTATGAGTTTAAGTTTCGAGAAATCCATCGGTGAATTTGACTTGTTAGTAATAGTCATGTCCAACACATACATGTCATGTGCTGGGGAATATTGAATCTTCAAAACTTTGAGCAGTATATCTTTACCAAGCAGCACCGATAGATTCTCAAATACTTTTTTCTTTTCAAATCTCCTCGAAACGCTAGGCTCTGCTAATCGCTTTCTAGAATTTTGCAATAAATCCCACTCGACACGAACAAGATCGTCGTAACGGCTTGAACCAACAATCAAATGAAAGCCGTAAGTTCTAGACTCTGTGTAAACAAAGAGATTTGTTTTCACAGCACCAGTTGGTTGAAGTGCTACGTCGTTATCGATATATTCAACGCCGAAATAGTTTTGATTGCCGATGACTATTTTTTTAGGCCGCTCTCGGAATCTTAAAACAGTTGATTTACCGAGGTTCAAATAAATTGGTGCAATTTCGTCTCCGCGTACACGCACAATTCGCACACCATCGGCAAATGCAAACATTGTTACAAAACTACAAATTACGAGAGCCAAACAGTAGAAGTTATTTTTCAGAACCTTCATGCTCAAGCATTCCGTTCACATAGAGTCCGAGCGGATTCCATTTGGTCGAATTACCATTAGTCATTTGAAACGACACCTGGGTCGGTACAATAAGCGGAATCGAATTTAGATGCAGCACTTTATCAAAACTTGCAATGATTGCTTTCTCACTCACTTGAATTTTAAGATGAGCAATGTCTTGAGATACTTCTCGTCCCTTAAAATCTCTATTTTTTCTTTGATTGAGAATATCTCTTATTTTTGGTATCAGATCATTAGTCGTGTAGGGTTCAATCTGTTTTGCAATGTCATTCGGCTCAAGCTTTTCCCACCTGTTATACAGATACAAAAATTCGGTCACAAATCTTTGGATTTGCTCTTCATCGATTTTGAGTTTTTTAGTACTTGCAAGATAAGGGATTCGGCCCGTTTCGCCCTCAAATATGACAAGCGGTGACCTAAACATTTCAATCACCGTAAGCCCTAAAAAGATAAACCCGATCAGGGCCACTCCAATACTTACAATTTTCTGCGTCCTTAACTGGTGATTTACAGAAAGCCAATGATCAATTGCCGAGACCACCTCACGTGGGTCTGTTTTGCAAGTGCTGTCTTGTTTTTCACCAACTTCAATTTTTCCTTTAAATGTCTTGTCAATTTCTTCGTTCATAATTTCCTTTTTCTTTTTTTAATAGTTCTTTATATTTTTCAGGCATAAACAGTTCGGAATACTTTTGCTTAGCTTCGTTAAGCTTAGGTTCAATTCTTTTTCTAAAAAGCTCTGCACGTCCTACAATTGGATTCGTCAGAGGCTTAGCTGCAAATTGGCCCATTGAAGCTGCTCCACTACCAAACTTTTTTGCCAAAGCAGTCGCTTGAAATTTAACAGCCGAGCCTACTGCCATAGCAGGAATTGCCGCCAATGCACCCGCTGCACTTTGCATTCCGTCGTTAATGAGCGATTTTGTCGCAACGGGAATGAAGAGCATCGAAATGCCGATTGAGAGATTTATGATGATCGACATCAAATAGTCTTCCATGCCAGTCACCTGAGGGTTCATGGCAAGCTTCAATAGCAAAACTCCCAAAATACTCCACAGCACCTTCCAAATTATGACCTGAATGAGTCCCTTGTAGAGGCTTGTGGTGGCATGAGCAGAAGCCCGGCTCACATAAGCCAAAATCATAAGTGGCGAGCACACAAATAAAATTGTCCATACAAAATGAATGAGTGCAACTGATACAAAAAATCCTAAATATGCAATGATGTAGGCGGCAATGCTAAAAAAGTAGAGTGTCGTCTCCCTTAAGTTAAACCACTCACCACTGGTATTGCGATAGTTTGGTCCGAGGTTCTTTAGAACCTCCCACAATTTTTGCAAGCCATCAATTCGGTCCGTGATGCCATCTCCAATAGTGGCTATGATCGACATCGTATACTCAAAACTATAGAGGAGAAGCACCGACACAATTGTTCGCCTTAAAATATCTCTAATATTAGGATTTTCTTCTTTCAAAAACTCTAAAACGATGAGTCCCAAAACAAGAGGTACGAGTAAAATCCAATAAACTTGAATGAGCTCTTCTCGTAAGCCTCGTCCAACATCACTTAAGTAATCAAACAACTAAAATCTCTCAAACTTCATGTTGGGGCTAAATCCCTGAAAGCTTTTGCCAAGATCAACATTCACCTTTTGAAAATTCGTAACACCATCTTTGCCAAGTTTGTTCGCCATGCCAAATTGCTCACTTTGAAGTTTGAGCATTTGGGTATTGAGGCGAATCAATTGCGATAGGCTGTTTAATATCTCAGCACTAGTCTCGGCTTGCATTCTCATGGCACCCTTAGGAGAAGCTTCGCGGCTCTGAATGACAATTCTCATTGAGTTCTCTTCTTGTTGAGTTGAGAACTGCTTAAATGAGTTCACCATTTCGAAACTCTCTGCAATCGTTTGATCATGAAGGCTTTGCATGGCGTGCTCTCTACTATTTGGAGAATTGCCATAAATTTCCGAAACCTTTCCGACTGCCGCTCTAAAGTCTCTTAGTTCAGCCAGAATCTTTTGGTCTTTCACGGGCAATGTCTCAAGCATCGCAATCGAATTATCAAGACCAGAATTGAGCAGCCTAATATAATCATTTTGCTCATGGGCTTGGTCGATTAACATTTTGAGTTGATAATAGTGCTTGATATTTTCTAGCAAAATTTTTGACAAATAAGTGACTTGAACCCACCCCGAGCCATCAGTAAATGCGTTTGCATCGGTAGGACCGCTGCAAACAATAAAAGTTATGGTCAGTAATCTCTTAAGAAGTTTCTGGCCTAAAGTAAAAATTTTAATTTGCAACTTGAAATGCCAATCTTTTTAAAATTTCAATTTTTGTCTCATTTGGATATTGAGCTTCCATCTCAGTGATTTTTGATTTGTCATTTCCGTCAGAGGTACAAATCCAGTAACTTAAGGGCTCTGGAACTAAGCGAAGAATGGCCTGGTTTTCATCTTGCATCAAAAAAAACTCCGAATACTTTCCTTTAACGATCTCAAGACTCTTTATGGCTTCAACTTGAGCGTCATTAAAATCAAAAGCGGACTTGAAATCATCCCAGTCAATTTTTCGCTGGCGTAGAATAATGACGTTTGTTGTATTGGGCATTAAACTATCAGAAAGCTCTTGGTCACTTAAGAAGTCTCGATAGTTTTGAGAAATGCAATAAATGCCCGCATTGTATTTTCTAAAAGTTCGATAGCATTCGATTGCAAAATCCTTTCCACTTGGAGTTAAAAATAGGCGTGCAGCTTCATCAATGATAAGAAGGTACGGAGTCTCTAGATCTCTTGCCGCTTCTTGCTTAATGAAACTCGTAAAGAGCAGCAAAAAAATATCTTTCAAATCTCGGTGCGTATCGAGGCCCTTAATCTCAATAGTGATGAGATCTTTATTAAGCTTCACGTTTGTTTCACGGTCGAGCATTCGACCGTAAGCAGTCTCATTGGTCCACGAGTATAATACTTGAGCAAATTTTCTCATTTCAACTTCATGATGCTTTTGTAGTGCCCCCCGCAAATCAGAAAGTCTTGGTGTTCGTTCCGTCATATTTTTGTATAGTTCAAAAATTGCCTCTTCTAAAAGTGCTTTTTCTCGCTTTGGAAGACCTTTTTTCTCCTCATCTTTTAGAATGAGCTCAAGAACTGCCAGGATCAGTTTGATTTTCGATGGCTCAGGTACGGTTTCACCGACATTCAAGTCAAACATATTGAGTGAAATGCCTGACTCAAGGTGGAGATCAATAAATTCGCCGTCAAGGACCTCAAGAACTCGCTCGCTTGAAGCGCCATTATCAATCCAGATAATTTTTGGCCTTGGTGTTTGTCCATAGAACTGTAAAACCAATTGAGAAATCGTGAAACTCTTACCTGCACCACTTCCGCCAAAAACTAGACCATTCCAATTGGGCAATTCTTTTGCAAATGGATCGATCGAAAAAAGTGCATTCTCTCGATTGGGCAGCAAAACCACAGGACGGCTATTGCCTCGCCAACATGAATAAAGTGGAATGAGATCTGCTGCGTTTGACGATTTCACTTTTTTATGGCGAAAGCCATTGCACAAACCAGGCACTGCGCCTAAGAACGCCTCAATACCTGCATAAGTTTCTTGAAGGCCTTCAGCTTGATTGAGTCCACGGAAAGCTCTCAGCACCTCGTCGGTCTTTCCTTCAAGCTCTTCCTTACTATCACCCCAAATGATGACGTTAAAATCAATTTGCACGAGTCGTTCAGATCCTCCGTGCAATTCACGAATGAGCGACTCAATCTGATCTCTCTTCGATTCGCTTTCGATATCAGAGACATTTTGTGGCCCTGAGGCCATTGAGTGAGCAATTCGTCGGCTCATTTCTAATCGCGACATTTCTTTTCTTTGATCAAGAATTTTTAAATTCTGACATAACCAAAAGTGAAAAGGTAACTTCGTAAATCCATCAATCATTGCCGAAAATGTTGCGCGCTCAGGCAGTATTCCTAAAGTGATGACCCGGAATTGTTTGTCGCCAATTTGAATTGCATCTCGCCCAACATTAATGTCTGATAAGACCAACTGATCAATAAGTGTTTGCTCAAAGTCATTTCGCAGTTGAGGTACGCCAACCCGTTCACATCTTGAGAAATTCAAATATGAAAATGTTAACTCAAACCAATCCTTAGGACTCAGTCGTAAAGGTGAAAGTTTAAGGCCACTGAGACCTGACTCAATCTGATTTAAGACACGTTCAAATTTCGATTTATGCTTTTCAAATTCAGTACGTGTCAATTGAGAATATTTCTCAGACTTTTCAAAAAGTGTTCTTCTGCGCAGTCGATGGATTGGACTTTTGACAAAGCAATAAAGCTCAGGCAAAAAATAATTCTTCTCATCCTCATTTTTTAAAAGGTAGCTCACTCTCGCCTCACGAATGGGCTGATACAGATCGATGCAATCTTTTGATACTTCTTTGTGTTTTTCAATTAACTCACTCACATCTGGAGACAACTTGTAAAAAAACTGAAGTGAATAGTTTTCAGGTAAAGTCACAAGCAAATTTTCAAAGCCCCCAACAAACTGATTGATCTCGTCAGGGGATTTGCAGCTGATATCGAAACCAGACAGTTTAAAGCCTGAACCAAGGGAGCCATCACTGAAAACTAAATGTTGACCATCAATATGCCAAAGCTTCAGGCTGTCTTTTATTGAGTGATTCATTTTGAAATCTTTCTAAATAATTGAATCTCATTTTGTTTTGCCTTTTCTCCAGCGGCATAAAATCCTGGCGTCAGGTAAAATTTTGCGAAGTGAAGCATAAAATCATCGGGTTTCCCGCGCTTTCCGAAATAGATCGCAATCAAAAGCAGTAACGGAATGATGATTACGAACACAAAAGCAAAGCTCATGCGGCCAAAGATCAAATTCATAATTGCTGCAAAGATAAGAACCCCGAGAAGGTCGGGGGCTTCCATACCGCCGACCTTCATTTTTGCATCTAATCTTCTGTGGATTGAAGATTCTCTTAAGCTCACATACTACTTCCGGCTATACCTTGGAGCCAACGAATGGCCAAGGGTGCTAAGAATCCGACAATACTCGCAACGATCACGAGTACCATCCTGGCTTTTGCCCCGGCATCGCCGGATGCTGCTAAAATGGCCGCGTACACAAGCCCTAGCACGCTGATCATTGGCAAGAGTACGTTGATGAGACCCTTGGTAACGCCATCAACCTTTGACTCAAATCCTGAGCCTCCGTAACTTGCAAAAGACATTTCTGGTAAAAATAACATGAGTCCAGTTAAAACAATCATACCAGCGAGTAAAGCTACTCGCTGGTTTCGAACTACCAATTAAGCTCCCATATCAAGCGCAAGACTGCGCGAAAAGGGTCCAAGATCCATAAAAATGTAATTGCCTGTTTGTGCATTGCTGTAGCCGGTGCCGATAGGTGCGGCTCTCATAAATTGCCCATTTCTTTTTAGCAAAACATCAACTCGGTATTGAACCTCATTGTTTTCGGATTTTATGGGGCGCAGGTATACAAGCTTTTCGTCCGGCAACACATCTACCTTCAATCGAAAGTCACCCTTGTATTCGTGATAGAATGCTATTCCGGCAGGGAATTTTTGCCCGCTTTGTTTGTCTATCCAACATAAGCTGAATTTTTTATCTCTTTTTTCTTTATCCATTTTTTTCTCCTAAGTGTTTTTTATACAGCAATTCAATGCCGCATTTTCAAAAACCGCCTTCAAAATCTGAAGGGCTTTGCTGTGAACGAAAATGACTTCGTTCTGTTTCATCTCGATTGCTTTTGCAATTTCACTAAACTCAAACTCTCGCCAATATCTCAAATAAACGATGACTCGCGCGTCTTCAGGAAGCGTCACTACCAAGGAGAGCACATATTTTTTCTCGCTACTAGACAAAGATCTTGACCAAGTTTTTACAAGTTGCACTCGATCAATAAATCCGGATTTCACTTAAAGAGATCGCCCGCCACACTCGTGGCGTCAACAATCTCAACAAAATAGAGAATTCTATGAATAGCTTTGAGATTCTATTTTCATTTGCATCGAATCTAAG
>JAYUEN010000063.1:0-2388 GCA_043739185.1 Bdellovibrionales bacterium
GAAGGACTTATCCACAAAAGCTGAATTGAAAATCCAAAAAAACTGTGGATAACTGGCGAAATTTAACGAATCATATCGGCGAACTAGCTCTATATAGAAATTCGTGGGTCTTCTCGTCGCATACATCTTGAATCCAAATTCTCACTTCACAGTTACCCAGTTTTTGAGCTTTTTGTAGGTTCTCAAATTTCAGATAAAAACTTCTTGCTTCAGAATTAAAATTGGGATGTGAGCTTTTGCAAACCACGCCGGCCTGAGCGTCGAGAGATAACATCAAAACAAAAACTGAGCCGCAAATATTATTTAAATTGAGCACGCATACCTCTTCTTTTGTGTTTATTTATTTGGATTCTTTTACCAATAAAGAAGTTGGGGTCAATGAGCATAGACTTTAGAGGAAAATGAGTGCTCCGGATTCAATTCGTGCAAGTTTGGAACAGTAAATTTTTACAAATCTATTCCTGTATGCTTACCCGTTCGAGCTGGTCTAAATGAACTTTTCGATTTCATTTTGTGCTTCGATTCCTTGGTGGTCATTTAAAAGCTTACCCGCATAAAGCCAATGCTGGACGCGGGTTTTCAAGGATTGACACCATACTCAAATGTCCGATTATTGACTGCACTCTTGAAATGAATCATTTCAAAGCGTCGATGCTTTTGCCACTGTATTGCTTTTGAAGTATATTCATTGATTGCTAAGAAAATTAGGACTCTAGCAAAGACAAATCTCAAAATGAGTTACTAGTTTGTTTGGAACGGGCCGAAGCTCAATTAATGCTAGATACAAAAATTGCTGGGATTTCATCTGCTTACGAAGCTAAGTAATTTGTCCCGCTAGATGCAATTAATATTTCTAGGGAGAATTTTATGGGTTTTGCAATTTCAAGAATATTTGTACTTTTAATTTTTGATTTTGAAGCTCCTAAATTTGTCATTTTTTTTGAAATGTTTACAGGCGAATATGAGACTGAAATTTGGTACAATCATCTACCAGGAGAATTTGTGCTTTTAAGATTTTTTTTATTTTTAATCCTCACTTGGTTGACGATATCCATAACTCAATCGAGTTCGGCCACCGAGCCATATTTCTGTTCAGCACCCAATATCCATTCAATTAAGACGCCTCTCTACAACAAATCTAATTCGCAGCTCTTTTCATATAAGTATCAAGTCCTCCCTCAGGGCGACAAAGATATGACTACGGTTATATATCTTCAAGGGGGCCCTGGCTCAGGAGCCATACAGGACTGGAGTTCTCCTTTGAGTAAAGAGCTCTACGATTATTTATTGAGGGATTCCAAGCTCAACTGGATCTTTATCGATGCTCGAGGAATCGGATGCAATTCCGCAAAAAATCTAGGCCTTCCCCAAGACGCATTGACAAGCGAATTGACGGCTCATGACATTATCAATGTTATAAAGTCCGAAGGTTTAAAAAAGTATGTTCTGTACGGCTTATCGTAAGGCACCGAACTCGCGACTATTACAGCGAGCTTGGCCGAGCGGCAGGGCATTCCTCCCTCGGGGGTTGTACTCGCCGGCACATTCTCTCGCGGTATGGATGGTCCAACGGGCTCAGATTCGCTGAGCAGAAATCTTGCTTGGCAAGTCTTTCGAACTTCCCTTTCTAAAAAAATCCTTAACGAAATTGAAGGCAGCAATCCTTTAGGTCTCAGCGAATATGGCTGGAATAGCTTTTTATATCAGGGACTTGCTTACGGAAAATTTGTAAAAAATGGTCACATTGAATGGCCACTTAAAGAACAACTTATGTTGATGACTACTGATCCCTCCCATCTAAGTACCTTGATGTCATTGGCCCCAACAGCCTGGGGATCCACTCAAGATGACGAAGATGATTCAATGATTGTCTTCAAACAAGTGTCTTGCCATGAAATACAAAACTACGTTTTCGGAATTAAGTATTCAAATGGCAGGTTTGTCGATGATTTGAAGGGTAAGAATCATTGTGAGGGCATTGCACTCGACAGGCCGTACGATTCAAAAAAATGGCCGATACGTGCTCCTCTCTTTTATATTTCAGGGACGGCAGATCCGATAACGCCGCCTGCGCAAGCCCTCGAACACCTTAGAAGTCATCCAGATTCAAGACGAACATTTATTTCCATTGAATTTGGGGGTCATCAATCGGTTGGAAGATTTTTTAATGATTGCCAAGGTAAATTTTGGGCTTCGGTTTCGGAAGGTGGAGCCAACCTAGCAAGCGATTTAAAAAGTTGTATTATTACTCCGCGCGTTCAACAATTCCCTTCCGGCCACTGAAAAAAATCACTAGTTTGGGTGTTTTCTAATGTCGATGAATCTATATTTAGTGCGACCGATTTTTAGCTCCAAAAGATGTAAAAGAATGCACGCACCAATGAACAT
>JAYUEN010000064.1:0-21441 GCA_043739185.1 Bdellovibrionales bacterium
GGCTGCGGAGCCGGTTGGGGTCTTGGTTGCGGAGCTGGCTGCGGAGCTGGCTGCGGAGCCGGTTGTGGCCTTGGTTGTGGCGCTGGCTGCGGAGCCGGTTGTGGCCTTGGTTGCGGCCATGGCGTTGGTTTTGGCGTCGGCTGCGGAGCCGGTTGGGGTCTTGGTTGTGGAGCCGGCTGTGGTCTTGGCTGTGGTTGCGGCTTTGGAGTCGGCTGCGGACCAGGTTGCGGAGCCGGCTGTGGTCTTGGCTGTGGTTGCGGCTTTGGAGTCGGCTGCGGACCAGGTTGTGGAGCCGGCTGTGGTCTTGGCTGTGGTTGCGGCTTTGGAGTTGGCTGCGGACCAGGTTGCGGAGCCGGTTGAGGTTGTGGCTTAGGGTTCGGACGATGTGGTGGCGTAGGTTGTGGCCAAGGTTGTTTAGGCTGTGGCTTTGGTTTCTCCGTTGGTACAGGGCGTGTTGTCACGGGCGTGGGAGGAGGGCCTGCATGATCCCTTCCAGCAGAGATTGGATTATCAGCATGAGGACGCGAAGGGTTTTTGGTTTGTACTCCAATTGTCTGAACCGGATTTCCTTTTGTATCGTGAATGACTGGAGCAGGCGATACGCCTCTTCTGTCAATTGATGGTGGAACGTGATTTACCGTTGGCGCGCCTCTTCCGTTGTCCGTGATTCGCGTCACAGTTCCGACAGGAATTGGTCGCTGATTGGGTTTATGTTCAGCAGCTGCGCGATTTACTGCAGGTGTTGGCCACTTTTGATCTGTCACTTGAATGTGTGCGCCGCCTCGAGAGACAACCGTGCGAGTTTGTGTGACGACACCTGGAGTGGTCGCCCGGCCATCAATGAAATGATGCGCATTCTGCGGATTTCCTCCTGGAATATTGAAAACATTATTATGTTGATGAGCATTTTGAATGATGGTGATGTGGCTATTGTTAAATACTGTTCTATTTTCAGTGACGTGAAGAATATTGATATTAGTTACATTGCGCTCATGAACAATTGTGAAGCCTGGGTGATAGCGCGCGCGATCACGGCCAAAAATCAAACCAATTTCAAAGCCTCTTTCAAAACCGTCATTGAAGCCTCGTTCGTATCCATGACGGTAGGCATGAGTATAAGCATTATGATATGGATACCAACCGACATAACCGCCGTCGTTGAACCAAGTTACACAATGAGGCTCGTAATGGTGATCTTCAAAAGGAAGCCAGATCCATCCGTAGGAAGTATGATGGCGCCAAACTCCACGGTGATCGGTTGCCCAGCCCCAAGGATCATAAGAGATCCAGGTCCAGCCAATCACGATGTCCCATGACCAATAACCATTGCGATAGGGTTCCCACTGGTCTTCTCCATCAACGACGTATGTATAAGGAACGAAATATCGAATGCCTTCAACCGTTACCCAACGACCATGACCTTCGAGGGCTCGGTCGTCGTCGTATTGCGGATAAGGATACTCTTCGGCAGAAGTAATAATGACAGGTGGTGGAGCATGAACCTGATAGTCGACATTATGTAGAGTGATGACATCAAGTAAGGCTTGACCGTTCCCATCGACGTCTTGGCTTTGATTGCTGTAAACAGTAATTTGCACGTCTTGGGGCATATTAGCTGGGGCATAAAAAGATACACCATAGTCATTTACTTGAAAATTTGAATTCGCTTCGCAAGTATCGGAGTCGTCCGCATAACATATATCTGTTGATGAGTCTGAGGCCTGCCAAACGAATTGTTCAAGATCTCTTCCTGCAGCTTCGTAATTTGCCGAAGCATCGTAGACATCGGCAGAAAGATTAACAACATCACCTTGATGAACATTAATTACATCATCATGGTTAAAGTTATATATGCCGTTAACCGAAGAAATCTTAAGCAGATTAGAAACGGTTTGTTCTGCCTGCGATTGATTGAGTAACAATGTACTTGCGAAAATGGCAGCGACAAAGAGAACACTTTGCCTCCGACATTTCAGTTTCAAAGCTTTCATTATTTTCCCCTTTTGTTAAATTTTGCCTTTGCAAGACTGTCATATAGCAAGGGATATACCAAGAAATTAGAGCCAATTTGGCTTCACATATGTTAAAGGAAAATAACATTTTGTTTTTTATTAAATGCGCAGAGTCATTCCTGGAGAGGCGCATTTGTATTAGTAAAAAAATCAACTGAACGAAAAAAATTGAAATGAAAAATAGCTTAAAGAAATAAAAGATACTTTAAGTGAGCGAGTTTTAAGCATTCTGCCAAGAGTTGAAATGCGATTTTAATAAAGGTCCTTGATAGGTGGTTGCCAAATGACACTAATGTTTGAGTTCAATTGAATAAATGAAGAAAGTATAACGGGTGAAGATTTGAATGAAGCAAAGTCAGAAACTAGAGATGGCCATGATAAAGCTCGTATAAAGCTTGATTAGAGGTTAGTGTCCGCCGCGAAGGGCTGCACTAATTTTTTCAACACTTTGTTTTGCATCGCCGAAAACCAATGAGCAATTATCATAATAAAAAAGTGAATTATCGACGCCAGCATAGCCGGGCTTCATTGATCGCTTGCTGACAAAAACCTGTTTAGCCTTGTAACAATCTAGTATTGGCATGCCATACAGTGGGCTGGTTTTATTATTTTTAGCATCCGGATTAACGATATCATTTGCCCCGATGACGAAGGCAACATCGCATTGGGCGAATTCGGCATTGATTTCATCTAATTCAAAAACCAAATCATAGGGAATATCAGCTTCAGCAAGCAAAACATTCATATGTCCTGGCATCCGACCGGCAACGGGATGAATGGCAAATTTTACGGCGACACCTTTGTCTGTGAGTAATTGTGTGAGCTCTTTAATTGAGTGTTGGGCCTGGGCGACGGCCATTCCATAACCTGGTACGAAAATTACCGAGCCAGCATTTTCAAGCATAAAAGCGACATCTTCATAAGCTGAAGATTTGGCAACCTTTGCAACTCCGCCACCTTCAGCGGTTGCTTGAGCTTCGGCTCCAAAGCCACCAAGTACCACACTGATGATCGAGCGGTTCATAGCTTTACACATAATATATGAAAGAATGGCTCCGCTGGATCCGACAAGGGCGCCGGTTGCAATTAAAAGTTGATTGTTGAGAGTAAAACCCGTAGCTGAAGCGGCCCAGCCGGAATAGGAGTTTAGCATAGAAACTACCACAGGCATATCGGCGCCCCCAATTGGGAGAACAAGTAAAACCCCGAGTGCGGCAGCAATGCTAGACAGCAAAATAAAACTCATATGATCGTGTGTCACAGCAAAGTATGCACAGAGTGCAAATGCGATTAGGCCAAGTGCGAGATTGAGATAATGTTGTCCTTTGAAAATGAGCGGACTGGCGCCAAAAGATCCTTTGAGTTTACCAAAGGCAACGATCGAACCTGTAAAGGTAATGGCTCCGATGACACTTCCTAGGCTGATCTCAATTAATGAAATGACGGACTCATGTTCGGGATGAGCAAGGTAAGTCCCGTAGGCAACGCCAACGGCCGCAAGGCCAACAAAACTATGCAACATGGCCACGAGTTCTGGCATTGAAGTCATTTGAACTCTCAAGGCAAGGGTAGTTCCGATGCCTCCACCAACTATGAAGCCAGCAATGATCCAAGTATAATTTTTTACTTCGGGATGGAGTACAGTTGCAAAAATCGCAATCGCCATTCCGATCATGGCGAATAGATTTCCGCGCATTGCGGTTTTGGGCGATGAAAGACCCTTGAGGCCGAATATGAATAAAATAGTTGCGATAAGATAGGTGAGTGAAAATAAGTCTTGTTGCATCTTTACTTCTTCTTTTTAAACATTGAGAGCATTCGATTGGTTACGACAAATCCACCAAAAATATTAATTGTTGCAAGCACAACAGCTAAGAATCCAACGATTTCTAAAAGACCTATTGAATTGCTCCCGGCGCCCGCCACAAAAATCGAGCCTACGACTACAATCGCACTGATCGCATTTGTTACGGCCATCAATGGCGTATGAAGAGCTGGGGTCACTCCCCAAATCACATGGTAACCGATGAAACAAGAAAGTATGAAAACATAGAGGCCAATCATTCCATCTGACATACTAAAATCCTTTACTTTTTTGGAGCAAAACGAACTTGCCCCTGATAAGTCACTAAAGTCGCAGCAATAATATCATCTTCTAGATTGATGTTCCAAGCGAAGGCATTGTCTTTTTTCTGAACGAAGAGATCGAGGAGCGACAAAACATTGGAGCCGAAAAAGTGGCTAGAATCACAAGCAGAAAGTCCTGCGAGATTTTTAAGTCCAATTATTTTGACTCCGGATTTTTCGACAATCTTACCTGGCTCAGTCCATTCGCAATTTCCGCCAGTTGGAGCTGCCATATCAACGATGACTGAACCTGGGCGCATACCTTTAACAGCTTCGGCAGTTACTAATATAGGAGCCCTGCGCCCCGGAATATTGGCAGTCGTAATAACCACATCATATTTTTTTAATCTTTCAGTGAGCTCGGCTTGCTGCTTGGCTTTGGCTTCTGGAGAAAGTTCTTTTGCATAGCCGCCAGTTCCGGTACCGCTTTCGCCGACATTGATTTCTACGTACTTCGCGCCTAAAGAAAGAATCTGCTCTTTAACTTCTGGACGAATATCAAAGGCATCAACAGAAGCTCCAAGTCTTCTGGCGGTGGCAATGGCTTGAAGTCCAGCAACGCCCACGCCAAGGACGATTAATTTTGCGGGTTTTGCCATTCCGGCAGAAGTCATCATCATAGGAAAAAATCGTGGATAATGGGTAACGGCCTCAAGTACGGCTCGATAACCTGCTATATTGGCTTGAGAAGATAAGACATCCATAGATTGGGCGCGTGAAGTGCGCGGAACAAGCTCCATTGCGATTGCATTGATTTTAGCGTTTGCGTATTTTGAAAGATCGGCGGTGAATGGGTCGAGCATAGAAATCAAATATGAACCGGCTTTGAGCTTTGCCATTTCTTCTGGAGTAGGTGGGTTCACTTTGATCACTACTTCAGCAGACCAAGCTTGGTCTCGCTCAACAATCTGTGCTCCCATTTTGCTATAATCTGCATCATTGAAAAAAGATTTGGCGCCTGCATCTTTTTCAATGAGCACCTCAAAACCTTTTTGCTTGAATTTTTTAACATTTTCGGGAGAAACCGCAATTCGGGTTTCTCCTGCCGTCATTTCTGCTGGAATTCCTATTTGCATAGTTCACTTTCGCTCTAAGATGGCTGACTTTATTTTCAAATATGATAATAACAGAACTTAGTGGGCGCAAAGCAAACAAAAAATAAGAAGAATTGATTTTGATTCGGGGCTCACTTGATTGTGCAAATATAAAAGGAGTTTTTGTGATTAATATTCGAAAAAGCAATGAACGGGGACAAGCCGATCATGGTTGGCTTAAAGCAAAACATAGTTTTTCATTTGCCAATTACTACGATCCGAAAAATATGGGCTTCAGCCTGTTACGGGTTATAAATGAGGATCGCATTTCGGCGGGGAATGGATTTGGCGTACACCCACATCATGATATGGAGATCATTACCTACATTATCAAAGGGGCACTTGAGCATAAAGACTCAATGGGAAATACCGCCATTATACGACCGGGTGAAGTTCAAACCATGAGCGCAGGCACGGGAGTAAGGCATTCTGAATACAACCATCTTGATAATGAGGAGACCCACCTTTTACAAATTTGGATTGAACCAAAAGAACTCAATATCAAGCCTGCTTATGGCCAAAAATCTTTTGAGGAGCAATTGAAGGCAAATGATTTGGTCTTGGTTGTATCAAAGGATGGTCGAAATGGATCCTTACGTATGAATCTAAATGCCGAGCTTTACGCCTCAAAGCTCAAACAAAACAAAGAGCTTCAATTTAAATTGAATGTTGGGAAAAGTGCCTGGCTACAGCTAATTGCTGGTGAAATTCAAATCGGAGATAAGCAATTGAAATCCGGCGATGGGGCCGCAATCGAAGCGGAAGCTATGTTTCATATGGCGGCCTTACTAAACTCACATTTCTTACTTTTTGATTTGCCTTAATGCGTGTTGAGAATACGCCCTAACATTGGCCTCGTATTGAGTCCAAAGTCCAGTTCAGTCTTTTAAAGTGTCTACCGATGAGACTCTTGAAGTGATTTCACTTTGAAAAGTTTCAACCGGGAGGCATGGATGCATCTACAAGGAAATTTACAAAAAGTATTTGATGCACTCTACAATATGGGCGTCATTGATCCGGTTTTAAAAAAGGATTGGTGCCAAGCATTTGATGAGATTCCAACCTATCGCATTCGGCTTGATCAAGCGGTTTTGGTGGTCAATAAGTTTCAGCATGATCCCGAAAAAATGGTTTATGAATTGGGCAAATTTGAAGAGAAAATTTTAGAATTTTTAGCAATTGAAGTCGCCCGCGAATTTGCAGAATTTCAAACGCGAACTTCATTGCAATAAGGATATCTGAAGGTGATTTAAGATGGATTTGAAAGGGAAATTTATGAAAAGTTTAACGAAACTCTTTCTGAAAGCGGCGACGACATCAGTGGTTTTCGCTGTTGTTTTAACCCACGCCAATTTGGCTTTTGCTGAATGGTCAGTCGATCTCTCTCGAAGACAAAAAGCCGTGCAAGCAAAAGATATGCAAGAAATGAGAAAGCCCGCCTCTGCTTCAGCGCCTGAAGGAAAAAGTCTTATGGATGTGGTTTTTCAAGGCGGCGACCCACTTCAAGAAATCGTAGTGCTGAATACAGACAAAGGCTTCATTCCAAATACACTTCGCATACGCCAAGGAAGTAAATATAAAATTCATATCGTAAACGTCAATGACAAAGAAAAAAATGTGAGCTTTGTACTTGATAGTTTTGGTGAGCATCACGCGACTTATTACGGTAAAATCAAAAGCTTTTATATTGAGCCAAAAAAAGAAGGTATCTATTCATTTGAGTGTCCAGAAACTTCAAATGCAGGTCGGTTGATAGTATTTGCCAATCCGGGAGCTCAAAATATTCGCGTGCCCGCAACCGCATCCCAAGAGGATTCAAAATGAGCGATAAAAGCAAAATGCAGGTTTTTCAGGATACGGTT
The DNA here is from genome assembly GCA_043739185.1 of Bdellovibrionales bacterium. Classification (GTDB taxonomy): domain Bacteria; phylum Bdellovibrionota; class Bdellovibrionia; order Bdellovibrionales; family JAMPXM01; genus JAYTQQ01. The sequence goes on from JAYUEN010000064.1 coordinate 7,096, forward strand.
CGCCAGAATCTGCGTCCTGTATTGCATTTGCTTGAAGATCCCACGGTTACTGAAATCCTCATAAATGGCTTTGATCAAATTTTTGTAGAGCGCAAAGGAAAGCTTGAAAAAACTACGGCACAGTTCCCGAGTGCGGATGAATTATTGGTAGCACTCAACTCAATTGCTCAAACAGTTGAACGTCGAATTGGTCCTGACGAACCAAGGCTTGATGCCAGATTGCCTGATAAATCTAGAATTCATGCCGTGATTCCTCCTATGGCGAGAACCAATGGACCGGTGGTGAGTATTCGCAAATTCACCCAAAGTAAGATTTCTTTTAAGGACTATGTGCAGCTTGGAGCGATCACACCAGACGCTGCTGCTTTTTTGCAAATTTGTATGTTTTTAGGAAAAAATATTTTAGTAAGCGGTGGTACTGGTTCAGGTAAAACAACATTGTTAGGTTTGCTTTGCAGCTGTATTCCTCGTGGTCAAAGAATCATCGTCATTGAAGATGCGAGTGAACTTTCAATCGATTACGAACACTGTGTATTTTTCGAAACGAGAACTGCAGATGCTCAAGGCAAAGGCGAAGTAAATATGCGTGATTTACTAAAGAGTAGTCTCAGGCTCCGTCCGGATCGAATTATTGTTGGCGAAGTGCGGGGCTCCGAAGGTATGGAACTAATTCAAGCCATGAATACTGGGCATAAAGGTTGTCTCGGAACCATTCACGCCAATACTCCTGAAGATGCTTTGGTCAGACTTGAATCTTTAGCTCTTGGTGGCGAGGGAAAGGTTTCAGAAAAAGCTTTGCACTATTCAGTCGCTAGCGCGATTGAATTAGTAATTCAAATTTCGCGATTGTCGGACGGCTCACGTCGAATTATGACCATTTCTGAGGTTCGGGGATTGGATAAGGATTTGAACTATATAGTTAAGCCGATCTATAAAATGGGCCATTTGGTTAGGACGCGGGATGGCAAATTGGGCGGTCATATTGAGCCAAGCGGTGAAATTCCTTCATTTATGCCTGAGATCGAAGACAATCAAATAGAGTTTCCACGATCGAAGTTTTTTGCTTCCCAAGCCTCTTGAGCTTCGCTAAAAAGAGCTGTGTTATTCAGTTGTAAAATCTCACATGCTGTCCTGCTCCATCTTGAGCGTCAAAGCGAAGATTTGGATCGTCTTGAACAAACTTTAAATGAAAAGTTTGAGCTGCCGCCTATTGAGTTTCTGCGCGATCCATCATGTTGGCTTAAGTCAAAACAAATGGAAGATTTTTTAGAACACATCGCCAATCATTATAAAAGTTCAAACGAAGACTTAAGCCTACTTAGTTTGATTGGCCATGGTTCAAAGGAACTGCGAGCCTGGGGTGTATTGGATAGTGTTCTCAGAATGTTGCAAAGCCCACAGGATGTTTTTTTGCAGCCTCAAAGATTTTTGTCTTATTTTATTTCTCCTCCGCCTCCGGTCGCAAACGTAAAACATAGTGAGAACTCTGTGGTTCTTGATTTGCCGATTGCAGCCCACGAATTTCCGCGAGTCGTGGAGTATTTAAAGGCAGCGATTGAATCTTTGCCAAGCTACCTGGGACAATCCCTTGCCCACGTCGCATGGGAAGATAGTCATTTGAATATTGAGTGGTGTACTCGGCAAGCCAATTTACTTGAGGAAATTCAAAGTGAAAAGGCTCTGCATCCAAATTTAGTGCAAAATATTTTACGTGATCTTGAGCAGTCTCAAAAGCAAATTGAAGAATTGCAAATTTCGCTACAATCGAAAAACGAAGAAGTAAAACTACTTCGGCAAAACCATTCTGCCGAAGTAGAATCGACTTTAGAGGAAGCAAATGGCCCTCTGTTGACAGATAAAAAATTAGAAGTTGTAAGGGCGCCGAAGGCTGAGTTTTTTGAACAAGAATTAGTGGTGCCCCAGTCCTTAATGACGGAGTCTTCTGAAATGAAGCTCCAAGAAAGTCTGCAGAAACTTTATCGTCTTGCAGATTATATGACGAGAAGTCAGCAGTTGGTTACGATGCTTGTAGCGCAAAATCGCGCAACTCCTCAAGTAAGAGAGGCGATGAGAAGAGTCGATTGGGAAATGGTGCAAACCTCTTCCCTGATTCACTTTAAAGAAGTCATCGAAAAGCTGCAGGATCTAAATATGGCAATTAAAAAGTCGAATGTACCAACATTTGAAAAAGATCATCAAAATAAAAACACACCCGATCAAACCCATTGGACCATTTGAAGGGAACTTTGTAAAAAAGGGAGCACCTATGTCAGCCATCACCGGTATCCAAGCTCGCGAAATTTTAGACAGCCGAGGAAATCCAACAATCGAAGTAGATGTCATGTTGCAAAGTGGCTCGATTGGCCGAGCCGCCGTACCGAGCGGAGCTTCGACGGGTGCACACGAAGCTAACGAGCTTCGAGATGAAGATAAAAAGAGATTTTCTGGAAAAGGTGTCTTGAAGGCGGTTCGCATCGTAAACGAAGTGATTGCAGAATCACTTGAGGGTGCCAATGCGAGCGATCAAACGGCCATCGACAATCATCTGATCGAATTAGATGGTACTGAAAATAAGTCTAAACTCGGGGCCAACGCCATTCTAGGGGTTTCGCTAGCATGTGCAAAGGCCGCGGCGCAAGTAGCAGGACTTCCGCTTTTTCGTTATGTGGGCGGAACGCAAGCATGTCGACTGCCGGTACCTTTAATGAATGTTGTCAATGGCGGCGCTCATGCTGATAACGGCCTCGACATTCAAGAATTTATGATTGTCCCTATTTGTGGTGATAGTTTTTCAGAATCGCTTCGGGCGGGTAGTGAAATATTTCACGCGCTTAAAAAAATACTAAATAAAAAGGGCCTTGCCACTGGCGTCGGAGATGAAGGCGGATTTGCTCCAAAGTTAAAATCAAATGTTGAAGCTGTTGAATTGATTTTAGAGGCCGTTGAGGGCGCTGGCTATAAACCCGGAAAGAATGTATTTTTGGCCTTGGATGTCGCGGCCACAGAACTTTTCAAAGATGGTAAATATCAATGGGAAGGTAAGAAAATTTCAAGTGCCGATCTAATAAAAATTTATGAAAATTGGACAAAAAAATATCCGATTGTGAGCATTGAAGATGGATTATCTGAAGATGACTGGGCAGCATGGATCAAACAAACCTCTCAAATGGGGTCAAAGACGCAAATTGTTGGGGATGATTTGTTTGTGACAAATCCAAAACGCGTGGCTCGTGGAATTAAAGAAAAAGCTGCGAACGCTTTGCTGGTAAAGGTAAATCAAATTGGGACATTGACTGAAACCTGTGAGGCGGTAAGTCTTGCTCAGCGCGCAGGTTATAAAACCATAATGTCGCATCGAAGTGGCGAAACTGAAGATTCAATGATTGCTGATCTGGCGGTGGCTTTAGGTTGTCACCAAATCAAAACCGGTAGTTTGTGTCGGAGTGAGAGAATCGCCAAGTATAACCAATTGCTCCGCATCGAGGAGCAACTTGGGCCAAACGCAATCTATTGGGGCGCGCAAGCATTCTCAAGATAGAAATTACCAACTGAAGCCCTCCTAAAGTCGGGTTGATCTGGCCTCAATATTGATTTAATATAGGCGTGTTTTCAACAAGGAGGATTCAAATGAGTAGCCCAGCATTCAATGAAAAGATTTTCAACAAAATAGAATCGACTACTGATTACGCAGATGTCGGAACGATGACCGTATCTGGTACAATCAATAAGACTGGCATTTTATTTTTACTCATGCTTGCGACATCAGTCGTCAGCTGGAATTTGGCCGGCACTCAATTGGGCTTAAATTTAATGATTACCTCTATTATCCTTAATTTGATTTTAGGATTTGTAATTATTTTTAAAAAGGATTTGGCTCCAACGCTTGCGCCGATTTACGCTTTGGTTGAAGGCTTCGCGCTGGGTGCCATTTCAGCCAATTATGAATATGTGCGACCAGGCATAGCCATGAACGCGATGATCTCAACGTTTTCATGTTTAGGATTAATGATTGTTCTCTACCATATGAAAATATTGCAAGCGACACCGAGATTTCAAAAAGGCTTAGCCGTTGCGATGCTCGCAATTTTGGTTACTTATTTAGTGAATTTGGTAATGGGAATGTTTGGACATCCTGTTGCAATGATTAATCAAGGCGGCACCATAGGGATCCTATTTTCCCTTGTTGTTGTAGGTGTGGCGGCTCTCAACTTCATAATAGATTTTGCAGTCATTGAAGATGGCGAAACCCGTCGTGCCCCTAAATTTATGGAGTGGTATTGTGCCTTTGGAGTACTGCTTACACTCATTTGGCTCTATCTTGAAATATTAAGGCTATTGTCAAAGATGTCGAAGAAATAGCCAAAATGTACCTGCTTAGTTTTGGAGGCGCGGCGTATTAAATGCCGTGCGCCTCCAAAACTAAGCAGGTACATTCAGGTATCCTGAAAAATTCTGCTGCCAACTGATTTTTTTTGCCCTTGGTATTTGCCACGATATGGATTGAGAGTTGCTTGATCCATTTTGCAGAAGACAAGTTGGCAAATTCGGCGGCCGGCTTGCAATTGAATTGGCAAAGAGTTGGCATTGTAAAGCTCTAGCGTGATTCGGCCCTCAAAGCCGGGATCGACCCAGCCAGCGTTTTGAATAAACAATCCCATGCGACCAATTGAGCTCCGGCCCTCTACAAAAGCGGTTAGATCATTTGGTAGTTTCACGTATTCCATTGTGGTCGCGAGCAAAAAAGAATGCGGAGGAAGAGTTATAGTTTCGCCTTCGTACTCGCGATACTTAATTTCTGAATCCATTGAAATAAGATTCATATTGAAATCTTCAATTAACAGAAAATGCGTACCGAGGCGACAATCAATCGAAGCCGGTTGAATGGACTCTGGGGTTGTTGGTTCAACCACCAGAGTCTGCTTAGATAACATTTCTCTTAATGTAATATCAGATAAGATCACTTTTGCTCAGCCGCTCGTTTTTCAAGATACTTTTTGTGGAGTTCATCTTGAATCCCTTTTGGCATGGCTGCGTATTTCGCAAATTCCATTGTGAATTCGCCCTTACCTTGAGTCGCACTTCGCAGATCGGTTGAGTAACCGAACATTTCAGTCAAAGGAACTTCAGCAGTAACGGTTACGGTTCCTTCGATGGTTGAAGTTCCCATGATAATTCCGCGGCGTTGATTGATTTGACCCATTACAGAGCCCTGAAATTCTTCTGGAGCGGTGGTCTCGAGCTTCATGATGGGCTCAAGTGCGGTTGGACTTGCCTTTTCATAAGCCTGTCTCATCGCGGCCATCGCACAAATTCTAAATGCCATTTCAGATGAATCGACATCATGATAAGAGCCGTCTGTTAGAACGCACTTGACGCCAACAATTGGGAATCCAATCAGAGTACCCTTTGCCATTTGCTCTTTGAAGCCCTTATCAACTGCAGGAATAAATTCACGAGGAATTCTTCCGCCGACGACTTTGTTTTCGAAAAGATAAGTATGATCGCCATCAACTGGTAGCGGTTCAATACGTCCGACCACCTTCGCAAATTGACCTGATCCACCCGTTTGCTTTTTGTGAGTATAGTCGTAATCAGCTGCAGCCCCAATCGTTTCACGGTAGGCAACCTGTGGCTTACCAGCGATTACTTCGCAAGCAAATTCACGCTTCATGCGCTCAATATAAACTTCAAGATGCAACTCGCCCATTCCGGAAATAATTGTTTCGCTGGACTCCTCATCACGATGAACACGGAAAGTAGGATCTTCTTTTCTAAATTTTTGAAGTGCTTTAGAAAAGTTTGCTGCGCCCTCTTTTAATTTTGGAGCAACCGCAAGAGAGATTACGGCATCAGGAACGTGCATTGAAGTCATTGCGTAGTTGAGTTGTCCATCTGTGAAAGTATCACCAGAAGAACAATCGACTCCAAAGAGAGCGATAATATCACCAGCAGATGCTTGTTCGATATCAGTCATTTCTTCAGAGTGCATTTTTACCAGGCGTGGAACTTTTACTTTTCGCTGGTTGCCAACGTTTGTGATGAAATCACCTTTCTTCAAAGTTCCCTGATAGATGCGCATATAAGTCAGCTGACCGTAACGGCCGTCTTCGAGCTTAAACGCGTAGCCGACGAAGGGTGCTTTTGCATCGACTTGTATTGGCACTTTTTCTTCTTCTTTATCTAGATTCAAAGCTTCGTTTGTTACTTGAGTTGGATTTGGAAGATAATCAGCAACACCATCTAATAGCTTTTGAACGCCACGATTTTTATATGCCGATCCGCAAAATACGGGAGTGAGTTGAAGAGTCAGACAACCTTTGCGAACGGCTTCTTTTAGTTCCGCTTCAGTTGGTTCTTCTTCATTCAAGAATTTTTCACCAACGATATCGTCGAAGTCAGCCGCTTTGCCGATGAGCTCATGACGATACTCTTTTGCTTGATCCATAAATTCGGCAGGGATGTCCTTTTCGATAACATTTTCGCCGTCTTCACCTTCGTTATAATAAGCTTTCATTTTAACGAGATCGATCACGCCTTTAATTTGATCTTCGAGACCAATTGGAATTTGCATCATCACAGCATTGTGACGAAGTTTTTCTCTTAAAGCGCCGAGGACGCGAAATGGATTCGCGCCAGAACGATCTAATTTGTTAATAAATGCAACGCGGGGAACATGATATCTGCGCATTTGTCTGTCCACAGTGATCGACTGTGATTGAACGCCCGAAACTCCGCAAAGTACGAGAATGGCTCCATCTAAAACGCGAAGGGACCTCTCAACTTCGATGGTGAAATCTACGTGGCCGGGAGTATCGATGATATTAATAATAATATCTTTCCAGAAAACGTTGGTTGCTGCTGACTTAATTGTGATCCCTTTTTCACGTTCAAGCTCCATGGAGTCCATCTTAGCGCCGACGCCGTCTTTTCCGCGCACTTCATGAATCGCATGAATCCGGCCAGTGTAAAAGAGAATGCGCTCAGTAAGAGTCGTCTTACCTGAGTCGATGTGAGCCGAAATTCCGATGTTGCGTGCCCTTTGTAAATCCCATTCTGTCGATGCCATGAAATACCTTTCCGAAAAGCGCTAATAATTAGTGGTTAAAGTAAGGCTCTTGTTCTAAGTAAAAGTTGGTGCTCCGTCAAGCCCTGATGAAAGCTCAGACCAGAATAAATTTGGTCGTTTAGCTCGGGAAACCTGTGGCGCGGGCGGTGCCCCCTACGGACTTGAATTAGAGCCCTCCCTTTGTCTAATTTTTTTCGAAATCAAGTACAGCCTTATTCGGAAGCGAAGAAGCTTGATACCCTGTTGTAGAACTGCGCAACTCTCTGAAAAAGGTGGGATTATGTGTCGATTTTTAGCTTATAAGGGGCAGCCGCTTTTAATGGATGAGTTATTGTATAAACCCAAGAATTCACTCATCAAACAAAGTGCGATGGCCCATGAATCTGAAGAGCCGCTCAATGGGGATGGCTTTGGAATTGGGTGGTATGATAAGCGCCTCGATACGGATCCTGGACTATTTGTGAGTGTTCGGCCGGCCTGGAATGATCGAAACTTGCGCTCAATTGCGAAAAAAATTGTGAGCCCATGTATCTTTGCACACGTCAGGGCCGCAAGTATGGGTGATGTATCGGAATCGAACTGCCATCCATTTCATTTTAAAAATATAATGTTTATGCACAATGGAAGTGTCGGCGGATTTCACCATATAAAGAGATTTGTTCGCCGTCTGCTCTCAGATGAAGTTTACGAATGGATTCGAGGCCAAACGGATTCGGAGCACTTATTTGCACTTTTTTTAGAAAATCTTAAGAAGAAAAAATACACTCGTACCTCGAGCGAAAATATGGCGGAGATTTTGATTGCAACAATCAAACAAATTGAAAAAATTAAAAAGGCCAATAAAATTCGCGAAACTTCTTATATCAATGTTTGCATTACTGATGGTGATCATATTGTAGCCATTCGCTATGTTTCAAATAAACGAGAAAAGGCGCCGACGCTTTATTATTCGGCCGGTGGCAAATACCATTGTAAAAAAGGCGTATGTCATCTCGAAAATTCGATTTCCAAGCACGATCACTCGGTGCTCATTGTTTCTGAAAAACTCACCAATAATGTTGAGGATTGGAATCAGATTCCTACCAATCATGTATTGATCGTGAGCAATGATTTGAGTGTCGAAGTGCGACCTGTTAAGATTTAGCAATGCAATCTGAAAAGAAATACTCGGGATTGAGCCTTGAAAAAGCACGTTTGTGTTTAGCCGAGGTGTTTGGGCACGCGCAATTCAGGGGACTGCAAGAGCCTGTCATTGAAGATTTGCTACTGCAAAAAAATATTTTGTTGCTCATGCCTACCGGGATGGGGAAGAGCTTGTGTTATCAATTGCCAGCCAGAGTTTTTTCAGACTTGGGCGGCCTAACAGTTGTGGTTTCACCATTAATTGCGCTCATGAAAGATCAAGTTGATGCGTTGATTCAAAAAAAGTTTCGTGTTTGTTTTATAAACTCTTCTCTCGAAGCTGGAGAAAAAAAATCACGTTATAAAAAGCTAGCACGCCGTGAATATGAAATAATTTATATCACGCCCGAACGATTTCGAAATTCTGAGTTTTGTGAAGCCCTTGCTCAGAATGAAGTGGCGCTCTTTGCAATCGATGAAGCGCATTGTATTTCGAGTTGGGGACATGATTTCAGGCCCGACTATTCGCGATTGGGGGAGATTCGTAAACAACTGGGAAACCCTCTCACGATAGCGCTTACAGCCACTGCGACCCCCGCTGTGCAAAAGGACATTATAGCTCAATTGCATCTTGAAGAAGGCAATGGTTTAGCGGTTCACGATGCGGGCCTTGAGCGTAAGAATCTTGCGATTTCAGTTATTGACCTGTATGGACTGGATCAAAAAGTCCAGGCGTTTGTGGCATTCAAACATTTGTCGCCCGGGCCCACCATTGTTTATTTTTCTTTGATTGATAGTCTAGAGAAATTTTCTGAACAGCTGTCGAAACTTAATATTCCGCACTTAACTTACCATGGGCAAATGTCGGCGAGAGAGCGCTCTCGCACACAAAATATTTTCTTAAAATCGGCACCGGAAAACTTGGGAAGCGAATTGATATTGGCCACGCCAGCTTTTGGATTGGGGATTGACAAGGAAAACATACGAAGTATTTTTCACGCAGAGATCCCCGGATCACTTGAAGCCTATTATCAGGAAATAGGGCGCGCAGGTCGTGATGGCAATATTTCAAATTGTTATCTGCTCTTTGATCAAGAAGATTTAAGTATTCAAATGGATTTCGTAAAATGGGCCCATCCTGATCCGGGCTTTATTCAAGCGCTTTTCAATTTGCTTCAGCGAAACCTAGCGAGAGTCAAAGCTGAGGGTTTGGATTATCTTCGGACGCAGCTTAATTTTTATAACCGGCGTGATTTTCGGGTTGAGACGGCTTTGAATCAGCTCGAGAGGTGGGAGTGTATTTCAAGTGTAAATACAAGGGAGCTCAACATTTTGTCAGCACCTCCGGCTGAGTTTTTAGCTGCGGAAACTCATGAGAGTTTTCTTAAGAATCAAAATCAAAAATTGCTCGAAATTCTGCAGTTTGCACAGCTTCCGATGGGCTGCCGAATCCAGCAAATCAAAAAATATTTTTCTTATGATCTTGGCGAAATTTGCGAAATTTGTGATTTGTGTTTGAGGAGGAAGTCTCCTTGAAATTTCCAGATCCAAAATTGGCGAGAGAAGATGGGCTACTTTGTTGGGGTGGCGAGCTAGACGCTGAGACTTTGCTCGAGGCGTATTCTATTGGAGTTTTTCCTTGGCCTCAAGAAAACTATCCACTACTTTGGTTTTCACCGCCACAAAGAGGAATTATTGATTTTAGTGAGTTTCACATTTCAAAGAGGTTGCAAAAGGATTTGAATGCGGCGCCATTTGAAGTGAGTATTGATCGCGCTTTTGAGCAGGTTATTTCAAGCTGCCAAAGTATTAAAAGATCACATGAAAAAGGGACTTGGATCACCCAAGATATGTTGAGCGCTTATTTGAAGTTACACGAATTGGGATACAGTCACAGTGTAGAGTGTTGGCAAAATGAAAGCTTAGTGGGTGGCTTATATGGGGTTTTCATCGGCGGCGTATTTAGCGGTGAAAGTATGTTTTTCATTGAAGACAATGCGAGTAAATATTGTTTGATTAAGTTGGTCGAGTTTCTCAAAACCTTGTCCCTAACGTGGATCGACACACAAATGGTTACTCCACTTGTCAAAAACTTCGGAGGCAAGTACATTGATCGTGAAGATTTTTTACAACGCATCAAGAAGGCCGATAAGAAGGTAAAATGGCCAAAACGCTTGATAAAGAAGAGATGATGATCAAACCCGGAAAACTGCATATTCAAAAAAATAGCTACGTTACTCTCACTTATAAGCTATGCAATTCGCAATATAAGACGATAGAGGAGAGAACAGCTACGGACCCGCTAATTTTTCTTCAAGGCTATGGTCAACTTTTGCCTGCAGTGGAGTTAGCGATTGAAGGACAGGTAAGCGGATTTTCAACCAGTCTAAAAATTACTCCTGATCAGGCATATGGAATTTATCAAAATGAATTGGTGAGCCAGGTGCCGAGAAGTCAGTTCGCGGCCAATCTAGATCTTAAGATTGGCATGAAATTCGATACAATTGGGCCCAGCGGTCAGCCGGTTGTTGTTCGTATCATAAGCATCGAAGATAATTTGATCACCCTCGACGGAAATCATCCGCTAGCAGGCCAAGAACTGATTTTTGAGCTCAATATTTTGTCCGTTCGTCAAGCAACCCAGGAAGAGCTTGAAGAAATCACTCAAGGAATGGCTCCCGGAAATCAATTGCACTAAACGAAAAGGTTTTAATTAAAATGAGCGAACTTAAATTGCCGAATGCTCCAATTGCAGCTTTTGAGAAATGGTTACAGCAAGCTGTATCCGCTGGTTGTAGTGAACCAACTGCAATGACACTTGCGACCGCATCGAAATTAGGCGTGCCTTCTGCCCGAATCGTTTTGTTCAAGGGTTTGCGGGGCGAAGCTTTTAGGTTTTTCACAAATTACCAAAGCCCAAAGGCTCATGATTTAATTGAGAATCCAATAGCTAGTTTGGTTTTCTTTTGGTCCGCTCAGAGTTTTCAACGCCAGATTCGCGTATTCGGAAGCATTGAAAAATTAAGTGAAAAAGAGTCGACAGAGTACTTTCACTCGCGCGCACGCGGCAGCCAAATAGGTGCATGGGCCTCACCTCAAAGTCAAAAAGTAAAAAGTCGAGAGGCACTTGAGGAATTCATCAAAGAATATGAAAAAAAATTTGATGGCAAGACTGTCGACCGGCCTCCCTACTGGGGAGGTTTTGTGCTCAATCCAGAAAAGATCGAGTTTTGGGAGGGGCGAGAGTTTCGTGTCCATGAGCGCTTTTTGTTTGAAAAAATAAATTCAAATTGGATAAAAAATCGCCTTGCGCCTTGATTTCAAGGCAGCCTTTAAAATGTTGAGAATTTCAGAGTCTGGCATTCAGAATTCGGGTAAATGCAACAGGTTCAGAATCAGAGTCTGCGTCCCATACTGAGACCGAAACTGCTAAGCAGTTGACAACTGCTGCCGCCACGAAAACTGATTTAAAATTTACAGATATAACCAGACCAACAATAGAGAAGGGGAGCCTCGGAGAAGTTTGAAATTCCAATTCAAGGCGTAAGTGTTTTACAAAAAATGTCACTCCCTTCAAAATAATTCACGTGTAAGTGATACAAAGTTCCCCGAATCGAAATAAATGGCACTTTTACTGCTTTGTAGTTCTTCATAATAATAAGGAGAACTTTATGAAACCTACTTTTCACTTGATATGCATTTTATCTTTAGTAAGTCAGGGGGCCTTTGCGGCTTATCCGACGGCACAACAGACTCTAGACTCTCAGAGACAACAACAGCACCAACAGGCACAGTTGCCACAACAGCCTCCCGCGCATTATCCACCAGCGGCACCTCTGGCGCCAGTGCCACAAGTGCAGCGTCCGGCAGCTCCACCGGCTCCAGCCGTAGCAGTCATTCCGCAAGTTGACCACAATGCACAAGTTAATTTGAGGATAGATGCTAGCGGAAATTTGATTTTGTCTGGACAGACATTATGTGATTCAAACACCTTTTCGATTGAAGTGAACTCGACAGGAAATTCGGCGCAGGATTTTTATGTTTCTGATAATGGTCGAACTTCTTGGGATATTTCTACGGATTCAACCAAGTGTGCAAACGAGCCAATATCAATGACTTTAAAGAGAAGTAGTTTGGTTCCAGGAAGAATTCTAAGCATTCAAACTTCGTGGAAGAGACTTGTGAATGGAAATCAAAACCTATCAAGCCAAACGCATAAGTTTGATTTTTTGGTTCCATGCCAAGAGAATATGTTTGCGAACTCTTTTAACGGCCGATGGACAAAAGACATTTCGGTTGCGGGAGTGCCGAATGCTGTGAATTGCCCCGCACCTGTTGTTGCACATCCAAATTACCCACCAGCTCCGATAAACCATGTCGTCGTAGCGCCTCAGCCTGCGCCACAAGCACCAGCAGCTCCATCAGCAGCACAGGTTGAAGATTATGGTCGCAGACAAGGTGATCACATGGCCAAGCGTGTTTACAATTATTACGGCCAGCTTGAAAATAAAATGTTTAGTTATGTAATTGGACTCAACAACGGAATCAAACAATATAAGAGAGACGCAGGCGATGACGAAACCCAAACCCGAGACTTTCAAAAGGGTCAAGTTTCTGGCGATCGTTTTGGCCAGTCAAAAGGCGGACCTGCAGGCTTGAGACGTGCCGATGACATTGGTACAAGCGACGGACGACGTTTCGCGATTTCAAGATTTGATTCGGCAATTGATCGCAAAGATGCCGGCGGAAATCCTTTTCCGGTGAATAAAAGCGCAATTGTTGATCCTGCGATTCCGGCGCAACAATATTCACCGGAGTGTCCGGTGCCAGAGACTCTTGCACAGGCAATCGACAAACAAAATGGCATAGAGTCAATTAAGAAAATGTTGTTTGGTTATAGCTATGCAGGCTTTGAGCAGGGCGAATCTTTTGATCGCAATATTGCAAATAACCTCGAAGATTTCTTCACAGGATTTTCTGTAAATGATTACTACTCTGCTATTTTGGCTGATAATTTTAGAAGAGCGAATTTCTTAAAATCATACGGCAATGCAGATTGGGGTCTTGAAATGTGGAGAAATAAAAATCTTCAAGATCGAAACAAACCCTACGCTTTAGATTATTTGGCTTCGTTGTCACCAGATTTGCAAGAGCGCTTCGTAATGAGTTTCCGTGATGCATATTTGTTGAGAATAAACTTCTTATGGGATCAAAATATTCGAAATATTGATGCGAACTTTGAAATTCAAGGTATGCAAAATGGCCAAATCGTAATGAATATTTTGAATCAGCAACATGGAGTAGTAGACGGCTGCCAAAGTGGGTATTTTAATGCTGCAAAGGCTGCATTTGATGCGCAGTATCCGACTTATTTCGGAAACTCTTTTTCAAATACTATTCAAACCTACTCTCAAAATCCCGAAATCGAAAAAGTAACTGCCGCGATCTTTGAAAGTTCAGGAAAGAGTTGGCTCCCAGGATCAGGAGTATCGGTCGTAGTCAGTCAAATTACAAATGCGGGTGAAATTGCCGGCAATTTGACAGTTGCCCCGGTCTTGACTTCACAAGTTGTAAAAGGCGCAGGCGATGCGAATGCTATTGTAGTTGCCCGGGCACTTTCGAACAATCTGAAATCACAAATATCTCCTCGTCTTGCAACGATTCAGAATCCTCCGTTAAACGAAGGAATGACCGTGATGGCGACAGCAGGTGGAGTGAGCACAAGTCTTGTAATCACAGTAACCATCAATAATGTATTGGCTGCAATTGCTGCCAACGATTCAAGTGTTGGCTTGTATAAGCAATATTTGCTGGGATATTTGAGCAAAGAGTGGAGCGAAAATAGCGGTTATAGAATGGGCCTGTTCGGAGACGGAATTTATGGAGCCAAGGGAAATAGCTTGCTTGCGCAAGTTGTGAATGCATCCCTAACATTGAGCGCGGCACAACAGAATGTGCTTCGCCAAGGTTTCAAAAATGACATTCAAGCTGTTTACTCAAATGGTGACAAAAAGAAGATTAAAGAAGCAAACGCCATTTTAAAGAATATGTAGTTCCCCGAAATGTACCTGCTTAGTTTTGGAGGCGCACGGCGTTCAATACGCCGCGCCTCCAAAACTAAGCAGGTACATTACAGCTTTCTGCCACCTAATAAATGT
>JAYUEN010000065.1:0-2381 GCA_043739185.1 Bdellovibrionales bacterium
CAATTGAGATTCTTAGGGGTGCTTTTGTAATGATCATATTTTTTTCACTTTGTACGAAGAAAAGTTTTTAGTCCACCTCAAATCAAAACATTGTCAGGAATTATTGCCCATGATAGTCAAATTTATGAGAAATTTAAAAACTTCTTTTCTTTGGGCTTTGGCGGCCTGTTTACTATCAATGGGCACCGCCTTGACACCTTGGTTCACGCTGTCGACTAGGTCCGCACAGCCCGAAGTTTCGCGAGACGACGAGTGCATTTTTGAGGGGCCAAGCTGGAGGTGTGAGCGCCCACATGAGCACTATTTGGTCTTAGAAGACCCAGGAGCGAGCTCGTGGCAAGAGATTCCTGCGCAATACTTTTATAATCTGCATTTGTCTCAAGAGCGTCCTTTGTGGAATCCCTATATTGGCTCTGGATACCCGATTTTTTTAGATGGAACCTCAAGGCCAGTTGCTCCATCGCGGGCTTTTTTGAATCACTTTCCAAGTGATGGCGCCAGGGATTTGCTTATTTTTATGCGAATTTTCGTTTGGGTTTGGGGAATATTATTTGTTTTGATGGAGCTTGGAGTTACAGGGCCCTTTTTGATTTTACTTGGAATTGCATCCTCAACTTTGCCTTATCCAAGTAGATATATTGATCATGTATTTTTAGATGTGGATTTACTTGCCCCTTGGGTTTTGGCTTTATTTTTAGCTTTTATTCAAAAAAAGAACTGGGGCAAAAAGCATTTGATTTTGGCTTTGGTTTTTGGCTTGTGGATTGGTGCTCAGACCTTTATCGAATCGCAAATTGTTTTTTGCTGCGTATTAGGTTTTTTAGCAGTTGCGACTTGGTATGTCTCACGGGGAAAAAGCTTGCTAGTCTTATTCGTATACTCGCTTGGTTTCTTCGCGATTTGCCTGCCATATGCATTAGAGTTCAAACATTACTTCCCGCTGTTTGCCACAAATCGTGATGTTATGGGCTGTATTGCCACTGAAGGTGTGGGTCTTTCAAAACTATGGACGGCTGGATATATTGGTTATCTTAAAAATAGCGAATTATTCACCGTATTTTCGGTTTTAGGCATGCCACTTTGTATTTGGGGAATGTTAAAAAAGCCTGATTTACGCTTCTTATTCGGATTTTATTGCTTTTTATTTATTTGGTTGGCCTTTGGTAATCCGAGCCTTGTTTGCGGTATTGAAGGCATCAGCGCGATTAGCTTTCCTAGACATTTGTATCCGCATATTCAGGCGCTATTTTTCATTTTGGTTTCAAGTTCGCTGTTTTTAGTAAGTTCGCGGTTTAGATTTCGCCGTGTACTTTTGTTATTAGGATTTATTTTTTGTATTTATCCAGTTTTAAACAGAAGCATTGTTGTATTAAAACATTTAGGCGGAAAGTTTCCGAAAGCTGTAGATTTTTCGCCTCGGCCGATTCCTCAGGGCAATATTTTTGCACCTATTCAAAAATTATCGCAAGAAGAAGATCGCAGGCATTTTTCGCCTGATAGGAGAATGTATCCAAACTATTCTGAAATCTTTGAAATTTTAGATGTGCGAGTTTTATATGGAGTTTTTCCGAAAAGAATTTCGGCTTTAAATAATATTTTTCTTGATTGGTTTGGAAATAATCCCGGCCATGCCGATCGCTTTGTTGGCCCAAATGACAAATTTAAAGGCTTGCCAGCAGACCTCGAAAAAGTACTGCTACTTCATCGAGTTTCCTTATTGAGCTTTTCTAAAAATCAAAATTGGCTCGAGGGCACGCAGTTTTATAATTCTGGCAATTGTAAAAAAACAGCCGAGGATCAAGTCGCGGTTTTTTATTTTTGCCCGATTGTTGGCGGGATTGGGTATTTTCCCAAAGAGATATTGGCGAGTTCGGGGATAGATCAGAGCCTTGAAATATTAAAGGCAAAGTCAGTCACTGAGGTTTTGGATTTCTTGGTTGTAGAGGGTGCGGCAACTGAAAACTTTAAAGTTGCTGCTGGCAAGATTTTGAACTTCAAGCGAACTCCGAATCAATTGGAGTATGAGCTTGAAGTCGTGAATGCGGGATATTTTGTGGTCGCCGATACTTATTTTTCTGGCTGGAAAGCTTCAATCAATGGTCAAGCGGCTGAAATATTGCCGGCCAATGTGGGCTTTAAAACTGTTTTTGTTCCTAAAGGGAAAACTCAGTTAAAACTTAGATATATAGCTGAATAAACTTCGTTTTCCCCCAACTCAACGTTGGTATGATGTGCCAACGTTCGATTGCGGGAAAACGAATAGATGAGTCCAAAACTCATGGGACCTTCGTTGCCTTCGTTGTCGGCTTGTGCGGCCTACAGGAAGTAGGCCTCCGCGCCTTCTCCTCGGACGCCTCGGTCGCATTAATTTTGGACTCATC
>JAYUEN010000066.1:0-7191 GCA_043739185.1 Bdellovibrionales bacterium
CACTGCCCGCAAGCAGGGTCACCCAACTCTCGGAGCAATTCATGCAGCACTAATCAATCAAGCGCCGACTCTTGCGTAGGAACCTGAGCAGTTACAAATTTGCAACCGGAGTCGTCATTGCTGCCGCCATTGCCGGAAACCTCGATACCTTGAACCGTTGGGTCTATGTAGCGACGGCGAAACTCCTTTGGGAGTCGAGAACTGCCACTTGGGGAAGCCCTCATTGGCCCGAGCATCAATTCAAATCCAATAAAACTCAAAGGAGGTGCCGTTATACCCAACTAAAGCTCATTCAAATTGAAAACTGAACTAAATTAACTTTAATCACGAGGAGATAAAATGACCACGAATAAAAAGAAGGTTTGTTTGTACGCGAGAGTTTCCACTGACCAACAGGCCACAGGATTGGAATCACAGGTGAGAGCGCTGAAAATTTATTGTGAGCACAATGGCATCACGGAGTTTGAGATCTACACTGACGAAAACATCTCCGGAGCAAAGGAATCGCGACCATCCCTCAATCGGTTGATGGCCGACGTTGAAGCCGATCAAGTTTCACAAGTCGTCTGTTTTTCTTTCAGTCGCTTTGCGAGAAGTACTACACACTTACTAAAAGGCCTGCAAAAATTTAAGGACAAAGGCGTATTGTTCGTAAGCCTCAGTTAAAAATGACTTTGAGTTTTCGCTCATATCCTATTAAAGGCGATTCTAAGTGGACTCTGACCTCTGACTAAATTCTGGCGCGTTCATGAATGGCATTGGTACTCTCGCTGAGCTATGATGACCGACGCCCAATTAGCAGGATTTGGCGCGAGGGTTTGGCCCATGATGGGCGTCGCGCTCGGGGGGACCTGGCTTCAACCGAAGAACGACGTCTGGCCTTGGGCATCTTGATTCGATCTCCTTGCGCCTGGAGACTTTGCTCTGGCCTTAGGTCTTTGCTTTTTTCTTGCCGACTCAAAACCGAATCAGCGGTTCTACTGGGACGACGGAGTGGATTGACTCACCCATAGTGGCATTTTAGAGTTTATTCTAGGGAAGTTAGTTATCAATGTAAGCAGCGCGGACAGCTACTGTTGATCAATGCAAATGTTTTCAGTCGATATTGGGAATGTAAAAGACTATGCACCTGTTTATCGTCGCTCTTTTCTTGTTTTTGCCTGTAAGGATTAAAGAATTGTCTACCAGTGATCACAACCCAACACCGAATCGACGCATTTTGGCAATAGGTCAAGATAACGACAGCATTGCAGATTATGTTAATGTGTTTGGCTATAAGAATAGCGTTCGTGGTGTATCTGCCTATATCGACCTTTATCTAAATGGTCTTGAAATCGATGAGTTCAATGGTTCTGGCAACAATAATATTCAGAAATTAGTACAACTCTATCCAAACGCAGCTTTGGTTGTAGCTATCAGAGCCCAAAATATGCTTGAGCTTATCAACCGAGGTGAGTTAGATGCAAATATCGACCGAATATTGAAGATCTTGATGAGCTATAACCGCCCGGTGTTTTTACGATTTGGATACGAATTTGATGGCCCTTGGAATGCATATGATCCCGTAGCTTTTGTTGCTGCCTGGAGGCGTTTGGCCAATCGACTCGATGCGCTTGGGGGGCGAAACAAAATCGCTCTTGTTTGGCATTCGGGAACACAATGTCATTTTGGTAGGGTAAAGACATACAAAAACTATCCATTCACCGCATGGTATCCAGGTGATGAATTTGTCGATGGCGTTGCTGTTTCCTTTTTTACTCCAGGAGCGATATCCGATAGCGAGCTTCGTGGCGGTACTTGCAGTGTTGCAAATGAAGCCATTGATCAAGTTGCTGCTTTTGCAAAGTCAAAAAAGAAGTTTCTTATGATTGCGGAGGCAACGCCCCAGGGATATTCCATTAAGGACCTGACTTGGAAACACCGTTACGGAGGTAACTTTTCTACTACTATTGGTGTGACTGCAAACGAAATTCAGATTTGGTTTGATCGATTTTTTGACTGGATTCAGAAAAACGACGTGCGGGTCATTGCTTATATCAACACAGATTGGAACTCCCAAAAGATGTACACCGAGCCTATGACGACCGACTATTGGGGGAGTTCTCGAGTTCAAGATAACTTGAAGATAAAGGAGATGTGGCAAAATAAGCTTGAGTCTGACGAATTCAAATAGAAACCACAAAAGCTTCAGGGCACTATTTTTCCAAATACGGTTCGGAAATTGAGATCTTCGATTTACAATTCGGATTCGATCCTCGTATTGCGATGCTGTTGAAGCCTTTGTTCATTTCATTTTTTGGTTGGAGCGGTAGACGAATCGTTTGCCAATCGTTGGCCAGCATATTTTCTAAGTTTAGCTGAAACCAACTGGACTTGTTTTTTTCGGGACGTCCATAGCCGAATTCAAGGTTACATCTTCTAGACACTTTGAGATCAAAGCATAAGTGTTTTTCGTCCGATAAACTGACAGGTTCTGTTGTGTTTAAAGAAAAAAACCAAATCGGACTGTCGGAGCTCTGAAAGCTGAAATAGAATCTAAAGGTTCCTCTTGCGCTCATAATCTTGCGTTCACAATCCAAGATGTGTTGTCCCCAAACCGACCAAAATGCTCCGGTCAATATCTGGCGAGATTCCAATCGATACTTTGAGGGCCGAATACGAATCGAGGATTTCTTCCCGCGAACGTGTTCATCGAGCTTTTCTACATAGCCCAAATTTCCGAGAAGTTTAACGACTCCCGGCCCTGGCGGCCCAACGTGCACGCAGTCCATTGACAAAGACTTCCTATATCGAGCGGGGAAAGATTTCGAAAACTTTATGTCATCACCAGCTGATGTTTTTGATAGCTCCGGGTACCATTTGAAATTCTGTGAATGAAACATTTGAAAGTAACCTAAATGATCTGATTCGATGTCCTCGAAAGCAAATAATAGCTTGTGCCAATGGCGAGTGGAAAATAACTTCCATTGCTGCTTGAGCGTTTGGACTTCCCAGTCTTTAAAAAATTTCGTTTCAATTTTTCTTCGCATTAGCTCTAAGTGTTGAAAGTTAGATTTTTTGTCACGTTTCACTTCCTTAAATTTGTTTTTATAAAAATTATGGGCTTGTGTAAGTAAACTATACTTAGACGTACTTCTGTAGCTTTCGGAGATTGCAATAAGACGTCTTCCACAGGGGCCAAATATTGACCTTAGATTTTGCTTTGAAAGCTGAACGGCATCAACCACATGACGAAAATCAAAAGGCAGAACTATATCACTATCCAAAACTACAATCCATCCAGCTTTTGAAAGTCGTGCAATCCCCTCATTTATGGCTTTGCCTTTTGAAAATTCAGCCCCCGCCTCAAAAATTCTTTTCGAAAGCAGATATTCAATAGAATGTGTTTCGCAGAGTCTTATGGTTTCGAGATCATCCTCAACAGTTACTATAACCCACCTGTCTAAATAGAATCGATTAGTTAAGCAATACTTTAAGTGATCAGAATAGTTGATACATATGGTGACAGCTTCAACTGGAACATGGTGATTTCGTGGTAAGGCGACATGTTTCATTGATAGTTGTCAGCGTTCGGATTAGCGAAGACATTAAAAATTGACTGCCCAAACCGAAACGACTCTTTTGCATCGCTGCTTTTCGTTTCCACCAGAATATAGGAAATAGTGAGAAAATAAATAGGCCGATTCCCTGGTGCAGTGGAACTCGGCCGTTCAATTCGGTCTAAATATAAGCCACAATCTAATATTTCGATTGATTTACTTAATTCTAGTTTTTGCTTTCCTGTGTGCAATTGCGTGAGCTCCGCTGTCATTTCCAACATTTGGTTCCCCAGCTGCCACCATGTGGTATAGAGTCAGCACTGTCAGAACACTTGCTACGTAGAACTTCAAATAGCCATTTTCTGATAATAGCAACATATGATGAATGGTCAATTTACTAATATCTTAAGCCTAATACCCTTGCACTTTCGAATTGGCTTGCCCACCGGCAACCGCCATGGCAATGGGTTAGCTTCAATTCGGATCTTCCCGGTGGTCAGTATACTGGAATGCGGCGGCAGTTTGCTTTTTCATATTGGGTCCAAAACGGACAAAGAGTTTTTGCATCAAAAAATGATTAATTAATATATGCATAGGCAACGAAAAATTCGGGAGTTCGGGTGCAGAAAGGCAACTCTTCTCAATTACTTCAGCTAATTAAATATTTACCCGAATGTGCTGATTGGGAGGTCAAGTCCATTCAGGGGCACCACGGCCACAACGTGGGTTGCTTTACAAAATGACAAAAAATTCCCCGTCAAGAATGCGCTCGAAAATATTCAACAGTAGCGCCTCGAGAAAAATAAGCCGCACCAAAAAGAATTGTTTTTAAGTAGGTCGAAAGATTAAGTCTAAGTTTTGAGGTCCGTCCATAGCCCCCGCAATATGTTGTGTCGGCCTCTCGATTTGTGATATCATGTGAACAAAGACCAGGGGGAAGACATGATTAAGCCGACTTTTAATATTGCTGTTTTTCTATTTTTTTTAACCGCTTGCCACATTGAAGTTCATGCGACCGAATTGGCATCGCCTAAATCGATATTGGAGTACCTTGATCTTAGTGGCGTGGGTCCAGTTGTTAATCAAGGTGTTGAGGTATGGCGAAACCAAACATTGAAGCAACTCAATGAAAAATTAGCCAAGGCTTTATCAAGTTTTCGGCAGCTTACACCGAAGCAGCAAAAATTTCAAACGCAAGGCTTTAAAACAATAACGGATAAGGTATATTCTTTTTATCAATGGAACAATCTAAAAAATGCAGCTATTCCAATCTATCAGAAGGTATTCACGCAAAAGGAAATTGACGATTTGATTGCCTTTGCTAAAACACCAACTGGTCGCAATTATTGGAAGAAAAATCGTGAGATAGAAATTGCAAATCAGTCCGCAGGTGAAGCCAAAGGAATAGCATTTGTAACTGCGATAAATAAAGAGCTCGACAATTTAATTGAAGAGTTAAAAAAATAGAGTCAAATACTTCACTAGCTTAACCCAAAAACTTGTAGGCTTTGAAAAGCTATCACAGAACCATTCAATTGCTCAATATACAGCTTGAGACTATTGAAAACGGGAAGGCCCGTATAATAGTCAAAATTGGCTGAAGCTGTAATTAAATTTACAAAAATGAATACTTGGTTTGGGCCGATATGGATATCTTTTTTTTGTGTTTCAAATGACTTACCCATTTTAGTTCCTAAGGAAAGCCAAACTTTACCCAGGCCAAGGCTAGTACAATTCAATCGGACATATATTTGTTGAAGGCTTTCGAGTTTTAATTCAATCGGAATCATGACTCCACTTCCAGAGACTAGCACCTGATCCGCGTCTTTTTGGATTTTGAGCTGGCCCGCAAGTAGCAAATTGTTTTTAAAAGAATCTTTATCTACAAAGAATAATCGCCTGTTTTTAAAAAATGAAACGGGATCATATATCCGATAGCCTAATTCCGGAAATAACTGATTATTTTGAATAATCTGACTTTGAAAAAACTTATACCAAACTCCAACTGAATAATTCATCAATTGTTTCATATCTAGATTATCAAATATTTTTAGGTAAGGATCGATCCTCTTGATAAGAGTTCCCATTTCATCGACTTGCAAGGTAAAATTCGCATCATGCAGGCGATACCAAAACAAAGCATCCGGAACTACTGATAGCTTTAGCCCCGCTAAAGCCGCACGGGCTAAAAACTCTGCGTCTTCAGCTCCGATATTTTTTTCTTGGTGGGATAATCCGCCTAGAGCTAAAAACGCACTTCTTTTTACAAAAAAGTTCATATCGCCCAAGAGGTTCACCATCAAATTTAAGCTCTGAATATCGCCGAGCGGTAGAACTCGGTTTATGGGCTTGTCACAAGGCATTTCTGATCCCCTGAAGCGATCATAGGTACATGTGAGTATATCTGAGCTTGAACTTTGAGCAGCCTTTACAAATGTCGAAATTTCATAGGTTTTAGCAATATTATCATCGTCCATAAATAGAATGTATTTTCCTCGCGCTAACTTAGCTGCCTTGTTTCGCAAAGCGCTAGGCCCCACGGGGCTTGGCATAATATTGAGTTTCCATCCAAGATGATTT
Source organism: Bdellovibrionales bacterium (assembly GCA_043739185.1). Lineage (GTDB taxonomy): Bacteria > Bdellovibrionota > Bdellovibrionia > Bdellovibrionales > JAMPXM01 > JAYTQQ01. The sequence goes on from JAYUEN010000066.1 coordinate 6,120, forward strand.
AAACGGCGACCAAGAGACTTCAAGTAAATCTCGGAGCTTTTAGTATCGCTTGCGTCGTCCATAATGATAACTTCAAAATTCGGATAATCTTGAAACATCAAAGAGCTCAAACTTTGTTCTAAAAACTGCGGTCTATTTCGGTGAGTTAAACAAACCGAAACCAATGGGGGCTTTTTTAAAGCGCTTTTTTTGAGTACACTGCTAATCTCAATACTAGAATGCCACTCACCCCAAGTAGAATGGTTTTTAGCGAAATTTACTGATGGTCTTGCCGTGAAGGCTCCGTGCCTCAAAGCTTGAAGTATTCGCGCAGAGAAAATGTCTGAACGAGCTTCACATAAAACTTTCTTATGATCCTGAGCTCTTATTATTTCTCTGAATGGAGCAATATCTGCAGCTAGGAATGGAGCTCCGATTTTTATGCATTCTAAAACTGTATAACCCATTGACTCATCTCTTGATGGCAGAACTACTAATGCCTGACTGGTGGCCAAATGATGCAAAGCTCTTTCTTGATTAAAATCTAAAATAACTTTCCAAGCAAATGACCAATTACGAGCTCGCTCCGAAATATAAGCATGAGAATCACACCATTTGGCTGATCCAGGGGAACCCAAAAAGACCACAGTTATACCTAATTCAGAAAGGGCGTTAGCGGGTAATTTGTCCAGGGCATCACAAAACTCGATAATGCCTTTGCGTGTTTCGAGCCTACCAAAAAATACCAATTCCTTAAATCGCTTCCTATCGCCTAAATAGCTAAATGGTGTGTCGATAGTCAGAGGCAGTGGCTGCACAAAGGTTTTTTTCGGCAACTTCCATTTTTGCATGACTGCCCAATTGGCAAAATATTGCGTCGCCGAAATCAAAACATCAGCGAGTTCCACGCTCTTTCTTTCGAGATAGAAATACAACAGATCTTCGGGCGAAGAAGAAAACTCCAAATTCCCTAGTTTTCCCCAATGTGAGGGACCATGAAGCGTCACGCAAATTAAAGTTTTCTGGAAGTCTGTTCCCACCGACTTTGCCATTAAAGAATAGTAGGCCAAGCCTAGATAATCCGAAAAATGTA
>JAYUEN010000067.1:0-2374 GCA_043739185.1 Bdellovibrionales bacterium
CTCCTCAATGCTTAAGGCATGAGTCCTATCGAGACCAGTAATGTTAAAGAATTTAAGGAGTTGTCTTGAATCGGCCTGGTCCCAGCAATAGACCAAAGACTTGATTTTCTGATTAATTGACGTGGTTAAAAACTCACTCTCAAGATTAAGCTGCAGCTCGAACCTTTTTTGCCATCCAACTTTCAACGGCTTTTCGCATCATTGGCTCATATTTCTTGTCCCACAAATCAATATATTCTCTTCTTTTATCAGCAACCATTTCGATATCGAATCCAACTTGGACAATTTTTCTATTTTCAATTGATTTAACTCGCTCAGGATTATTGTAGAGATCCGCAAATTTGAGATTGTAATTTCCATTGATACTCAACTGTAGGGCAAGGCAATTTATTGAATTGTGAAATGCATCCACCCATGAGTTTATCACAGCTAAATTTTCTTTTGAACAAAGCGATTCTTTATATTTTTCTTCAAATCTTCGCAAAGGTATATGTATATGCTCCATTTCTTCAGTCGAATGATACATCCAAAGATAAGTCCAAAAGGGACTATGCTCCATAAATAAATTCGTGTTCGCAATAAATACTTCAAAACTAGCAAAGGCATCGAGCAGGCCAACAGTAACTTCAAATGCCGAATTTGCAAAAATGAGCTGCTTAAATGCATTTTCTTTCGCTTGCGGAGAAGTCGGTTTAATCATTTCATTTAGAAGTAGCTCGCGCGAAGCCAGATAAGGATAGGATAAATAATTCAATTTAAGCTTTCCATCTAGAATATGCATATATCTAGGTTCAAAAAAAGAATTTAGGATATGATGATAGGAGCTGTGTACCCATTCTTGTTTTACGAAATTTGAATTGTCTTCGGACATCAAAATTTCGGTTCCAAAATGCTTATCTAAAAACGTGAGCTGAGACTCGCCAAACTCGATAAAAAGTGATGCCGCTAACTTGGTCAAAGCCGTCGCCATTCCCCCAGGAAGATTCGATATGTCTCGAATTAATGCTTCCTGATTTGGATAATAACTGAGACATTCCTCCATTTTAAATGGAAGTTTTCTGACGCGAGGGGTGAACTGGTGTTTTCCAGACATACATCGTCCTTCTAAATTTTGCTCTTAGTTATTATTTATCGGCCTCCTCATATAATACTTGAGGCCTTTCAAGACTTGAAAGCAGTTGGTCGAGGGATTGAACTTAGATTCTTTCTGGAGACCATATCATTTTAGTACAAACTCCATTTTAATTTGAGTAAGCTTATGCTGGAAGTTCGAAATATTTTGAATAGTCTTGTGTACTCGAAATTCCTTGGAGTTATGCCTTGAATGCAAATTTAAATAAATGGATATGGAGGCCCAAAGAGAATGCTTCAGCCCCTCTTATTTTATATTGCTTTCATCAAGCTGGTGGCTCAGCGCAAGCCTACAGGCTGTGGGGAGAAGAGTTTTCAGATCTTGCCGAAATTCGCGCCATTCAACTTCCAGGTCGCGCAGACAGATTGAGCGAAACGCCCCTAAGACGCATTTCAGAACTCAATAAATTTCTAGCTGAGACCTTGATTTCATCGCCACCGGATCGGCCCTTTGCATTTTTTGGGCACAGCCTAGGCGGCATCATTGCTTATGATTTAGCTAGAATGCTTGCCTCGATGAATGGAAAACTGCCTCTTGCTGTTTGTATTGCCTCCCGCTCTCCCCCAAATATAAAGTCTACTCATGCCCCAATTTTTCAATTGGCTGACGACGCTTTTTTGAAGGCAATGACAGATATTTATGGATCAAGTCCTGGTCAAGAATATTTAAATGACCCTGAAGTTCGCGAAATGTTTGTTCCGATAATGAAAGCAGACATGGAGCTTTTTGAAACATATGAATACGTCCCGTCACCCCCTCTCGAGCTCCCTATTTTTGCTTCATTTGGATTGCTCGACCCAGCCGTTTCGGAAGAGGACATGCAAGCTTGGTCAGTTTTTACAACGAAAATTTTTCACCTCGAAAAATTTGGCGGCGATCATTTTTTTTGGATGAAAAATCCAAGCATTATTACAAAACCTCTAAACCTTTACTTAAGCTCCCTTTTAAAATAGTAGCAATTAAGAGTGGCCTTGGGCCGTATTGTTGTCGACTCTTTTTCAAATGTACAAATTGAAAAAGTTTAATTTTGTCCTGAAAGGAATTAAGATTTGGAAGAATTTTTTCAGCCTTCTTTCCCTTTAAAAGAAATTTTCGAAAGATCGTCTTGCGATTAACTTTTAAGATTCGCGCTGACCTTCTTTGTGAAACTGGGGTGCGTAAAAGTTCAAAAATTTGAGCATTAATATGAGGTTTTTTCTGACGATAGATTTCACTGAAGGTATTTTCAGAAAAAGTCTTCCC
>JAYUEN010000068.1:0-2374 GCA_043739185.1 Bdellovibrionales bacterium
GTTCACTCAGGACAAGATGAAGAAGAAAAGCATGATGTATTTAAGCGCATGCGTGTAGGGGGAGCATTTGTTTTGTATCTTTCTCCTGAGCGAGTCCAAAAAGAAGCTTTTCAAAATTGGATCAAAAATAAAAATATCGCGCTTTTTGCAATCGATGAGGCTCACTGCGTATCTCAATGGGGTCATGATTTTCGTGAAGACTATTCAAAACTCAGTATTTTAAAAAGACTTCGTCCTGATGTTCCGACGCTTGCCTTAACGGCCTCGGCAACTCCAACAGTATTAGATGATGCCGCAAAACAGCTGCAGCTCATTGAGCCTGAGCGTAAAGTCTACGGATTTTATCGGCCCAATCTTTACTATCAAGTTGAGTACTGCGATGACGAAGAAACTAAAAACAAAATTTTACGTCAGGCGATTTTACAAACTCCAAATGGTAGAATTATTATTTATTGTGGTACCCGCAATACCACTGAAAAAGTAGCCTCACTTGTTCAGCGTGAATCGAAATCAGTTGCCTACTATCATGCGGGTTTAGGGCCTGAACAGCGCACTCGTACGCAAGAAGCTTATGCGCGTGGAGAGCTTCGAATCTTAGTGGCAACAAATGCCTTTGGTATGGGAATCGATCAGGCCGATGTGAGGCTGGTAGTGCATTATCAAATGCCTTCGACCATTGATTCACTTTATCAAGAGATGGGACGTGCGGGACGGGATGGCGCGGATTCAACTTGTTTGATGTTGTATTCTCCTAAGGACAAAGGCCTGCAGACTTTTTTCATTAAGAACTCAGATGCTCCTAAAAAAATCAAAGATGCACGTTCGAAAAATTTAGACGCTCTCATCAATTACTCAGAAGGTGGAGAATGCCGTCACGCCGAAATTCTCACCTACTACAAAGATGTGAATCGTATCAATGCCTGCGGGCATTGCGATACTTGTTTGCCAGAATCTAATCGTCGCGTGAATAAAGTCTTGGCTGAAATGTTATCGTCAAAAGTCGCGCGTTCAAATACTGAGGCCGGATTTTCTGCGGGTGCGGATTCGGCGGGACCAGCTTCTGGAGCGGTTTTAAGGCGCAAGCCTCGATCAGGAAAATCAAATCCAGGTCCTGCGCTTGATCGTTATCAAGAGGCAAAATTTCAAAAACTTAAGACTTGGAGAAAGCAAAAAGCACAAGCGCTTGATACTCCAGCCTTTATTATTTTTAGTGATCGCACCTTAAAAGACATTGCGGTTAAATCACCAGAAAACCTTGATCAGCTACGCTCGGTTTATAGTTTTGATGAGGACAAACTCGAAAAATTTGGGGCTGAAATTCTGAGCTTGATCCGGAATGTACCTGCTTAGTTTTGGAGGCGCGCGGCGTTCAATACGCCGCGCCTCCAAAACTAAGCAGGTACATTCAGGCAGCCTTCTTTCTCTGGGCAGGAACTCCGCCCCAAACTTCACCCGCAGGAATCACGGTTTTGGGCATGACCACAGAGTGCGGCATGATTTTAGCGCCGGCTCCAATGCTTGCTCCACCCATGATTGTGGCTTTGAGACCAATTGTGCAGCCGTCGCCAATTTTTACTGGAGCGATAACCAACAAGCCGCCTTGTCCATAATGAGCAACGATTGTAACACTCCCGCCAATGGTAACTTTTTCTCCGAGCTGAATCATTGATGGATCTGAAATCCAAGTCGAATTGATAATTGTGCCGCGGCCAATTTTCATTCCCATTAGTTTATAAAATAAGAGGCTTAATGGCGATGGAGTAACGAACTCCAAAAAGGTGAAGCGAACGAGGTAGGTTAGGCCATTATGTAAAAACCATTTAAAGGATTCTGCCGAATAGTAAGGACCACGCCAGGCTTTTATTCTGCCGCCGATTGCCAGATTGATTAAGGGTGCAAGCAGTATGAGGGTGAATCCGTAAGAAAAATATCCGGTGGCGACAGCAACAGCATAGAAAAAATTTTGTATCCACCAAGGAGAATTGGCAACTTGATGATAGACAAATCTAAAAAGTGTGACTCCTGGCCAGAGGCAAGTGCCAAGCAAAACGCAGGCCACAAAATAGACCGGCACCATGGAGGCTAAATGCGCAGCTATTTTGAATCTTCGAAGCAGTCCTTCAAAGACTCCAACCAATCCTTTGCGCCGACTCTTAATAGTTTCGAGATTTATTTTTCTTGCCACATTAAGTTATCGGCTTGAATTGACTCAAATCTTAGCCAGAATGTACCTGCTTCATTTTGGCACGGCGGCGCGGCGCCAAAACTAAGCAGGTACATTTGGGTATTTACTTAATCGTTGTTGGATCAAAATTTACTGAAATGTCGGCGCCAGAAGCGGGAATGGCGCTTCCGTGAAATATGATTCCGTTAT
>JAYUEN010000069.1:0-7161 GCA_043739185.1 Bdellovibrionales bacterium
TCTTCTTTAATACTTGAACGGCCTCCATCTCATCTTTTGCCACTCGCACATTTGGAAGCTGGCTAAACTCTTTCACCTCGACGCCGCGTTTGAGATCAATCAAATACATCTGCATTCGTGGAGAAGTTCGCAAAAGACACACAAGCAATTGGCGAAAGAAAAAACTTTTTCCGCCGCCGGTGCTACCAGCAATTAACAAGTGGGGAAGTTCTCGCAGCTCTTGAATGATCAGGCCAAAGACAGATTCTCCGACAACAAAGGAGTATGGCTTTTTGAGCAGGGCCACCACTTCGCTGAAATGAAGTAACTTTGTGAGTTCTTTTTTGCACAAAAGAATGCAGATAGTCTGCCGATCCGCTGATGCGGTCACACCCTCCACAATTTGACCAAAGGAGAACTCAAGGTCTCCGCGTTTGGCTTCAAATTTATCAACGCCGATCCCTTTGCATTTGATGATGATCTTAGACTTGCTCTCATTAATGGTGACAACGTGCACGACCTTCGGCGTTTCCCCCTGTGCATTGCGCAAGCCGACCGTGTCTAGGTCCTTTTGAAACCGGCGTCGCTGGAAATACGTCCTTACACCCATGACCATAAGCCCACACCAAGAAGTCAAAACTAGAAGCAAAAGAAAGTGCCAAGCTCGTGCAAACTTTCTCAAAAATAAAATAACCGCTGGTGTGAATGCCGAGGGCCAAATGAAATGCAAGCACTTCAGATAGGCATAATCACCAAAGGTAATGGCAAATAGCACCAAGAAAATGGATGCAGCTAAAATCAAAAACTCCGCAGAGCGAAACTTGATTTGCTTAAAGCCGGTCCATGCAAGGCCACCACTCCAGCTTAAAATCTTCCAAAGCCCCTTAAAGAACTGGCCTGGATTTCCGCCGCTCTTTGCCGTATTATTTTCCGTTGCCACTGTGGTAACTCCCTGTGAGAGAAATAATCACATCGCTGCCTTCAGAAACAGACACATAGTCGGGAATCTGAGCTAGCTTTTCGGCTTGGCGATTGGCTTGCATCTCGGTGACTTTAGAAAGCCCGTTGTAAACGCCATTTTTAAGCGTGGCCTTGGGGGTGGGAGTGAAGGAGTTTCCGAGGCCCTCCTTTTCAACCATGATCTCGGACATACCGCTCACCATGGAGAGCCCAACTACCGAGGCCATTTGGCTGCCGGTGTTGCTGTGAAAGTCGCCGATGATACCTGGCGCGTAGTCTTTGCTACTCAAGCCCCGAGCTTGCAAAGTAATCTCTTGGCCGTCGGGAAGTAGCCCGTGATCAAAGGTCAAATACACCCGCTCGTCATGACCTGGGTAATTCACTTGGCCGAACAAAATCGTTGCCGGTGGGAATGCTCCATTGCCATTTTTATCACTTCCACCGTAAGGCAAAGTTACTTGCACCGTTTGAGGTGATCTTGTGTCAATGCCGGTGAGGAGTTTGCCGATAAAACTTGTTCCAATACTTATTTGATCCGCACCTTCGCTAGGGGTGATCACTTGCTTGGCCTTGTACTTGACCACAATTCCTCTGCTGGACCCCTTCGGCGGCTTTTGAGATCCGTGACTCCCGACGCCACCCAGACCAGGGGATGAATCTGGTCCAGGCCTTGACGAGGGAGTTTGCGATTTTACAAGTGGAGCATCGCTATGCTTGATCGAACTGTCATCCTCTTTAAAAAAAATAGCAGGGACCAGTGAGCCTACAATACCAAGAGACATCGCTCCCACTGCTAAAACAGCCATGTTCTTTTTATTGATAACATTTTTGCCACCTTCTTCTCGCAACAGAAATTTCTTAAACCATCCTCTAATTCTAGAAATCATAGAAATTTACCAGAGACAGTTTGCTGAACTTCGATTTTCTTTAAACGCAAATTCAAAGAAAAACTTTTTTGCTTAGGTAAATTCACAAACAAACGCCCATAGGTAGTTTTGCCAGAGTTCACTGTCTTTTCTTTGAGAACAAACTCCTGAGGCGAAAACTTAACTATCTGCCCACTTGCGGTGACTTTTAAATCCTCAAGGGAAACTGTGTTCAGGCTTGGATTTTGAAAACCCAAATCAATGATATAAAAAGCTCGCTTCTCAAAGCGCTGAATTTTCAAAACAGCCACATTCAATTTCGCTAATTTAAAAATCAAATTTGGCCTAGACACCTCATGGATTAAAGACGAGCGATACGGAACAGCATTCACAACCGATGCCGCCTCCTTCCACCGGACTTGAACAAGATCATCATAGATCCCTTGTCCATTGTTCTTGAGTAAAAATCCGTAGACGCTTTTTGCTCCATACACAAACAGGTTTGTGGCGACTGCACCCTGTGGTTGAATGGCCACATCATTGTCAATGAACTCAACAGAGTAATAATTTGAATTTCCGAGAACTACTTTCTTGGGCTTCTCTGGAAATCGGAGCACTGTTGATTCACCCATGCGCAAATTGATCGGAGCCATTGTGGTGCTGTCTATATAAATGGTGCGAACCATGCCTGCCCAAAGCTGCTCAGATTGAAAAAAGAAGCAGAGGACAGAAACCAACCAAAATTTAAAACTTATACTATTTTCCCTCGTGGAGAGTTTCGCCGTTGATGTAGAGCCCGAGAGGATTCCATTCGGTGGTTGATCCACGAGCTAACTCAAATGAAACCTGTGTCGGGACAATCAACGGAATTCCGTCTACGTGTAAAACCACATCAAAAATAGCCACGGTCGCATCCTTTGTGACTTGAATGGACAGACCTGACACATCTTGCCGGATGGCTTTGCCTAAAAATTGCTTTTCTTTTCGTTGTTTTAAAAGCGAAAATTCTTTTGCCTTAAAACCGTCTGTCACAAGTGGTGCAATCTCTTGAGTAATTTTCTCTGGCTCAAGGGTGCTCCACTGATAAGAAAGCTTCACATATTTCTCAATAAATCTTTTGATTCCGGTCTCGTTCAACTCAACATTTGCTCGATGACCTTGAAAATAAAAATAATCATCGCCCGTAGCCATTGCCACAATAGGTTTTCGACTTGCCATCATCATACAAAGACACGTCAATAAAACACAAACCACCGTAAGGGCAGCCCCCGCTGCTTTATAAATGAAAAGCAGACGATTGAGCGCACTCCACTGATTCAAGACATTACTTTCTGTTGTTTCTTTCGGTTGCAAATTTCTTTCTCCTTTCTTTTTTCATTAATTCTTTCGCCGAATCTGGAAGACCGGCTTCGGAATATTTGTTTGCAAAATTCTTTAAGTGCGGATGTACTCGACTCGCAAAAACTTTTGCTCTTCCTGAAATTGGATTCGTTAAGGGCTTCGCTAGAAATCCTGCGGCCCCTAATGCCCCACCGGCCAGCTTTGCTCCATGCATTTTGGTTGCTACCATCGCAGCTTTCGCAAACATCAATCCAGGTGCAGCGGCAAGGGCAGAAGATGCCGATTGCAAACCGTCACCTAAAAGTGACTTCGTAAAAATCGGAATGAGCAGCATACAAATGCCAATGAGCAAATTCATCACCATTGATAAAATGTAATCGTCGGTACCTGTCACTTCTGGATTAAGAGCAAGCTTGAGCAGTAATGATCCCAGAAGCGTCCATAAAATTTTCCAAGTCGCAACACTAATGAGTCCCCTATAGAGATTCCCAACAATTCCTGCGGTGGATCTGGGGATATAGCAAAGAAGCATCAATGGCGCGCAGATATACAAAATCGCCCAGACAAAGTGCATGAGCGCAATGGAGGAAAAAAATCCGATATACGCAATCAGGTAAGCACCAATGGAAAAGAAGTAAATGATATGCCCTCGCATATCAAAAAGACTTCCGCCGCTTTCTCCTTGGGAATTAGGACCAAGGTGCTTGATGGCATCCCACAATGTCTGAGTCTGATCAATTTTGGATGTGATGCCGTCACTCAGCATCGCAATCAAATTGATGACTGTGCTAAACGACAATAAAAGTAAAATCGAAATGACCGTCCGCCTGAGAAGATCATTGATGTTCGGCTGTTGATCAGAACTCTTAAGCAATTCAAAGACAACCAAAAGAGCCACCAGCGGAGGGAGAAGGGTCCAGTAAATACCGACCATCTCCCCATTGAGGCTCTTTGCATACAGATTCAAATTATCAAACATCGGTTAAAACTTTGCGAGATTCGTGTCGAGTTTGAAATTCTGAAATCCTCTAGCAAGATCACTGTCGAAACGTTGATAGCTCGTGACCTCATCCTTGCCTTGTTTGTTCTGCATGGCCAGTTGCTCACTCTGAAGCTTAAGCATTTGCGTATTGACTCGAATAAGCTGCGACAAACTATTTAAAATTTGTCCGCTGGCCTCTGCCTGCATCCGCGCTGCCCCTTTTGGAGACGCCTCACGGCTTTGCACTAAGATTTTAACCGAGTTCTGCTCTTGCTGATCCGAGTAATCTTTAAACGAGTTGGCCATGCGAATGCTCTCAGCTACGGTTTGGTCATTTAGAAGTTGCAACGCCTGCATTTTGCTCTTCGGCACTCGCCCATAAAGGTCAGAAACTTTATCCATAGCAGTTTTAAAGTTTTGCAACTCCTCCATGATTCGCTCATCTTTCACTGGGAGCGCATTTAAAAGACCAATGGAGTTTTCAATTCCAGAGTTCACAAGCCGCAAATAATCTTCGGTGCTTTTTCCCTGCTGAATCATCATTTGAAACTGCTGGTAATGCTTAATATTCTCAGCGAGAATTTGAATTAAAACGGCCACGTCCCCTCCGAAGAGGTCGGCGTATGCCATGGGGGTTAAAAGAAAAATGGTCAATCCAAGGACCCGTCCGAAACGTCCTAATTTTATAGCTTGTCTCCTTAAATTAGATTTGATATCCGGCAATAGGTTCAATCAACTTAAAACAGCATAATTAGTTAATATTTTCCTACAGTTAGCTTCCTGCCATGAGTTTAGTAAATGCGCCTATTCAGGGAACGTAACTTGCATTGCTATCAAATGTCTAAACTGGCAAAGGGTGTAATAGAAATGAAGCTGTTCTTCTGTTTAATATTTATACAAATTGGCCTTATTCAGCCTTCTCGTGCCTCTGAGCAAGTGGAAGATTTTTTTCGTGAACAATTCAAAACCGCCGACGTAATTTACTTGGGCGAATTTCACACCGTTGCAGAACATAAAGAACTTTTAGCTCAACTCCTAAAAAATTTAATGCTTGATGGAACTGTAGATGGGTTTGCTTTTGAATTTACCAAGGCCACTCAGCAATCAGTTTTTGAACAATTTTTAAATGATCAGAGCGCAACTCCAGGCTCCGAAAAAGAATTCGAATATTTCAAACAGCTAAATTGGAAATATCAAAATATGTTCAACGTTCAAGAATACGACGCCATCATGAGGTTGATGAAACAAATTTGGATTGCGAAAAAAGGGCAAGTCGTATTTTGTGCAATTGATGCTCAGGCCTTAAATTCTGACCAGGAAGACGCGGGACCAAAGTACAAAGCATTGAAGGCTCTCCCTCAACTAATTCAAGATGAGATTGTGAAAGTCGAAGGCAAATCAATCGAGCAAGAAGCAAAAGATGGTTCTGCCTATGACCGTGAAGCAACTATGGGCGTTAATATTGCCAACTGTGCGGCTCGCGCAAAAAAGATAATTGCGTATGTTGGACTAGGACATGCAATCAGAACTGAAAGATTAATTCCCAATATAAAATGGCGAACTGCCGCTACATACACAGAAATTATCTTGCCAAATAAATCAGTAAAATCGGCTTTCATTGCGCAAGGTTACTATGATCCCTACGATCTCTCTAATCAGCAGCTGCCAATGTTTTCTGAGCAATGTTTAGCATCTAAATTTGCATCAGATTTCACAGCTTATCAGTCCGCGTCGGTTCCAAACGGAGCTGCTCCCTGCCTAATCCAATCCTCTCCGGATGGAAAAAACAAAATATCCTATGCTCAAATGTTTGACTACGTAGTGCTGGGACCAAAGGGGTCAAAAATAAAACCTACTAGCACAAGACAGTGGAGATGATGAATGCTAAAAATTATTTCCGTCATCACATTGTCATTTTTTGCAGTTTGCTCTCTTGCACAGAGTAATATCTCATACAACAACTTCATTCTCACAGAGTTAAATACAAAATATAATATCGTACTTGAGAAATCTTTAATCGAAGGTCAAACCGATCTCAAATTTCAAATGACTCAGACGGGACAATTTTTCTTCCTTTTTAACGGAAAAATCCAATCGGCTCTTTTGGATGGAAAGCCACTTAGTGAAAAACAACTAAATAGAGAGACCCCTCATGGGGCTCGATCTCCATTTTATGTTTTGCAAACACCATTTTCTGCAGGGGATGTCCATGTACTCACTGTGTTGTATAAGATCAATCCCGCACAATTTAAAATGAAAACTCTTGCAGGATCATCAACTGTAACATTCGGAACAAGATACGAAAATATGGAGGGTGTTGGCCCTGAGATGATTATGCCCAGTCTAAACAGGCCAGCAGCCAAGCCCAAGTTATCCGTTCAAATTGATTTTTCATCTCCAGAGCAAGCGAAACTTCATCGCCCACTTTGTCATTGTCAATTAAGTTATACGTCCAATGGATATAATTTTAATTTTTTAAATACACCACTCCTTCAATCGTTTTTCTATATAATTCCTATTGGAGAAAATAAACCTATACGACAAATAGAAATCAATGGAGTGAATGTTTCAGTTATTTTGAGCACTGAAGACTATACGTCAGAACAGACTAGAAACGAAAAGTTTGACGGAGCCGAAAATATCGTTCGCGAAACATTGATTAAAATGGAGTCTCTATTTGGAAAGTATCAGCACGGTTCAGATCTAACTATTTTTCTATTTGAACCCTACGGCACTTCAATGGAATATCGCGGAGCAGTTCAAAGCACTCCGATTTTATTGAGGCACGAACTAATCCACCAGTGGTTTGCTACATCAGTATCTCCCTTGGAATATCGCGACATTTGGCTAAATGAAGCAATTACCGTCTGGCTTCGCAAGAAACTCTTCAATGAAGATGAACCGTGGAGTGGACAAGTTCCGATTCTAACGGAAAAATCGCCGCCCTTTAACTTAGCTTACGCATCATCATTCTTCGAGGGGTATTCAATACAAGCTTACACCTACGGCGTTGCATTCATGAATTTGGTTGAT
>JAYUEN010000070.1:0-2368 GCA_043739185.1 Bdellovibrionales bacterium
GTATTTGCACTTACCGGCAAGCGATCTCTAAAAATCGAAAAACTATTGAATCAAACTGGTCTCAAAATACTCGGTGTTAGGGTTTTTAAAGATTGTATTATTCCTTTGCATGTCGACGCCAATTATCAATCTACTGGGCGAGACAATCCTGTTTATTCGATTGTTGTGTCGGGTAGTCCCGATAGTAAAATTTATTTTTCGAATAGAAAAGACGGAACCAAGCAGTTAGCGATCCCAGGTCTATCTGAATTCACAATGTATCCAACTGAAATTGAACATGGAGCATATTCTGCAGATCAAGATATGGATTTAATCCAAATCATGGTTGATCCGCTGTAATCTGATTTTTTTAATGAGGCAAAATGAATGAAAGATGTTGAAAAAAATGTAGATTGTGCCGGAATTTCAGTTTGCTATTCAGATCGAACAAATGGCGCAGGTCTTGAAACGCGGTTTGATCTAGTAAAGACGATACAAGATTTGTTTCCAAACCGTGTGTTTCGTCGCTGTTATGAATGGTGTTCTGGTCCTGGTTTTTTTGGCTATTCTCTCTTGGGAAGTGGAGTTTGCGAGACTTTGTATTTAGCTGACATTTTTCAGCCTGCGATTGATCAATCTCTGAAAACTCGAACCAATAATGATCTTTCGAATAAAGTCGTGGTCGTCAAAAGCGACAATTGGACCAATATTCCTCAATCAGAAAGTTTTGATTTGATCGTCGGGAATCCCCCTCACTTTTGTCTGCAAAATTATTATAATGAAATTTGGACATACGATCAGCGTATTTACATCGATCCCGACTGGAGTATTCATCGCAGTTTTTTTAAAGGTGTAAAACAGCATTTGGCAGAAGATGGTGAAATCATTCTAATGGAATGCGCTTGGGGTTCAGGCGTGAATACCTTTGCCGCGATGATTGAAGAGGCCGGCCTGAGGCTTGTACGACATTTTATTGGAGAATATCGACATGATAAATTGGGCTTCCCAGTTTATTACCTTAACATTAGACATAAATGACAGATATTCGATTTTTAAAACGCTATGTTGATTCGCAAGGAAGTATCCATAAGGATATTCTAGACGTGGATGATGATTTGACTAATTTATGCTGGCTCCCAGTTTTAGACACAACGATTGAGCCGGACAATTGGGAGCTATTCTGGACATTGTGGAATCAAAATAAGACCTTTATGAGTCCAACCGGTCGCGAGACGGCAGTTTGGGAAAGTCTTTGTATATGGAAGTCTTCCGATATTGAGGAGGATAAGCTGACGCACGTTCTTTACCCGCAAAAAATGGTAGATTGGTCGACGCATTTTCCTAAAATGTTTGAGCAAATTTTTTCTGTCATGCCTTATTCTGAGATCTGGAAGGTTACCCTTGGCGAAAATATTAATCGAGTGCCTGCGCATGTTGATCGACCCGCCAGCAATCATTACGAAGTCTTAAGTCCATGGCCTAATTCGGTTCGCATTTTACTTCATGATACCAATACTCAGCCGACATTTTATTTAACGCCTTGGCCACAAGAGCTCATGAAGCTTGGTAAGATTCAAAATACTTCGTCGTTGGCCGAATGGGGTACTATGACGGATCCATTGCCACATAATAAGTGCTATGTGCAGCTACCAGAGAAGACCAATACTTTCGTCTTTTCAAATGGCGAGTTTTTGCACGGAGCCGACTTTTCCGGAAAATCTAAAATTCTCATTTTAATTTGGGGAAGACCAGATGCCACTCTGTGGAAGAAGAAATTAAAAAAAATAAAAAATGAATTTTCGCAGTCAATGCAAGCCTGCAGGTTCAAATTGCCGTAAGAGTGGACCTACAAATTTTCTGCTCAGAGGGTCTTTCATTCGAAAGATAAGACCGTCTATACAGTAGTGCATATGCGAAATAGACATTGATGAGTATGCGACGGCTTGGTACCAAACACCTTTTGGGTTTGGTGGAATTCCAGCCGATAGCAGGCCCAAAATACCGAACCGATAGCTGAGCAAATAGATAGTCAAAACAAGAAATAGAGAAAAAATAGCGGGTAAATTCTTAAGAGAAATAAATTTCGCTGTAGGTTTGAGGATTTCATTCGGAAAAGGGTGAGGCTAGGGTTACAAAATAGTGCAAAAAGACTTGTTTTCTAAGGCTAACGTAACTAATTTGGGACCTTCGTCTAAAAACTTCTATCGAGTCACTGAAAAGATCCCCTTCGGCTTGAGATGAGACATATAGTCATTGAAGGCATTGGATGTATAAAGTCTATTTTCGTTAAAAAGAATCGCTCTATTAGCAGCACTTTTCCAAGAATCGATCATAGACATCACAATAACGTCGAACTGGGTTTTGGTACTTTCTATAAACCTTCGGCCCT
>JAYUEN010000071.1:0-2361 GCA_043739185.1 Bdellovibrionales bacterium
CATCGGCCTTACTTTCAAAAATGTCTTCGACCATCATCGTTTGAATTCTTTGTTCTGCCACTTGTGTTTCTAATTCTTCTAAAGCGGTTACATCTTCAACTACAAACATAATTTGCTCGAGATGATCTTGATCATCCCAAATGGGTGAAGGTTGAATCTTCAAAACCTGACCGCCCCCTGCTCTTTGCACTTTCAATTTGCGAGGAAGATTTGACTCTGAAAGACTCCATTGAAGCTCATCTTCTCCAAATACCGTATTCATTGTCGATTGAACTTGGTCAAATTTTTCAGTTTGCTCTTTAAGGCTTTCATAAAGAACATCATAGATATGGGAGCCCACAATTTTACTGCCAAAAACCGTTTCTGAGAATTTTGAAACTGGCTCGACGATGATTCCATCTTTTGAAATTGGAAACAACGCCTGCTGCATATTATCTACGAGGTTCTTAACTTTCTTTGATTCGGCAGCAATCGATAACTGAATGTCGAGTTCTCTTTTGAGATTGATTTTGTCAATTTCGACGCGAGCCATTCTTGCATTTTCAAAAGCAATCGCGACGTGATTTGAAATGGCAGCCAAAAGGTCAAGATCGTCATCGGTAAATAAGCCCTTTGTCAATTGGCTATCTAAGTAAACAACTCCAATAGTTTTACCACCGGCCTTTAGCGGCACCGCCATAATACTACGCAAATTGTGCAAGACCGCACTCTCTGATCCAAGCGCACGTCCTTCTTCAGTTCCGGTTACAATAAATGGCTTCTCTTCGCTAAATGCCTTTTTAACCACAGTGGTACTATAACCTCGAATATCTTCGACATTTTCACCGTTGGCACTCCAACCCGCAATTTTCTCAAGCCTTTGGTCTGGATCTTTTTTTTCTTCCACCTGTGATCTCCCCCACCAGACAGAATATCGTCAGAATTTCAAATCGACTTGAGACCAAAAATTCAAAAGTATTCTCACTAACTCATAACTCAGTAAACTCGATCAGACTAACCTGACGATCAAACCTAGAGTTAGCTTTGGGGATGAGCATCCAACTCAGCCCCTACAGTGAAATAGTAAACGAATACCAAATTTATTAAATTAAATTTATCTTTTTAGGGTTATCATTGTGGTGATTAAAGCGAAAGACCACTCCATGAGGTGTTTTCTGAAACAAAAAATTTTTACAAAAGCAGAGTTTTTACTTCTCCTAGCATTGGGCTCAGTCAATTTTGTTAACATTATTGATTTTATGATTATGATGCCCTTGGGCCCACAATTGATGCGCACCTTCAAAGTATCTCCACATGAATTTGGTCTCCTGGTTTCGGCTTATACGTTTGCAGCTGCTTTGAGTAGTGTCGTGGGCTCTTTCCTCATTGATCGATTTGATCGCAAAACAGCTTTGCTTTTTTTCTTTTGTGGGTTTTGTGTGGGTACAGTTGCCTGCGGGTTCTCCTCGAGTTATGTGGCTCTTCTCACCGCTCGCTTTTTGACAGGTGTATTTGGTGGGATACTAGGCACACTCGTTTTATCAATAGTTGGTGACACTATTGACATTACTAGGCGGGGGTCAGCCATGGGAATCGTAATGGCAGCGTTTTCAGCAGCCTCCGTTCTTGGTGTACCCCTTAGCGTATTTTTGGCAAATTATTTTAGCTGGCATGCCCCTTTTTATTTTCTTGGAGCACTAACCTTACTTCTTATTTTAATTTTGAACTCGTTTTTACCGTCTTTGACCTCTCACCTAGCTCACTACCGAAATAGAAATCCAAAAGAGGTTATTTGCAGTGTTGTAAAAGATTCGAACCAACTCGAGGCCCTCTCTTTTACATTTCTACTCGTCTTCGGGCAATTCTCTATGATTCCATTTTTAAGCCCGTCACTTGTGACAAACGCGGGATTGACTGAAGCCCAGCTTCCACTCATTTATCTAATTGGTGGAGGTGTTTCAATCTTTACCTCGCCTTGGATTGGAAGAATCGCAGACAGAATTGGAAAGAAAAAAACATTTATAATATTCGCTCTCCTATCCCTAATTCCAACTCTCATAATCACTCATCTTGGAAAAACTCCAGTTGTCTTAGTCCTTCTAGTCATTGCGTTCTTTTTCGCTGTGGTAGGTGGAAGAATGATTCCAGCAATGGCAATGATTACCAGCACTGTGCCTCCAGAAAGACGTGGTGGCTTTATGTCCTTAGTCACTTCCACTCAGCACATGAGTTCATCTCTAGGCTCTTATATCGCAGGTCTCATTGTCGTAAAAGAAGCTGATGGTAGCCCCCTGTTTCAGGAAAGATGTCGCATGAGTTAAAAATGACTGGGGGCGAGATATGAGATTTAAGTGGGATTGCGTCAAGGTCAAGTTTACACAG
>JAYUEN010000072.1:0-21122 GCA_043739185.1 Bdellovibrionales bacterium
ATAGCAAAACCAATAACGCTCAAGAGCTGGTAACTAAGTCCCATGTTTTCTAGAAGAGTAAATGAACCTTTGTAAAAATACTTTAAAGAGCACACCAGCAAAACCTGATAAATAATAAAAAATTTAAGGTGCGGCCTCTTCATTTTAAAAATGAGCGTGCAATCAACCAAGATTTTGACAAAATAAATTAGAAATCCGATAGGCGAAAGAATATACAATGCCAAGCAAACCAACAAAATTGATAATATCATCTGTCTTGATACTGAAAAACGTTGCTCTATCCAATGGCCTTGTTCATCTGTAAAAACAAATGCAAAAACAATCGAGGCCCCAATGATAAATAGATTAAGAACAGCCACTCCATCCTTTAAAATTTTTAATTCTTCTGAACATAGTAAGTGCGATTGATCATCGGGTGCTTCTCATCCGTAGGGCCCCAATCGCTCTCAGGATGATATGCGATAACGACCATACTAGAGTCTAAAGTCTTAAATCGATGCCGTTCATCAGCTTCAATACAGAAAGTGTCTCCTGTATTGAGCATCTGCTCACCCTCATTACTACTCGCAATACCGTGACCTCTCAAGACATATCCCAAGCGGATAGATGGATGGGTGTGAAAGGTCTGATCCGTTTTTGCCGGAAAATAGAGAGCGTTTAGACATGGGTCCCCTATTCGTGGAGGGGAAATAAGTAAGGTGTCTTTGCAGCCGTCAATATAAACAAGCCGTCCTTGACTCTCAACTTCAGCTGCAAACACATTAACCCCGGTAAATTCAAATCTTGTGAAAACAGTAACACAGCCATCGTCACAGATCACCTCACCCGAATTCAAACTAAATACATTTTGACCTTTAACGTGAAATTGATTCTCTGAATGAATAATCCGCGCAGTGCCGTCGATAACCCCGAAACTCGTAGAGGACTTAGGAACAACATATCTCATCTGAGGTCGAAGCAAGGTCAACTCAGAAGGAAACTGATCTTTGCGAAACTCCATTTGAATTTTAGAAACTTGAGTGAATATCTTCAATCTCAGACCTCTCTCAGATGTTTTTTATATTTTGAATAAAATCGAGGTTAAAGTCTATGTTAATCAAATTGAGATGAGGTAAATAAACTGTGCAAAATTCAACGCATCGCAAGGGGCTGGAGCTGATTGCTTTCTTACGACAAATATAAGATGAAAGATCACATGATAAAAGATAATTCAGCCGAAGAATTACCAGCTTTTTTGAAGCAGACTTTTCCCGAACTCCATCTTGATCGACCCATTCACCTGCAACTCAGCAGCATCGATATGGTCCATTTAGTTTCTGCGATTGAAAAACACTTCAATATAGAAATCGACCATAAAGACATTAAAAAAGGTTTCCTAAAAGACTTTGAAACGACATTGAGTGTTTTAAAAGAAAAAAGAAGTAAGCCATCAACTTAGCTCATTGATGACTATTAGATTTCCTTGATCAAATGATTTGAGATTTTGAAATTTCGCCCGAAAGCTGTGTCGGGTCGGTTTTCCGCTGGGAGTCCGAGCTTTTGCGTTCGTCAAAAGTACGACTTTAGGCCGAGCATGGCTCGAGAAGTGAATCGTTAAATATTCTTTTAGTTCATCAATTTTTTTTTCAATCTGAAAATCGGGATCGACTTCTAAGACTAAACCAATATCTTCTCCATAAATTTCAGATTCGAACCCCACTGAAATTACATCCTTTTGACCAATATTGAGGTTCAACAATTGGTCGTCTACTTCTTTAAGCGAAACTGTAACTCCATTACGTTTTATTATATCCTTTTTACGTCCAGAAATATAAAAATATTGGACAGAATCAATTTCTCTAAAATACCCAAGGTCGCCAGTACAAAAGAAGTCTTTGTAGAATGAGCTCCTTTGCTGATCGTCTCTGTAGTGCTTCATAACAGAGCTTCCCCGAATACATATTTGACCAATCTGATTTTCGGAGCATGCATTAAATTGATCATCAAAGACCCTCACCTCGTTATCAAAAAGTGCTTTCCCGGCGCAAGTATTGGTTTGATCAACAGCAATCTTCCAATATTTATCTTCATCCTGTAAAACTGATATTGGCATAGTTAATGAGAAATTGACAATTTCTGACAAGCCATAACCTTGAATAATTTTCTTTCCAAAAGTATTGCTAAATAGTTTCATGAGCTCGGGTGAAAGGTAGGACGCAGCCGAAACAAAATATTTGACACTTCTAAAATCACTAGAGTCGATCCATTTAGAACTTCGGCATAAAATATTTATCAATGTTGGCACTACGCTGACAATGGTTGCAGATTCTTTTGCAATGACTTCAGTGAAGCTCGAAAATTCAAATCTTTCAAAAAGAATCAATTTGCACCCACTGACAAATGAAGACAGGAATGAGAAAAAGAGACAATTCACATGAAAAATCGGAAGCGACGTTGCGATTGTTTCCTGACCTCCCAGATGGTGATGATCGACAACAGCCTGAATATTCGAGTTGATATTATCATAACTCAGACAAACGACTTTACTATATCCCGTACTCCCACTTGTAAAAACCTGAATTGCTGTTTCGCCCGGATAAGGCGCTGGATTCAAAATTGAGTTGTGAGCTCTTACTTGCTGATTCATCTTTTGGCTACAAAGAGCATTATCTAAAACAACTGAATCCGAGCTCAGTTTACTCAATTTCTGCTTTTGTTGGTTTGGATGATCCTCTGGGCTAATAAGCGTGAGGGTTTTGCCCGACTTAAGAGCCGAAAGTATTTGAACCAAATGAACATAATTATTTCCGTTAATCGTAACTAAATTTTTCGATTGAAGTGTCACAAAATAGCTTGAAAGACTAAAAACATCTTTCTCAAACTCGAAATATGTTTTTTGAATCTGTTGGCCATCGGCCATCCTCAACAGAACAAAATCTTTTCGAGAAAAATTTTTGAATGAATTTTCTATTTTAAGAAAAAGCGCATTCTCCAAAATTAAAACTTCCTTTCTATAAAATCTCTAAAGAGAAGTATTGACCCGTAATCCTTTTGACGTCCCTTTTAAACCCTAACTTCAAAAAAATATCGACCATGAGTTTATTTTTTTCAGTAGGAAGATATTCGAGATCAAGGCAGCTAACTTTTAATTTAGATAGAATTTCAAGCGCAGAGTTTAGAATAATGCTCTCTGCATTTCTTCCGAACGCTCGGCAACTTAAAACCCAGGACTCAATGAAGGCCTCTGGGTTTTCACCAAAACTGTTATGTCGAATAATAATGCTCGAAATGAGACCTAGATCCCCCAGACGATCTTTCATCCTTAGGCTGAGACAAATAAAATGAGAGTCTTTAGAAATATTCTCTAGCCAAGCAAGAGTAGTCGGCTTTTTATTCAGATTGAACTGATTCGTTTTATTTATGAGTTGGTTAACTCTGGCGAGATCATCTTGCGTGAACCTCTTAACTTCGGCCTCAATTTTTAAGTCTTTCAGATAGTCTTCGTAAGAATAGGATGCCGCCAAGGCTTCGTCTCGCAAAATATCCGCGCGCTTCATTTGGTTACGATTGTCGTCTTCCGAAGTAGTGAAGTTTGTATCAAAAAATCCGGTAGTCTCGATAGTCTCCGAAAATTGGCTCACTTCGCTAGGCAGTTCAGGCACAACCATATTTTTAAAAGCAAACCTAATTTGCTCACGCTCAAAAGGATTATCATCGACGAAAGCAACCAAGGACGAATCAAGATTTAGCTTCAGCAAAATACGTTGAACTTTCTGTGACTTTGGACTCCAGTCACATTCAATCACGGCAAAATCAGAAAGCTTTAATTTCATATTTGTATTCAGCTTAAAGACTTCTTCAACATTTGATAGTTCATTTTGACTACAAATACAGAGTAAAATACCCCGAGACTTCAAACTCAGGAGGTAGTCTTGAAAGCGAGAGAATTCTTGGCCGGGCGGCCTTTCGTCAGTTAGGTGAATATCTTGCCAGCCTAAGTCACCCAGCTCGCCTCCCCACAGAACATTATCAAGATCCAATATGACGGCTCGGGCA
Organism: Bdellovibrionales bacterium; assembly: GCA_043739185.1. Classification (GTDB taxonomy): domain Bacteria; phylum Bdellovibrionota; class Bdellovibrionia; order Bdellovibrionales; family JAMPXM01; genus JAYTQQ01. The sequence continues at coordinate 4,036 of JAYUEN010000072.1, forward strand.
TTCAAACCAAAAAAGGATGCAATTTGACTGACAAGTTTTTTTGCCAAAATGCACTGATTGTCTAGGGTGGTAATACATTTTGTAAGTTCAAAAAACCTCTCATCATTCCATTTATCTTTGCCTATCTGACGCGAAAGCGCTTCAACGTCTAATAGCTTGGCAGATAGAGGTAGTCTCGCACTTAACTCGCGATTAAAATGAGCAATTGCCTCTTGATCTTGAGCACTTTGCGAATCGAGTGCCGCCAAATTATTAAAAATAACATCAGCAGAATATTGGTCCCGTATCTTTTTAGCCATTGTTAGCCAGACGTTCAATTCGTCGGAAAGGTTTTCAAGTGAAACAAATTTACCTCCACCACAATAGTAAAAAAAATCAGGCCTCTTCATTTGCTCAGATTTGAAATCAGATAAAATTCTACTCTTGAAAACTTCATATGGCCAAACTTCAAGATTGAATACGATTCTGCGAGAAAGACCAATGACTTGAATGATAGGAGCAAGAAAATCAACATTATATCCGCCACCTAAAACCAAATTTACATGTGAAAAGCCTTTCGCCTGCAATAATTGGGAATTATTTTGCTTGGTAGATTTAAGGATTTTCAAAAGCTCTTCGTATCTCAAGTGATTAAAAAAAACGCGAGCGAGATTTGATATGATGTCATTCGAATCTATTTTTTGCATTTTTTGGCAATCATTTCATATAATTTCTGAACAGACTCAATGTCATTTATTTCAGGAATTGAAAAAAGCACTTCAAATTCAGACTCGAGTGCAACGATGATTCGAATGTGGGTGATTGAATCCCATCCGTAAACATCCGAAGCTTTCAAATCTTTCGTGATTTCTGGCAAATCGACTCCAAGGATGGTTTCAATTATTTTATTTGCTCTCTTTTGAACTTCATCTAAAGTCACGTTTGTCTTTCGGCGTCGAATTTAGCAAGGGCTCATTATATTTAAAGAACTTAAATTTCAATTTATGGTAACCTCGAGTTCTGATGAAAAACAAGTGGCGTTCATGCCTCATCATTATTATTAATTTTGCTTTCTTAGCCTTTTATTTCTCAAGTGGCGCACTCCTGACAATTGGTCTATTGAACCTAAATTTCTTAGGAGTTTGGTATGCATCGAAACGACGCCCCACCGTTCGAAATATTCTTGCCGTTTTACTCATTTTAACAAATGTCGCTTTTTTACTGACGAAAAAGTTTGACGCAATTGGAGACTACGTTAAGCCTATTTTTTGGAGTTACTTAGGTCTTCAGTCAATTGGCTATGTTGTTGACGTTTTATTTTTTGAAAAGGAGTGCTTAAGCTACATTGATTTTACCAAAACCAGTGTTTTTTTTGCTAATATTGTCTCGGGACCTATCGAAAATCTTCATCTTTTAAGTCAAAAATTGAAAAGGGGTTCTTTAGATGCCCCCCTTTGGACTGCTGCCATTGGACTCTTAATTAACGGCCTATTTAAGAAGATTTTGGCAGACCGAATTGTCGACGTATTGGCGGTGATCAATTTTAATGACAAGGGTTCAACTAGTTCAGTCCTCGTCATTCTACTCACATCGGCCAGACTCTACTGCGATTTTAGCGGCTACACAGACATCGCACGGGGATCGGCAAAAATAGTTGGTGTCGATCTCGTTCCAAATTTCAATTTGCCGTACCTTTCAAAATCATTAACTGAATTCTGGACCAAATGGCACATGAGCTTGGGCATGTGGTTTAAAAACTATATTTTTGTTCCTCTGAATACTTCTATTTTGAGAAAAATGAAAAACTATCCTAGCTCAATCTATTTAAGTAGCACGATAAGTGTACTCTCGGTTTTTTTATTGATAGGTATTTGGCATTCTTTTTCAGTTAATTTTATCTTTTGGGGGATCGCTAACGCTACGATTATTTTAATCGAGCATATACCCGGCATTGCCAAGTTAGCTCTTCCCCGTTTCTTTATGTGGTTAAGAACCATTCTGGTTGTATTAGCCTTACAGTTTCTGGTTCACTCTGGAGTCTCGGTCAATAATTATGTTAGAACATTCAAATCAATATTTGTAATCGCGGGCGCCCCTTCGTATACTCTGTCTGCCTGGGTCCTGAGTTTTCTCTTTTTAATTGTTCCTCATTTTTTCGATTTCATCTTGATTCGTTCTAAAGAAAAAGAGAACTTCTTTTTATGGACGGTTCAGGCCTATCTCATATTTCTTATGCAAAGCTCGCCGCGATCTTTTATCTACGGAGCTTTTTAATATGAGACTCATTTACGCTCTTATTTTAATAACCGTATTTACAATATTTTGCGCGCGTATGACGAGACCGCTATTACTCACGCTTGCAAGCCGATATTCAACCAGCTCACACAACCGCAAACGAGTAGTCGAGTTTCAAAAATTTGAAAAACAAATTTTTAGTTCAAGTACTGCGCCAAGTTTTATTTTTGGGGCCTCAAGTGTTGAGGGCTTTATGGATTCAAGAATTCTCGATCAAAAATTCAAACAACATCAAGTCGATGTCGCTTTTTACAATATGGGATTTCCAATGTTGTCCTACTACGAGTTATCGCTTCTTGCAGAAGGCATTCAAGAAAAATTAAGCCAGACGAATAAAAAAGCAGAATTAAGTCTCATTCGTCTCGAACCAGCGCTGCTAACAAAAACTTTTTTTTACGGACTGAAAACGCGAGAAAGTAAATTTGATTTTGAAAGACTCATTCACTTGTCGACAGCAAGTTTAGGTCAAAAATTTGTATCCTCAATTGAAAACTGGATTTACGGAACCGGCGGACAAGACGATTTTACTTTTTGGCTCTCTGATCTTTTTTTTAGCCGACAGAATAACAATTCAAAGATTCACTATGCTCCCTGGATTTTTTGGCAGTTTCAAGAAGAACCAGAATGGAATTACGAAAAACGCGGCAACACCGATTTTAACAAAACACAAAGCTATGAGCTCTTTGAGTCTATCATGAAACAAAAGTCCTCGCCCGAATTAGAAGGTTTTGCTTGGTCTGAAATAACAAAGAGATTTGGTGCCAATCAATTTGATTTCGAAGAAACACTTGTAAAAGGCGCAATTGAAGACATTAAAAGCATTTCAAAATTTTCAAAAAAAACGATCGTATTCTTTTATCCAGACCGCGGCTCGGAACAGAACTTAACCGAACAGGCCAAAAAGAATTTGCAGACATTATTTGAGCGTATTCAAACGCCAAACAATGCGACCCTTGTTATCGTTGAAGCTCAAAAACTTGAACATCGTGACTATTATGACCCTACTCATTTATCTCCAAGTGGTTGGAATAAGGTTAGTGACATTTTAGTCGAAGCAGCATTGAAATAAATAGAGGCGGCAAAACTTGATTTCTGAATCGAAATTTTTTAAGAAAATAAATTGGCTCGAAGCCTCGGTCAAAATTCTAGGGATTCTCTCGATTCTTTCATTGAGCATGAATGTCTTTATTCATTTTTTCCCTCTGGATTTGAAGCTGGGACATGATGAGGCAGAACATTTACGTGTCATATTTGGTTTTGATAAGGGTCTGTTTCCTTTTAAAAATTATTTAGAAAATCACCCCATTCTTCCTCATATAGTGGCTTACTACATTAAAAATCTATTTGAGATTCAATCCGTGATCTCGCTTTATTACCTCCTCAAATTTATTGTTTTTTTACATTTTTTTGGTTGTGTCCTGCTGATTGGAAGATTTTTGAATGTTTTCCGCGAGGACCTCGGAATAGAAATACCTGTTTCATGGGCCATACTTGTTGCTCTCGGATTCTTATCTGTCTGGGATTTGGGAAAAGACTGGATTTGGGGGCTTTCATCGATATGGATGATCCGACCTGACTGGCCGGCAAACTTCTACGTACTTTTGGCCTTCTACCTACATTTCAAGACCCTAAAAAAAGTCGAGGAAGACCCATTTAAAGGCAAGTTTGTCGCGTTCTTAAGTGGAGCCTCACTCGCTTTGTCTGTCATTATTTTACCAAAATTTGTTTTCTTGGGAGTTCCGTATGTTTTAAGTTTTGTCGCCATGAGCGCCTCTTCGGTATCCGTTTGGCGCGAAAAGTTGCGCTCCCACATTAATAAGTATATTTACGCGCATCTCTGGATATTAATGGGTTTCTTAGCAATATTTATTCCCGGAATAGCTTTTGAGTTAAATTTCTTGAATGTTTCACTTTTAGATTACTTCAACTACGTTTACCAGTTGAATGTGCTTAAGCACGTACTCATGATTAATATAGGCGATGATTACAATCCATGGAACATCTTAAGATCAATCATGGGCGTAGCCCTCTTGCCATTTAGCATTTTATTCGCATTCTATTTTGGACTTCTATCTTACCTTTCTCGCTATAAACCTGGCAGCCTCGAGCTCGGCGCTTTAATGATGTGCGGATTTATTTTGGCATTCAATATGCTCATTCCGGCATTTGCGAATGGCCTCATTTTTCCATGGTATTTTACCTACAGTATTGTGTCTCTTATCGCGCTCATAGTACTTTTCACAAATCGCATTTACAAACTCAGGTCCCCTGTTATCAAACTTTTAATAGGTATTCTAATTTGCTTTCAAGTCGTTAAAAAATTTGGTGAGGCCGCACATAACTTCAAAGAGAGTCCTCAAGCCGTTTGTTTAATGAATTTAGACAGTTCATGTTTTGGCCATTTACTTCATGAGCCAGAATTCCCCGAAAATGTCGTTTATTTTTCAATTTTTTTAGACAAAGTTCCAGTGAAAGCACGCTTAGCAAATTATTATAGTCTGGGACCAAATTTGTTTCGTCTCTGGGTGGACGGAGCCGCTTTAAAGCTAGGACCCGATCCCGAAACTAACTTCAAGAAAATATTTGAATTAGACCCCCCTACGGCGGTTGTCGCTGACGATTTTGATGATTTTAGAAATTTAATAGGCCGAATTTCTCACGTTCAAAAAATAAATTTAAACTGGCTCAATGAAGTTGTGCGACGTAATTACATCTGTCACACAAAGAATTCGCAACGCCTTCTTCTCTTAGCTTCTAAGACATCTCAATTTGCAGAATTAGGCTGGGTCCCATGTTTACCTAGTACGCTGAAATAGATTTCGATCACCGCGACTGGCCAAGATACCAAGACAAGCTTTATCTGAAAGGACAATTTTGACATGCGGATATTTCTGTCTACAAAGGACAATCAATTTTCTGAGGCCGATCGAATGAGATGCACTTTGTGTCTTTATTGTGTTCGATTGATGGTCTCGGTCGTGGATAAAACTTGAAGAAATGCCCACAAAGATAGTTTGAGAAGAAACATATTTATTTAGTAGCTGTTCAATTTCTTCGTCGGTGAAATCCGATAAACAGTCTATCACCTTAACAGTGTTTGCATCGCTTCGAAGCAGATTAGCAAATCGATAAGCCCCAACTGAACGACTCCAAACTGGACCCGAGACATCAGTAATAATGAGGGCGTCATAGATCGCGGATTGAATCATGATCGACTCCGGATCTCTCTTCTTCTTGATAATCATAATCGCAGTTGACAGCCCACAGGTCTAGGTCTGCACCTTGGACATTTTTGGCTGCCATCAGGCCCATTAAAATACTATGATCTTGATTATTATATTTAAATGCACCTCCGCGCCCAATGACTGCAAGCCCAGAAATTTTCTGTAAGTAATCTTGCAAAAGTTTTAGATTTTCTCGAAAGCCAGTCCTGTAAATAGGATAACATCTTGGAATTCTCACAACATGGCCTTTCAATATTTTTTCTTTGGTACACAGACCACATTTTATAAACTCGTCCTGAGCATTTTTAATGAGATCCTCGTCTGAGGCTCCCCAGATCTTATCCTCTTTGAAACACCAGTATTCAAGCGATACAATGCTTGTCTTCTCTTTGCCGAAAAGCGATCTGGACCAGTTTCGATAGTTGGTTATTCTACCCGTTTGTAAATTAGAGGAGTGAATATAGAGCCACTGATCAGGAAACAGCGAGGTCTCGTCAATCAAAAGGTAAACCAAAATCGTATTACGAAATTGAAGTTGCTCACTCGATTTTTGAACATCCTTTGGTACGTCTTGCATTCCCTTAATAAGTAAATTCAGTGGCATGGTTGAAATGACATGATCTGCCTCGATCAGAGTACCGTCTACAAGGCCAACACCCGTCACCTCTGATTTATTCTGTATAAGTTGCTTCACTCTTGCATCAAAAAGTATTTGGCCTCCACTTTGAGTAATATGTTGAGCGAGTTTTTGATAGAAAGCACCGGTCCCGCCAGTCGAATAACGAAACGAATCAACTAGAGACTTATGAGTTGTTTGAGAACTGATTTGAATTGCATTTTTCACCGCTTCAAAAAACGAAAGCCTTCTTATTCTCTGCCGTGCAAAATCAGCGTCCAAATTTTGACATGAAATTCCCCAAAGTTTTTCTGAATATGATTTGAAAAAAAAATGATAGAGTCTTCTTCCAAATCGATTGATTACCCAGCCCTCAAAATGACTCTCATCTTTTTCGGGCCAGAGTTTCACAGAAAGATAACTGCCAATGCAGAAAATACTTTCTAGAATGCCAAGATTCCAAAGGACATTTCCAATCTTGAGGGGATAATAAAAAAATTTGTTATTATAAAAAATGCGGGTCAGCCGAGAGACATCTTCAAAATCCTTTTGTGCAACCCCAAGCCAAAACGCATTTATTTCAGGATCTGCACTAAAGAAGCGATGCGGCCCCAAATCCACAAGACAGTTCCAAAGAGGAATGGTTTTAGACATTCCGCCTACTTCACTCCCGGCCTCAACAACACAAACGTCGAAACTCCCGGCTTGCGTGAGTTGATAGGCGGCTGTTAGACCTGCTGGACCGGCGCCAATGACGACGACCTTTTTCTTTTGATTCATATTTAAATCATGTTTCAGCGTCTTCTTGACTGCAACTGAATTGCGTTTTTAACAAAAATTGACATTAAATAAATGTCAAAATCAATCGAGTGGAATAAAAAACTCATAAAAATAAAATTCAAATCTAGGATTTTATAGCTTATGCTACCACTGGCTCAATCCTATAAGTTCGTTTTTCTAGCGGAGTCGTTACGATGAGACTATTTTATTTCTTTGCAATGAGCGTCTTGATTTCGATTCAGGCGGGTGCCTATTTCGATATTCAGAGCAAAAAAGACCTCACACATGAAATGAACGGGATCGATTTTCTAAAATATAAAGACTTCGTGAAAAAATGGCATTTGGTTACGGTTCGTTATCGAAAAGATTCAAATGAAATGCGCTTTGTCTACGCCAATGATTTAGCTTGGAATTCAATGAACAAACTGAAGCCCCATTATCCTGAAGGCGCCGTTTTCGCTAAAATAGGCCTGACCTCTGAAGTTGACCCCGTATTTCCAAGTTCTGTTGTTCCTTCTGGAGCAAAGAGGTACCAATTCATGGTAAAAGACTCTGCTAAATATAAAGAAAGTGACGGCTGGGGTTACGCACTGTTTACGGGCAACGGAAAAATTTTTGATGAGGCCCTGAAGCCGAACATGATGGCTTGTGTCGCCTGTCACCGGATTGTTCCTACCCGAGATTTTGTTTTTTCACGTCAGGCTTCTCTGGATTTCAATTCCATCAATCCTGACAATAAATCAGAACTTCTTGAAAGAAAACTGAGCTTCACAGTTTTAAATCGAAATGACATCCCAAAAAAAATGGACGAACTATTGCCGAAAGATACTAAGAATATCGACAGTCTTGATGGCCCCCTCAAGAAATTCGCATTTTCAGGAACACTTGATGAAGTCATTCCACTCCTAATCGAACAAACTAAGTTAAACCAGCGGCCCAGTGCTCTTATTGCGAATTCCGAGACATTTTCTTTAGTCAGACCAAACGACGGCACTTGTCATCCACCCAGTGCCTCTTATCTTATTTCGGTTTATCTTAATGGGGCCCCGGTACGAAGCACAGAAGTTTGTCAGTAAAGAGCTGAATACTTCGGATAGTCTCGAAATACTTGTTCAAGACCTGTCTCCAAATCATATTTAAATTTAAATCCGAGATCAAGAAGACGAGTTGGATCGCCACAGCGGTACTGCACACCTGAAGGAAGCTGAGTTTGCGCCTTTACCTCGCAAGATTTCTTAGCGTGTTTCAAATAAATCTGAGCAACCTCAATAAAACTTGTCGGAACTCCCATTCCTAAGTTCAAAACTTCGCCGTTCGACGTTTTCTCTTTGGTGAAATAAACCGCCTCTATCACATCGTCAATATGAATGAAGTCGCGTACTTGTTGTCCGGTACCCCAAATAAGAAAGGGCTCTCCACTTTTAATTTGATGAGCCTGTCGACAGAGATTCGTGACTGGGTACCTTAAACTCTGATCAACCCCATAGCCCGAGAACGGGCGAAAGATACGAGTCTGAGTCTGTGTACGTCCAATGAAAAAATGAGTTAAGACCTCGAGATTGAGCTTTCCCCATCCGTAAGTCATATCTGGAAAACCGCTCAAATTCTTAGGATTCAAATCCGACTCTGCCAAACTTCTTTTCGAGCTGAATTCCTGCAAATGAGTAGGATAGACAGCGCTTGAAGAAAAAAGCATAACTTCAGCAACAGGATTTTTAAGTGCCCACCTAAAAAACCGCAAATCAATTTCTAAGTTCTGGGCAATTTCGAAAGGATCATTTTCAATCGTCAGTCGACCGCCAACGATGCTTGCTAGGTGAATGGCCATATCAAATTTCGTCGTATTAGATTCAAAAAATTGGCGACAGTCTTGCTCGACAAGCTCGAAATCATGAGAGCTAATTTTTTCGATTTGAAACCAAGTGGTTTCAGGTCTCAGGCCTCCGCCAGTTTCAGAGAAGTTGTCGACAACAGTGACTTCATCTCCCGCCGATAAACATCTCTTTAAAAAATTTCGGCCCACAAAACCAAGACCGCCGGTAATGAGAACCTTCATTGAACCATTAACTTTCGATAACGGCAAAATGCCTTAAACGAACGTGCCGGCAAAAATGTTTTAAGAGCCTTCTCAGGATTTTTTCGAACCTGAGTCGCGAATGCGAGGTTACTCTGGTAGCCTAAAAGTTCGTTTTTGAGGTCGACCACTAGGTTGTGTTTATTTCGGACCTGCACAACACTAGGTTTATCAAAACGAAGCTTGAATCCTATTGATTGGACATAATAAGCCGCCCAAATATCGTCAAACCTTCCCACATGAGGAAACATAAAATAGTGTGGCAGAACATTTTTCGAAACAAATGTATTCTGGCTATTAAACGGAGTTAGCGCATGACTGGAAAACGATTTAGTTTGAGAAGAGAATTTACAATCAGGTCTGAAGGCGATTCTACAAACCGCATCGACATCAGGATCTCCATTCCAAAGATCTGCCTTAATGTCAAACTTATCATGCCGAAGGCTTTCTTTGAGATTAAGGTTCTTCTCAGGCAAAAGCTCGATCGGAAATCCACGATGCCATAAATTCGAGTGCTCTGTTACCGAAAGAGGATCAAAACAGATCGACTTCGTTTTAAAGTCTCTTGTCACGACTTCTTTATCGAAATCGACTCCCTTTCCCCAATGTGGCATCGGGATATTGTCATCATCGACTGTCGCAATGATGTCGGCCCCTAAATTTCGGGCCAGCAAAAAACCAAAATTTCGGCGTTGTATGCAGTTCCATCCGATCAAATCCGACAATTTTTTGTCGATTTTCTCTTGATCACGAGGTGAAACGTAGAGTCCATTCTTGAGCTTGAAGTTAGCAGGGGTCTTTTGATCGCCAATGACAATCAAAGACCAATCTTTGATTCGATCAAACATTCGTAAAGCTTTTGTAGGAGCATTTATCGAGGTCGTAACAATAATTTTAACAGACATCGGTAAAATCTAGATCCAGACAACAAAAGATGCAAATAAGAAAGGTTGTTCTTCCATTCTTTTTTCGATGATCCTTCTGATCTCTTGGTCCAGGACCCAGGAACCTCAATGACAGGATAGCGATTTTGCAATGGAATGAGCAGGGCCTCAAGCAGGATCGCATGGTTTGTTTGCGAAAACTGCATTTGCTTGAGTTCAGAGGTCGGATAAATACGGTAACCAAAAGTTAAATCACTCAGGGAAGTCCTAAAAATCACACGTCCAAGCAGTTGAAATAAGAAATTGGCAACTCGATTCATAAAACCATAGCCTTTAAAAAAAGTACCTTTTTGCCAGCGAGAAACGGTGACAATTGCTTGAGGGTTTGAGGATGAAGCTTTGATCATATCCTTCACCAAATGAGGATCAGTTTCAAGATCTGAAGCCATTAATATAAAATAAGCTTCTTTACAAAGATTGATACCCTTCTTGAACGCGCCTGCAAGCTTCGCCTCATCTTGAATCTCACAAAGATAATTCTGATGTTGAAATTGCACTTTCAGATAAGCCAAGATGTCATCACGATTCTTCGAGTTATTCGTAACGACGTAAAAAAAATGTTCGCTTTGAATTTCTTCTGAAAGAATCCTCATCGTTGCCAAAAGAGAGGTTCGCTCCTCGACGCATGGCAGGAAGATACCATAAGATTTTTGCGGATCAACTTTCACTTTTTTCCTTTGATGGTTCACAAAAGAATAAGATCATAGGAAAGCAAAATCAATGTATGTCGGAGACAAGCGCACTGTGCCTAACTCATTGCCAGCATTTTCAAGAAAATGACCGCACAAATGAATAGAAAAGAATGGAAACAGTATTTAAAGCCGAGTTTCAGCGCGATGAAATTCGTTCTATTTTTACTTGTGATAGATTGCCTCGGAATTCATTTTAGGGGAGCCCCTCTGGCAATGTGGGCGAGACATTTCTAAAGCCTCGAGTTGCACCAAAACGCAGTTCTAGCCTTGTTTGCGATTCAAATAGGCGCGCTTGCCATGATGCTAACCTACCTACTCTCTCTTTTTCTTCAGCTCCTGCAGCCCAAGAAGGAGAATTTTTTTTCTTTCTCTCTCGATTTACTTATTTCTTTTTCTTGTTCTAAAATCTCCCCAGATTTTTGAAGACTTCGGAATTCAGTTTATCGGCCCAAAGCTTGAAATCTCAGAGCGTTTTCAATTGCTGAGTGTTTTGAGTCTAGTAGCTTTTGTTCTCACCAATTTGCATTTTTGGAGTCAACTCAAAAACAATACTTTGAAAAGCGTGTGCATTAACGACTGGTACCTCGACAATGCTTATGTGAACAGACGAAAACATGGCGTTTGGCAAAAAGATTTGGATCTCGATAAATGTGACTATATTTGCCTCGACGACACGGCTTCTATGCTAACCGAAGAGAATTTCTTAAAGATCTTCATTAATTTTGAATTGGTCAGTTATCGAATTTACAAAAACAAAAATAGGATTTAGAGATCTCTAAAATGAATACACCTTTGTTCATTTGTAGGTTAATGTTTATAAAGAATGATTTTGTCGCCACGACTTTTTAAAATCTTTTGGATCATTTCAATTTGCGCCTTAATTGCGTCTTTTGATTTTATTTACCAACGACTGACACTTATTTTTTCATTTCCACAAGCGCAGATCATGCCCTTCGTGAAGGCCTATGCAAACCCTGTACTTTATCCTACAGACCCTATGGTCAAAACTCGATTTAGTTATATTTCGCTTTATCCAAGATACTTAGGATATTTATTGAAATATTTTTCTAATTTTGAACTCTTAATTTATGTAAATCAAATTTTTTGGATTTTAATATCTCTTATAATTGTTTTTAAAATTGCCAAACATGTTACCCGAAGTGAACGTTGTGCAACGGTCTCGTCGGCAATTCTTTTTTTTCAGTGGCCGATGTTTTTCGGTTATCAAGCTCATTTTCGAAGTTTATTGAATCCTTCGCACAATATAGTGGGTTTTGCGTTCGGTGTTGCCTCAATCTACGCCTTAATATTGAAGAGGCGCTACTTTGCTTTTGTCATACTTGCAGCTGGTGCTTATTTTCATTCGCTCAGCATAGTTCATCTGTTTGTCCTGCTTTTTCTAGTCGAGATTTTTGAGATTTTCTCCCGAAGAGCTTTTTTTAAATTAAATCGATATTTCCCACCGGCGCTGTTTTGCATTTTAATTTCACCCTTATTGTTTTTCGAGCTATCAAATAAAAGAACTTATTCAACTGAAGATATGACTACCTTTATAAAGGTGAACACCCTAGACTCCTTTCCTCTAAGTTGGTCTCCAGCCACTTATTTCAACTTTGGGTGTTTTATACTTTTGGCGCTCTTTTGTATTGGCAGAGTTCAAAATAAAATCGATACAAATATAATAAGATGGGGGCGCAATATTATTTTTGCCTCTCTCATTCTGTCATTGGCTGGCCTAGTTGGCGTTGAAGCATTCAGAAATCATTTTGCAATCATTTTTCAAGCGACCCGGTGCACCTCGTGGATCGTTTGGATTGGTTCTGCATTTATCGCAAGCCATTTCGTTTTATGCTTTCGTCGCTCTTGGTTTTTTTATCTTGGCTCAATTTCAATTTTGGTGGGGATCTTTAATCAAGGAGGCTTTTACTTTATTTCTAATCCGTTTTTTCCAATTGCATTGCTCTTTTTTCAATTGTCCGAAAATAGGCGTTTCTGGACTTGGTCTCGTCCCGACATCATAAAAAGCCTTATCTCGCTCACTTTTATCTCTTATTGGATTTATATCGTACTGACGAAGAAATTCGATTTCCCCTTTTTTTTCGATCCTATTTTTCTAAAAATGTCCTACAATTGGGCCATCATACCTATCTTTATTTTTTGGCTTTCTATTCTTTGGTTAGAGCCGCAAAACCAGCAAACAAAAAAAACCTCAATTTTGGCTTGCTTATCTTTCGGCATTTCAGCGTTTTTGCTCACACTGATATTTATCTTTCGGTATGACGTCTATTCTCCTGGCGACAAGGCATGGTTCGAGATTCAACGCCAAGCCAAAGCAGTTAGCCAACCGAATGACGCATTCGTCACGCCCCCTTGGCAGTATGGTTTTAGAGTTTTATCCGAGCGTATGCCGATTACAGAACGCCTTGACGGAACTCAACAATATTTTTCTCCTGAGTTTGGCGACCTCTATCGCGAAAGGATGCGCGCTCTTGGTTTTGACCCGAGTCGTTTTTTTCTAGCTCAGGTGGATCATATTTTGGCCTACAATCATTTTTCACATGCCCAACTCGGTGAGCTGAAACTGAAATTTGGGGCCCAATTTTATATTGTTCAAAAAAAATTCATAAGAGATCCGGCACCCACACAGTTCGATACGGGCGATTTGCCTATACTTTTCGAAAACGAGTTTTATCGATTGGTTCGAATACCTTAGGATTTTAGAGCTCTTCGTAGATCAGGACCGATCTCCACCGACCAAAATACAAAAATTCATAGACCCGTAGGATCACCAGAGGTAATCTTAAAAATAAATCTGATTCATTGACAGGATAGCCCATTTTGTTCAACAGACAAGATATGAAACTTCAATCAGCACTAGGCATTGCTTATTTGGTAAGTGCCATTGCTAGTTTTATTAATGGCTCGCCAATGCCTTCTGGATTCCATAAAATCGATTCATATTTGCAGTTTGGTAGCGCGACCCACACTGGCTTAACCTACGGAATGCTTCTTTGCATTCCTGGTTTTCAAAATTGGACGCATGAAAAAATGAGGAGTCAGTTTTTTAATCTAAAATTTTTGTTAGTTATTTCATTTTTTTTATTTTTGTTAATCAGTTTTTATTTTTTGAATATCTTTAGCGGCCCTAACGATTTTCTTATTCCGAAAATGCTTTTAGAAATTTTTTGGGTGTCATATCCGATATACCACGCCATGCGCCAGGTTTACGGTATAGTAGTGATGAACCATCAACAAGAAAGCATCTCGCATCAATCAAGATCTAGAGAAAAGAAGGCCTTCGATTTTTTTTCTATTTCAATTGTTTTACAGGCAATACTAGTCGTGCTGTCACGACATACTTTGATAGAGAAATCCGCTTATAAATCTATGAGCTTGGTTCTGGGCGGTTTTTTTTTCTGTCTTGTTACGGCAATTATAGTGTGTTCGAATCTGAGGTCATGGAGATCACTATTTTTATTTCGTCTCTTTTTATATCCCCTCGCGTTTCACTCAACTGTCGCAGGCTTAGGAATTATCGCTACTCATGGTTACGAATATTTCTCTGTCAGTGGAGAAATATTTCGCCGCTCCTCAGTAAAGGTGAAATCAAATTCAAAATCTAAATTTGCTATTTTTGTAGTTTTAATTCTGACGAGTTTATTTGCCCTCAGTCCAAGATACGGACTTGTCGGACTTATGAACTTAATGACATTGCCTTTAGCAAACTGGAGACGAGAAATCGAAGTAGCAACGGGGTTTTGCGCGTTTACCCACTATTATTTAGACAGTATTCTCTTTAAAATGAAGGACCCTTTAAGTCGTACTTTCATAGGCCCCCTCTTAGTTAGTCAAAGTTAATATCTCGTTTAATTTTTGAATGCCTTGCTAAACCAGCGAAAGGCAACAATACTTTTTGACAAAATAAAAATGAAAATCGAAATGCCGGAAGCCGCTATGACCCATGCCGAAACACCTAATTCTTCAATCAGGAAAGCCCCCAACAGACTCATGACACCTGTAAAAATGGTTTCAAATGCCCACAAGGTTGTTAACGAATTGCCATTCGCGCGCTTGTCGATAAATAAAGGTTGCACAAAATAATACGCAAAACCAAAGCTCACAGTACAGATTACCGAGAAAAATAAAATCAAGGTTTTAGAAAAACTGAATTGAAAAATAAGCGTCGAAATCTTTGGGTCGCTAAACGCAACTAGGCTAGAGCCCAAAAGAAACAAAGAAAAAATAAAAAATACCGCCCTCATTTGTGGCCGCATCGACTTTCGAGATACCACAAGTCCCGTAGCGGTGCCCGCCTGCACCGCCACTTGCACAACAAGTAAAGCATAAGTTGGCTCACCAAAGTAAAGCATTGCCTTGTACATGAACAATAAAAATACTCCTGAGCTCAATGGGGCCCACATCATAAAATTCAAGAACTCATTTGGCATAAGCAAATCACCTTTTCGAATAGAAAAAATGACCAGTGTAATTAAAAAAATACTCAAACAAACAAATCCCTCAAATGGTCCAAAGTCTAATTCTCTAAATGACTTTTGAATTCGCTCTGAAAAGCTTATACTGGCAGACGAAAAGACCGATGGGCGATTTCTGTAAGCGAAAGGAAAATCATCCGTGGCCAAAACCGGAAGAATACCTTCGTCTATCCACAAGTTTTGCGCAAACGACATAAATTGATTGCTATTTATAAGTTTGAGATAAGGTTCAAATTGAGACGTCGCTTTGTCAGGTTGCAATCCAATTAGGTAATCGTGGGTCAAACGACTACTGACTTGATCGATCTCATTTTGCTGCCAGCCACCATCTTGATAAATTAAAATAAAATCGTCCCACGAACGTTTCCAGTACGTGGGGGGTGAATGATCAAAGAGAAGAATCGACTCTTTTACTGCCGAAATTTCTGAATTCTCTTCTAACTTCTTTAAAGTCATCAAAATATTTAATTTATTTCCACCCATGATGATGATTCGACCCTTCGGAGCCAAATGTCTTAAGGCCGTTTGAATAGCCTCAAAAGTAAATGAATATTGGGTGGCATGTATAACAGCCCCAGAAAAATTAATCACATTTGATCCCGACCAGGAATATATAATGTCGTTAAATTTCTCATGGGTGTTTTCTAAAAATCGTCGATTGTCAGAAACAATATAATGACTTAGATGCTCTCTATAAAACTCATCGAACTTAGAGCCGTCTACAATCTTGGCAATTTCAGAAATTGCCGGATTAATTTCAACCCCCCAAGTTTCAACTTTGTCTCCAAAAAAACCTTGTAAAGACTGTAACTCCGCACCTGCACCAGCAAACAAAACCAAAACCTTTTTAGGCTGATTGAGTGTCGCGATTCCGACGGTTTCAATTTCAGGATTGTAGACCAATGGATCTGCATAAGAAGTGAAATACGAAATACCTTTACCTTCGCCAATTGTTATTCGTTTTCTATGCACACCTCTTCTCTCAACGTCAATTAACTGGACCTTTGCCATACTTTTCCAGCGCGTTTCAATTGGAGTTATTTTCGCGGTCTGATTAAAATCGCGGGCAACTATGTGAATGTTCCTGTTGATTTCCCATTTTGGTGCCGAAAATATAAAAAGACCTAGAATAACCAATGGTATCACGACGGATACAATTCGTCTCCTTATGGTCTTAGCTCGATGAAGTTCAGATAAAATCTGTGCCAAAATATTAAGTGCAACAATCAAAAAAGCCACACATACCCAAGAAACACTTTCTAATATAAACATGCAAAGCAGACTGCCCAATATCATTCCCAAAAGTTCAACGGCATATGAAGCTGCGGCAGAAGAACGATTTTCGAATTTGAGTCCCAAGATAAGGCCAAAAATTAAGAAAGGAGTACTTACGATACTCAAAATCTCTAGAACCGATTTACGTATGATAGGAATTGAAACCTCCTCTAGAATTCCGATAGATTTACCCGAGGCTGACAAAAGTAAATCCTGATCAATTTTTTTGGCTAAAACTCCGATCAAAAAGAAGACAAGAATGAACGAGGCACTCAAAATATGAAAAGACCAAGATTCAAATAACCTCAAAAGACGACTGTTTTTATTTGTAATTGAAACAATCCACAAGCCAAGACCGATTCCCAAAAATGAAGGAATCACCACCCAGGTTTGCCACATACCCGCAAACAGGTTTGAGAATGTCGGCCCCAAAAAATTTTGGTAGGTAAAAATAGAGATCGAAATCAAAAAAAATAAAATTTGAACTCTCCAGGATGAAAGGGCCAAAATACAAAGATGCTGAGACTGTCTTAAAGTTCAAGCTACTATATTGCGTGAAGCATTTCTAGAAATTTGATTGCTGCAAGTCCGACCATTGATTGCGCTATGGCATCATAAAGTGACTATAAAATTCTAATCACTAAAAAAACGATCGTGACCTCGTCTACTACCCAGGACCGAGCATTCAAAAGGTCAAACTATATAGAACTAGTTC
>JAYUEN010000073.1:0-2328 GCA_043739185.1 Bdellovibrionales bacterium
CATTGAATTTCGCGTTAGCATGGTCAGCTCGGTAAAGCCCCCCAGCATATAGCAAATGATCGGCAGGATAAAGTGATGAGCCCGATCTAAGATCTGAGCAATCACTGACATGGATTCATAATCGTCTGACTTTAAACCGCCGATCGGGAACCAACTGAAATGGCTGCTACCTGCGAAAAACACGATCAGAAAAATTCCTAACACCAAAGCCGGAACAGAGTAGGCAAAATATAAAACCAGACCCGAAATTCGATCCATTGGCCCCCCTGCTTTAATGGCCTTTATGACGCCAAGGGGAATACAAATCAAATAGGTCAGGATTAAAGAGGCAATTCCGAATTGAAGGGAGACTGGAAACTTACTAGCAATCACGTCGATCACGGGCTCTTCATAAGTAAAACTATTGCCAAAATCTAAGGTCGCAATATTTTTAAGCCAGATCCAATAACGAATATGCACCGGCTTATCAAAGCCGTACTGTTTTTTTAGCGCTGCAACGATTTCTTCATTCACTCCAGAGGTACGGCCACCGCCACCACCGCCGTCACCGCCACCAGCGACCTTGCCAAAGCGCATCTGCTGAAGCTTTTGCTCCACAGGGCCGCCGGGCGCCATATTGATCAGAAAAAATGTTAAGACCGTGATCCCCAAAAAAGTAGGGATCAATAAAAATAGTCTTCTTAGGATATAAATGAACACAGACTTTTTACCTCTATGGTTTCAGCCACCAAGTCGTATTTCCGACTTCGTATTTAAAGGTATCGGCCGGCTGCTGAACGCGACTGGAAACAGCGTAGAGATAATATTTGTCATTAAAAAGCCAAGCGTAAGGCGCATCGGCAGCAATTTTTTCGTAAACCTGACGGAGCATTTTCATGCGCTTGGTGCGATCCACCGTCAAACGAGCTTCATCAATTAATTTATCAACTTCCGGACTTTTGTAGTTAATAAAGTTTGAGCCGCCGGGAACGGCGCTGCTGGAATGCCAGATTTGTTTTGGATCCCAATCGATGTCTCCACCACCCCAAGCCATCGCTACGGCGTCGAAGTTTCCTTCATCAACTAATTTCAAGAATGAATTCCATTCAAGATATTTAATTTCCATTTCAATGCCGGCTTTTTTAAGATCTTCTTTGTACATCGTCCAATATTTTTCAGCCTCTTTATTGGCATGGATCAATGCAAATCGAAATTCAGCTTTTTTACCACCGACGGTTTTATCTAAAATTCCATTTTTATCGGTGTCTTTCCAACCCGCTTTAGCTAAAAGCTCTGTCGCCTTTTTAGGATCATAGGGGATTGGTTTTACAGTTGTCGGAGAGTATTCGCTTTTGTTGTAGTTTGGGCCTCGGCAAAGTTCACCCAAGTCATATTTAAATTTGCGATTCATTTCTTCGCGATTCAGCAAATACGCCATCGCCAGACGAACATTTTTATCCTGAAACATTTCTCGACGAAAATTCCAACCAATAAAACCTGAAGTCTTAGGCTCTGCATTTTCAACTTTTTTCTTTAGGATCGTCGTGCCCCAAGGTGCACCCTCGGTTTTTTTAACATAGGATTCAGGACGCAATTCTATAAAATCAAGATCACCTTTTTTAGCATGCTCTAAAAGAACATTTTCTTCTTGATAGAAACGAAAATTAATAAACGCATAATTAAAGTAGCCTTTTAACTCGGGCACTTGAAAGCCGTACCACTTATCAAAACGCTTCACTAAAATATTTTGACCGCGCTCAAATTTTTCCAATGAATAAGGACCGCAGCCCACATAAGTACGTGTCATCTTCTGGGACTTTTCAACATCGCCATAAACATGCTTTGGCAGAATTTCGGTGCCCACAAAAACGTCGAAATTTTTGAAGTAGGTGTCTTTGGCCGTGATTTTGACAGTTGAGGCATCGACCACTTCAACTTTTGATAAACCATCGTAATAAGGGATTAAATGCTGAGCTTTGTATTTAGGATCAAAAATCGCGTCGAAGCTGAATTTAACGTCTTCGGCCGTAACTGGTTTTCCATCGTGAAAGAAAATATTTTTTCTTAAGGTGAAAGTATAAACTTTGCCGTCTTTTGAGATTTCGTATTTTTCGGCAATATGTGGTTTCCAGGCATAAGTTTCAGGATCGCGACCTAGTAAAGAATCTCCTAAGAATTTTCTTACGTCCTGGGACGTTCCATCAGTGCTCATGATCGGATGAAGCATGGCAGGTTCGAAGGCCAAGTTAAGATTAAAAGTGCCGCCCACAGGCGCCGCAGGATTTGGCTTAGCCGCTCCTGCCAGAATTGACGTTAGAAAAAGACCTAAAAACAGAACAAGTTGTCGCT
>JAYUEN010000074.1:0-2324 GCA_043739185.1 Bdellovibrionales bacterium
GAATAAGAAGCCAACTGATATTTCTAACCAAGTTCCACCGCCGAAGTTACTTGCTCCGAGTGTTAAGAAGATTTGGATTCCTGCCGCAATAAAAAATGGAGGCTCGGAGTGGGAAGAAGGACATTTCATTTTCAAAATAGAAAGGACAACAACGTGGAGTCGTTAACCGGCCCTCTGCTTCCGGCCGAAACTGTTGAGCAGGCGATCAGAGAGAGCGTAGATTTTAAATCTTCCAAAGTTTATGAGCGTGTTTCGCTCGGCAAAATCGAAAGCGCAAAACTAACGAATTGGATTGGCCAACTCGATTCTCATTCAAAAGGTTTTGTGACTCTTTCAAAAGCCGACTTTGTAAACTTTTTGATTCGCGAACATCGTGATGAGCTTTCAAACAAAGAAATGAATCAGATTCGCAGCGATCACTATGATCCGATCAAGCATATCAACTGGATTACGCCGCGTCTGAAAGAAGCTTTGCTGAAAAATGATTTGCAGCAAGTGGCACTTCTACAAGAGGAAATACGCGGGATTGATATTTCAATCATGGCTCATGTTAAGGCAAATATTCCGTGCAGCGCTCAAGGTGTTGATAAAAAACAAACGAACTCAAGCTCTAAAAAAACCAAAAAGCAATCTGCGGAAAAGGTCGTGAAAGCTGCGGCTAACACAGATTTTCAAGGCCAATTAAAGGTCGATTTATCTACGTAAAAATCAATTATTTAGTTGCTTTTACGAGAGGAAAATATGAAACTAAATTCAGAAAAATCGAATGAAAATTCGACTCAGTTCTTTGAAATTAAGTTGGTATGGACAGTCGCCGATGTTGCGAGAGAGTTAGATTGCTCTGCTCGACATGTGAGAAAATTAGTTTCGAATGATTGCATTCCCTACTGCAAAGTTGGGAGATTGGTTCGCTTCTCGCCTCTACGAATTTCTGAGTGGCTCCTAAAAGGAGGAACCAGATGATCAAGAGAAAAGAAGTAGCCGTAAAAAATAATCCGGGAGTTGCAAAGCAATTTGAATGGAACGAGAAAACGCTAAAATGGAATGATGTTGGTAAATACCGTGCAAGTAGAAGAATTAAGATCAGCGGCCACTCGAAAAGAGAAACTTGTTTCTTTGATAATATTGAAGATGCAAAATCATTTCGTTTAGGCTTGATCGATAAAGCCGAAAGCAGCGGGCATCATAAAAATTTTGCAGAAGTCTCGTCTGATCAACTTCGGTTTGTGGATTTATTGAAGGAGTGGAAAGACTTTCACTATCTTACGATTGATTACTCAACTCAACAGACTTATGAGCGCAAGCTTCGACCTTTGGAGTTTCTTTCAACGTGTATTGTTGAAGAGATGACGCCTGAGGTGATCGATAAAATGATCAAGTATTGGCACTCGACTTATCCCAAGGGTAAAGCGCGCCAATCTTTTGAAAAAGAGCTTGATGCTCTAAAAGTTGTTTTGAATTTTTATCGAAGGCGAAAGAATTCCAAATTTCCGGTGCCGATTTACAGAGAGCACTACCAAGCTGCAACCCTTGTGAAAAAGGCTAAGCAACCGGTAAGATCTTTGAAGTTTGAGGATCTGGGCAATTTTTTTAGAGCTTTGAAAGCTCAAAAGAATCCTGCTTACTTTCCCCTCGCGCTGACTCAGTTTGGGTTGGGCTTGAGAATCGGAGAGGCATGTGGTCTGCACTGGGGTGCGCTTGACCTTGAGCGAAGAGTGGTGACGATTGAATGGACCATTGTTTGGGATCATGAAAATTGGCAGCCGGTAATCAAGAAGAGGCCTAAGAATGGTCATGCGCGTATTCTTTCGATTCCCGAGATTTTAAACGAAGAATTACTGAAACTAAAATCACAACGTGATCCTAAGGTGCCATTGGTCTTTCACGCAAGTGGACGTCCGCTGATTCGCAAAAGCATTGGTAGCGCTTATAACCGCGCCATAAAGCTTTGTGAGATTAAATATGTCAGCGGAACACATTTGATGAGAAAGACTTCAGCAACTCAAGCCAATCGAGTCACGAATGACTTTTATGCAGTTTCTAAAAATCTTGGTCATGCAAGTTTAGAAGAAACGCAGAAGTATGTTGAGGAGTTGGATAGCGGAAAAATCAAAGTTGCGAATGCTTTGGATCAGGTTGCGCGTGAAGTTTTAGATCGAGTCGTATAGGGACATGGCCCGCAATGGCCCGCACGGACTTTTTTTAAAAATTTTACTTAGTGATTTTAGTTATTTAGAACCGAAGTGGCGGGGTGGACGGGACTCGAACCCGCGGCCTCCGCCGTGACAGGGCGGCGTTATAACCAACTTAACTACCACCCCGCA
>JAYUEN010000075.1:0-57685 GCA_043739185.1 Bdellovibrionales bacterium
TACAAATTTGGGAGTTGCTGAAGAAAATATGTCAGCAGCAAACAGCCGAATTCGTGACACGGATGTAGCGAATGCTTCTGCTGAAATGACTCGTAACAATATCTTGTTACAAGCTGGTACTGCTTCATTAGCTCAGGCCAATCAAAAGGACAATTTAGCTCTTAAATTGATCGGTTGATCCCTAAATATATAAGTTGGATTTGAAACTCGACCCCTTAAATGGAGTCGAGTTTTTTTTTGCCAAAAAATACTTTTTGAACTGAAGTATTCCAATAAATTTAATGCCTTAAGTATTTAGTTTTGAGAGTTTTGTTCCGACAAAACATCAGCTTACAAGATTCACAAACAGCCCTTTGGAGACCTAAGAATAGTCAGTGTTTGGTCCCACAACCAAACAAGGCCCAACAAAGCCCAACAAAGCCTAGGAGGCGAAATGAAAAAATACATCTTACTTACAAGCTTAAGCTTTTTGATGTTTGCATGCGGAGCAAGTAGTCCGTATACCGGCACTACGACTAATGGCGCTTCAGGAGCCGGCGGAACCACTCCCACTCCCACTCCTCCAGATAATTCTGCCTGGAATAACTTCAATTTTACGGCCACGATTACAGGCGGTTCAAGTTCAAACTTTTTGTCGGTTACAATCGACAAAATCAAGAAGACCATTACGCTTAGCCTACCGCTGCCATTTGATTCGAGCATTGCAGGGATATTAGAGAAAGCCACTATTCCCGCTATCAACGGCGCAAGCATATCTTTTGGTCAACTTCCGGACCTTACTCCGGTTTTGACGGTCACTTTGCCCCTTTCAGCGATTGCTAATGGAGTGACGGGTTTGCCAACCTCAAGCCTTCCAAACGGCGACCCTATCCCAGGTATGCCGGCAAATGCAGAACCAAGTACTCAAGTGACGGTAGGCAATGGCAAGATACCGGTTTATGTTTATGTAGGACAAATGTCGATAGGCCTATTTGTTAATACGCCCTTTGACCCAACTATTTCAACGCATTTTCAGTTAACCGACAATGATGGCAATTCAGCAGGCGGACTCTACTCTATTCCGTATAAAGCGCCCAATAAAGACGGCGGATTTTTCTTAAACGTAAATGTCCCAAGTCAATTTACTAAGCTCATCTTGAGTAACCTTTAAGCGACCTCTATTTACTCGGCGAAAAGCTTCGCCGAGTTCCCCACTCCTATCGGTACCAAAGTCAGCTGGGTATCCAGCTTAGAAGCTGCCTGGCGTCTGATGCATTTTTTGCTAGGCAACTAATTGAATATTGGTTTAAATTGAATAGTCTTATTTTGAATTTATAAATAAAACTCTGGCGTTACAAAATGTAACGAAGAGAGACGTCTAATAAGGAGATAGTCATGGCCAAGAAGAAGAAAAAAGCGCCCGCTAAAAAAGCTACAAAAAAAGCTACAAAAAAGGCGTCTAAAGCAACTAAAAAAGCAGCTCCAAAAAAGGCAACTGCAAAAAAAGCAACCGCAAAAAAAGCAGCTACTAAAAAAGCAGCTCCAAAAAAGGCGACTGCAAAAAAAGCAACCGCAAAAAAAGCGGCTACTAAAAAAGCAGCTCCAAAAAAGAAAATGAGCCCAGAGGCACATGACGCCGATCATTCTCCGATGGCCCATACAGGAGAAACTGGTGCGCATACGGCACTTAGTGGTCTTGAAGATGAACTTGATGATGAAGGCTTTGGAACAACTGAAGTTGAACACTTCGAAGAAGAAGGCGACGACGACGAAGAAGTTGAAGGCGACGATGACGAAGGTTATTTTTAAATAAAAAAAACCTGCTCCTTTTACAGAGGCAGGTTTTATAAAAATCATTTCACTTCCTGCTTTCGCTTTCGAAAGCAGGTCAGCTTAGCTTACTTCTCTGATTTTGCATGCGAAGAATACTTTTCAAACTCACCATATTCATGAAGTTTATTGTATAAAGTCTTAATGGTAATTCCCAAAGCATTGGCGGCCTGAGTTTTATTTCCATCAAAGTGATTCAAAGCTTTGATGATGAATCCTCGCTCTAAATTATAAAGTGTGATTGTTGGATCATAATCTTCACTCATTATTTTGCTTTCTGGATTGATAATATTTTCAGGCAAATCACCAGTCATAATCGTGTGGCCATCAGCAAGAATTTGTAATCTCTCGCAAACGTTTTGCAATTCACGAATATTTCCTGGCCAGTCATAACGAACCAATATTTTCATTGCGTCTTCGCTCATCACGCGTCCACGATTCAAAATGCGGTGATTTCCGCGAGAAAGAAAATAGTCGACTAAAAGCGGAATATCTTCTTTGCGACGACGAAGTGGTGGCGCCAGCAATGTGATAGTATTAATACGATAGTAAAGATCTTCTCTAAATACGCCTTTGGTGACGTCCACATCCAATTCTCGATTGGTAGCCGAAATCAAGCGAATGTCGACTTTAATTGGATCTTTGCCACCAACACGAATGATTTCACCTTCTTGAATGAAGCGTAAAAGCTTTGCTTGAATGCCGGGACTGAGCTCACCAATTTCATCTAAAAATAGCGTTCCTCCACTTGCAGCCTCTGCTAAACCAATTTTACGAGTATAGGCGCCAGTAAAAGCACCTTTTTCGTGTCCGAATAATTCACTCTCCAAAAGAGTCTCTCTTAGGGCACCACAATTGATGGCCACAAAAGGCTTTGAACTTCTTTGGCTGCGTTCGTGAATTGCTCGAGCCACCAACTCCTTACCGGTACCGCTCTCGCCTAATATCAAGATGGTCGCACCCGATGGAGATACTCGATCAATCATTTTCATAAGATTCTTCATGATCTCAGACTTGTAAACGATCGACTTTGGCTCCGCTACATTATTTCTAAAGCCTGAGTCCCCTGAAATCTGGGCCATGCTCGCGGGAGTGGGTAGAATCGGAGTATTTTCAATTTGTGACATTTTCGTTCCGCCTTTATTGGTTTGAGGTGTCTGGCGCACAGCAATACATTAGCCTTGTGAGCTTCCCACTTGCCCCCTCCGCCACTGTCTGCGAAATTGACAACTGTATATAATTAATGCTGTGCGACACGATGGAAATTACACGGTGTATAAAAAATATGCAAGCAATTTTTTCAAGAGTTCAGGTAGTCTATACATATTTTCAATTAGGGTGACGATAATTGGCACAAAAAAACGCTGAAATTAGCTATGCTGAACTCACTGTCAAATTTCTTAAACACTTAGAATTAGTGAAATCTTGTTCACAGCATACGCTGCGAGCTTATAAAAGTGACCTTGAACAAGCCTTCGGGAATCTCCCTCAAAAAAAATTTATTTCGGAAAAATTTATCGATAACTGCAGATCGGCGATGACCACTTGGGCACAACTTTCAATGAATTCTCGCAACCGCAAGCTTGGCAGTCTCAAAAGCTTTGCGGCATTTTTGTTTGAGCATAATTATATTTCGGAGGATTTAAGAGTTTTTCTTCAAGGACCTAAGACTCAGCAAAAAATACCGCATTTCATCTCAGTCGATGAAGCACTCTTATTGATTCAAAAAATGAAGACCGAGCTGGATGCACAACAAAATAGCGAAGATAGAGTCGCTTTGCTGAGAGATTATGTTTTGGTCTTACTCTTATATGGCGGAGGCCTTCGTGTTAGTGAGGCTTGTGAGCTCTTATCTCAAAATATTTCTTTTGAAACGAAGACCATTCGAATTCTTGGCAAAGGCAACAAAGAACGCTTGGTAGCACTATCTCCAATGGTGTTTCGTGCTCTTAAGATGCTCTATAATTCGAGGAGCAAATGGATTTGGGGAGATCAGCCACTTCATACTCGAAAAGCCTATGATCGCATTCGTTTTTGGGGGCTTAAAGTTGGAATTTCTACGCCCCTACACCCCCATGCGCTCAGGCACAGTTATGCCACTCATTTGCTTAGCAGTGGCGCAGGACTTCGAAGTTTGCAGGTGCTGCTGGGTCATACAAGCTTAACCGCGACTCAAAAATACACGCATATTGCAACCAACCAAATTGCAGATATGTTAGATCAGCACCATCCACTTGCGAGCTTAAAAAAAAATTCGTAGCCACTGTCGCAGGCTTTAGGATAATTTAGTCTGAACAAAACGACCGAGTGAGCCCAAAATGAAAAAAGCTATATTCTTTGACCGCGACGGAACTCTCATTATTGACAAGGTTTATTTAAACGATGTGAACCAAGTGGAGTACCTGCCCGGGGTTTTCAATGCGCTGAAAAGCCTGCAAAGTTCAGGTTTCATTTTTATCGTGGTGACCAATCAATCTGGAGTGGCACGTGGTTTAGTTGATCTCAAAAATATTGAACTGATTCACGACAAAATAAAATCTGACTTTGCCAAGAATGAAATACATTTTGCAGGTTTTTACTTCGCGCCTTACTCTGTCGAAAGCAATCATCCGATGCGCAAACCCAATCCCGGAATGCTTGAAGTCGCAACTCAAGAACACAAGATTGACCTTTCAAAGAGTTGGATGGTAGGCGACCGCATGACCGATGTCGAAGCCGGTCGTCGAGCCGGAACCCGAACGATCCTACTTGCAGGAGTGGATCACCCTGAGAATTCTCAATTTGATAAACCCACGGCCTTTGTTCCAGATCTCTTAGCTGTCGCGGAATATATAATAGAAACACCTTAAAATTATTCGTATCAAAATGAAGTTATCATAGAGAGATTCCCTCCCCCTCCTTTCAATATTTGTTGAGATCATTATCGTTAAAACCGATAGGAATAGAGTGGTTTTATATCAGTCTAAGCGCATCGCGGAGGTTTTTCATGGTCTCGGCTCTCGCAAAATGGATCTTAATTTTCGTATGTCTTAGCTTCATTTTTGTTGAGAATTCATCCGCCGCCTGCGGAAAGTTTGTGGTCGTCAAGGGCGATATCCAAATTGATTTAATCAAAACTCAAAAATCTGAAAAGGCCAAAGTTAATTCTGAAATATGTGCGGGCGACAGTGTCAGTGCGGGAAAAGAAGCACGCGCTAAAATCATTATGGTCGACGGAAACGAACTCAATATTTCACCTGAAACCAAATTGACAATCGAAGGTTACGAATATCAGCCCGATCAAGATAAAAAGAAAGTCTTGCTGAATGTTTTGTTTGGAAAAGTGCGCGCCAACGTAAAACAAAAATACGATGATAATCCTGGCGATTCGGCCTCTAATTCATTTCAAGTCAAAACAAAATCAGCGGTTGCCGGCGTTAGGGGAACAGACTTTTTAACGTCTTTCAATCAATCGACAGGAAAATCCGAAGTGGTTACGTTTTCAGGAAAGGTCGATGTTGGTCAGTCCGGGCCCAACGGAAAAATTATCAATTCAGTATCTGTAGGGGCCGGCCAAAAAACAATCGCAGCTCCTAATATGCCGCCCGCACCACCCGTCAATGTTCCGCCGGGCGAGTTAAAACAATTGAACAATTCGACTAGCGCTTCAAATACTCAACCGAATGCTAACGCGGGTTCTTCAAACTCCAACGCTAAAAATTCAGACGCGAAAGATTCTAAGGATTCTAAAGATTCGCCAAAAGACTCGCCAAAAGACTCAGGTAAAGACACAAAAGATTCGCCTAAAGACACTGCTGCCTCAAAAGACTCTCCGAAAGACTCTCCGAAAGACTCTCCTAAAGATTCGCCTAAAGATTCGCCTAAAGATGCAAAGTCATCCACTTCGAATTCGGGTTCGAGCGGAAGCTCAGCTGCCCCTTCAGCCAACAATGCGGCGCCTTCGACCAGCGGATCAGCCAATTCACCGTCATCAGGTGAGCGTTCGCCTGCAGCTACAGCGCCGGCGCCAGCACCAGTGATGGCACCTGCGCCGATCATGGCGCCAAATATGCCCGCAGGAATGGGGCCTAGTATTGGAGCCTCGATGATTGACTCAAGTGATTTAGGCGGCGCTGCAGGCAGCAAGGCGCCAAACTTTAGTAGTAGTCCAGTAGCCAATATTCCAAATTTACCAATCGTGGCTACGGCACCGCCTATTGTGCAACCTCCGGTCTGTAACTTTTGTAATACAGTCATTCAAACGGGTGGTCCGGCTGTGATCAATATTTCAATTATCCCGCATAAATAATTTGGTCATTACCTAAACGTAAGTTTGGGTGGTTTCGACATTGGTATTTCTTATTCGACAATTTTTAGTTTACACTGATGGTCCATCTAAAATTTGGAGATCATCGTGTTCATTCGCAAGCTGTTTGTATTTACCTTTTGTTTTCACTTTGCTCAAATGGCCCTGGGTGCAGAAACCACTACTCACGATGCGCGAGTTCCAATCGATTCCTCAAAAATGATCAAACTCACTTATGGTTATCCGCCATGGAATAAGAGCGCAGAAAAAATTGATTCTGCTGCGATTATTCTTCGTGAGGGCAAAACCGGTCGAACCATACAAATAAATGTCGAAGAGACCGAGCCAGATTCTTCGATTTTTTCAGGGCTTTACTCCTTAAGTCTCAATAATCTTCAGGCCCTTTCTCCCGAATTTTACATACCACCCCAAGAGCTCTTAGATTCGCAAACCGGAATGAATAAAATTACCGAAATGATTAAGTCCGGCGAGCTTAAGAGAAAAGCCTTTATTCTGAGACGCTATAAAAATGGACTTCAAGTAGTTGAAATCTACGACTCTAAAGACCAAGCAAAATTAGCCATGCGCGCTTTCCGCGCTGAAGAAGAACTCACGGATTTGAGAAATCGCCCGCTTATCGCGCGAAGTGCTCTTGATGCTGGCGCACTTGCCGAGCAAATTGAAGAGCAAAAGCGCGCGGCCCAATCTCTTATTGAGCGCGCCAGGCTCGAACAAATTGAGGCACTCAAAGCGTCTGAAAATGTTAAAAAATTTGAGCTTATGAATGCCAAACAAAAGAAGGCAAAAAGAGATTTGGCAGCCGATCAAGCCAAAAATGCATTAGCAGACTATCAAAATTCGAAGAATGATGACGCCCTTAAAAAATTTGAAAATGCGGTCGAAGCGGACCCTGAAAACAATTCTTATTATTTTCAATACGGAATCAGTCTTTACAAAGCCGAACAGTTCAATCGTTCGCTTGTCATGCTCGATCTCGCTCAAGATTCTGATCATATGCAACAAAGTGCAATTGATATGGCTGAGGTGAATTATTATATTGGACTCAATAATTATCGCCTTAAACTTTATCGAGATGCGATTGCAGCTTTTGAAAAGGTGGTCGCATCTAAAAATGCACTCTTGGCCGGCTCAGCGCAATTTTATATTGCGGTCAGCATTTTTGAACAATTAGATTATAAAAAGGCTCTCGAAAAATTTCAATTGGTGCTTGATAATTCAAAAGATCCAAAATTAGATGCGCGCGCAGAACAGTACATCGAGCAAATTTTACGCGTTCAACAGTTCGAAGCAGAAAGAGCTCGCAAGTGGTATCTCGCGGCTACGATTGGACTTATCAATGACTCCAATGTTATTTTTGCTTCCGACACCTCGATTCAAAATACGCCTTCAAATGCGGCTGGCGAGCGCTTACTCACTCTCGGAAGCCTGAGATATCGCCCGATATATGAAGCCGATCATGAGTTCGCAACTCAATTGGATATTACAAATATTTACACCAGCGATAGCAGTATGAAATATAGTCAAACCTTGCGAAATACCGATCCATTTTTAGTCGACCTCACCTTTCCCTATACCATTAAAGGGGTCTTTCTAGAGAAAGGCTTCAAGCTAGATATTGTTCCGGGTTATGAGTCACTCTCAATGAGTGTCGATAGCAATTCTGAAAAAGTCATTTTGACCTCTTATATGCTCAAAGGACTTAGCACCATCATCATGAATGAGAACTGGTTTGCCAATTGCAATTTTGAATTGCGACAAGATATTGCAAGTCTCAATGCCTCTGTTGGTGACGATGATGAGTCTGCTATCAACATAAAATTAAGTGATGCGAATTTGTTTTTCTTAAATAAAGAAAAAAGTAAAATATTTTCTCTCGACGCCGGCTTCACCCACAACAGTGCAGTTGGTAAAAACTTTGTCTTTGACCGTTTTGATTTGGGTACGGGTTATATTACAAAATCCTTCTGGGATACGATGTTCAATTCAAAACTCTCTTATTATCTGCTCAATTACAGCGCCAATTCGAGTGCTCGTCTCGACAATAGCTATACATTAGCGGCTGGCTTTAGCAAAAAATTAAATGAAGCGCTGACCGCAGGTTTCAACGGGAGCTACAATATTAATAGCTCGAATATCGACGCCTATGCTTACAAAAAATACACATTCTTATTAACCCTTTCTTATGGAAAAGGCTTTTAAGTCATTTGGTATTTGGGGCCGCCACCGCCTTCTGGGGCGGTCCAGTCGATATTGTCAAAGGGACATTTGATATCGCAACTTTTGCAATGAATACAATTGGTATAATTGATATGTAATTTCTTTTTGTGATCCCCAGCATCGACCATTTCATAAACACTTGCCGGACAAAAATGATTGCATGGCGAATTGTATTTAGGATGACACACATCTCGGCAAATATCGGTATTGGCGACTTGCAAATGATTCGGAGAATTTTCATCATGCATGGTACCTGTTAAATACACACTGCTCAATTTATCAAAAAACAAAATGCCATCCGCCTTTGGAAGCTGATTGGCTGTTTCCTCTAAGCCACCAGATCCCCAAAAATCAACCAGACTTTTTGTGGTCGTATAATCCACGTGACTTGGCATATGGTCTACCAAACCTCTGCCGCCAGTAAGCTCTTGCAAAGCCAGCTGTGGGCCTGCCATCAAGAATCCTTGGCTCAAGGTCTGATGAAAATTGCGCACGCGATACAATTCTGAATGAACAAAACTTTTCTGAATTCTGGTTTCATAATCCTTCAGTTGAGTCTCAGAAAAATCATTTTTAATTATAGCGCTGAGGGCAGTTTCAGCCGCCAACATCCCGGACTTCATTGCCAAATGAATGCCTTTTAGTTTTTGCACATCGACCATGCTGGCACTATCACCAACCACGAGCATTCCGTTGTGATAGAGCTTCGGCATTGAAAAGAACCCTCCCGCTGGCAAAGTCTTTCCGCCGTAGGCAATAACTTTTCCGCCCTCAATCATTTCATAAATAAAGGGATGGGTTTTCAATTTCTGTAATTCACGATGTGGATCGAATAAAGGGTCTTCGGTATCCATAAAGCCGACTAGACCAATTACGATCTGATCATTGGGATAGGTGTAAATGAAAGTTCCACCAATACTTTTCGAAAGCGGAAAGCCAAGGGTGTGAATGACTTTTCCGGGCACCACACTACCAGGTCGACACTGAATAACCTCTTTAACACCTTCTTCAAAGCTCTCGGGGTTTTTACCCTCACGAAGATTTAATTTCTTAGCCACATGCTTGAACAATGAACCCCTGGTACCTTCTGCAAAAATGGTCAACTTTGCTTTGAGAAGTAAGCCTGGTTCAAAGTTTGGCTTGGGCTTTGAAAATTTATCCAATCCCTTATCGCCAGTTCTCACTCCAACTACTTTGTTCCCGTCATACAAAGCTTCAACGGCAGCAAATCCCGAAAAAATATTAATGCCACGTTGTTCGCATAATTTTCCGAGCCAGCGATTGAATTTCGATGCTGAAATTAAAAAGTTTCCTTCGTTTTTAAACGGCGGCGGCGTGATCGGCAGCTTAAATTTGAAATCAGTACCCAGATAGTAAACTGAATCCTCTTCGCAAACCGCTTCAATTGGGCAATCCATTTCGCGAAAATTAGGAACGAGCTCCCGCAAAGACACCGGATTCATGACCGCGCCTGACAAGGAATGTGCGCCAATTTCAGAGGCCTTTTCGATAACAGCTATCATTTGCTCGGGTATTGGGGCGGCTTGTATGCGGCCTTCACTCACCGCCAAATTGTGCTCCTCAACCAATTGAGAAAGTCTCAGTGCCGCAGAAAGACCTGCACTGCCACCGCCAACAATTAAAACATCGATATCCATCGTTTCACGTTGTATATCATTCGAAGTTTGAGGTGGCGCCGGATTTTCCATATTAATTTTCCTCTTCTAATCGTGATCGTCTGGCAAAATCATTTCACCAACCGCAGTACCATCTATATTCTTTGCTGGTTGCGGAAGACTCGACTGAACCTTGATATCCTGTTCATCTCGCCCTCCTGGATACTGCTTCAACTGAGCCCGATCCGTAATATGAACTGCGGCAGGCTCTCTTTCAGGAGTCGCAATTTCATCTTCGGCAAATGCCGTTGAATTTTGAAAATTAGATAAGAATACTATCACCAAAAAACCAAAGATCTTTTTCATAAGTTTTCATTCCTTTATTACAGAGCTTAAAACTTTTCGATGCATTCTCATCGGAATTTGTTTTCTGACCTGTTCAATGCGTTCTCGCTTTAAAAGCTGTACTTTGAATTGCGGTCCCTTGTCAGTTACCTCCGAGATTATCTCTCCCCACGGCCCAACAATCAAAGAATGTCCAAAGGTATGACGCTTTTCGCCTGACTTCGACGCATGTTCCCCCCCTTGGGCAGCCGCCGCAACAAAAGCCTGGCTTTCAATTGCCCTAGCCCTTAGCAAAGTATGCCAATGCGCTTGGCCGGTTGTAACCAAAAAAGCGGATGGAATCAGAATCAAATCAACTTCGGCTTTGGCATATTTTAAATAGAGATCCGAAAATCTTAGGTCGTAACAAATGCTCAGTCCAACTTTCCAATGATCGATCTTAACGATGGCCGCTGCTTTTCCTGAGTCGAAATAGTCAGATTCACGAACGGCTTTCTCGCCCTTAACGTCGACATCAAATAAGTGAATTTTAGAATAGGGAAAACGAACATTGCCACCCCGATCGATCCAAACTGTGACATTCAAAAGTTTGCCGCGAGGATTTTGAAGTGCTACCGATCCAATATGAACACAGGTTTGGTACTTCTTAGCCCAAGAAGATAGCTCTCTGAAAAATAGATCCGATGCGGCAACTCCAAAATTGATCGCTCCCGTTTTGAGTCTAAAATACAATGAGTTTTCAGGGAAACTGATGAGGTCAATATGATTTTTCTTCGATTCAAATTTGCCTAAGAACTTTTTGATCTGCTTTTGATTGAATTCAATTTCATCTGTCGACTTCATTTGACAGACCGCAATCCTCAACTCATCTTTGCAAACTCGCCTCACTGTTGAGTTGCCTCGGCACTTGAGGTGACTTGGGCTCGCGCTACTGACTTGCAGTTATAATTCGCTGACTTTAAAATTCCACGAAGTTGCTTGAGGCGATCGTGACAGAGCTCGGGTGACTTGGCTTGAGCTATTATCTCGTCTTTACCTTTTTTAGAGTAATGGGCGACACAGCTCTTTTCTCCATTCATAAGGATAGACAATATTCTTACGTCGTCTTGGTTCTTACAAAGAAAAAATTCAGTTGCCGCTTGGTCTTTGGCAAGACATAGCTGAGAAAGGACGACAATCAGACCAAAAACTAAAAATGATTTTTTCATTCAACCCCCACTGAAAAAACGACTGAGATATTTGACTCAGTCTAACATTGTTTTTTTCATTCTAAAATACCAGAGTATAATTTTTATGTTTCTGTCTGGTTTCAGGAGCATTTGAGCTGGTTAAAAAAAACCCAGATCTTTCAATCTGGGTTTAATAATTTTACTTAATTTTTTAACTTAGAACTATGCACTCTTAGATTTAGTTGCTTTTTTAGCCGAAGTTTTCTTCTTAGCTGCCGCTTCAACTAAAGCAACATTTGAATAATGAATATATCCTTCTGCTTTTTTAATACCATGTTCTTTAGAGTGCTTTGTCATGATTTTTACACCCTCAACTTTAACACGCATTCCTGCGGTATCGACATCCAAGACAGTGCCTTGTTTGCCTTTGTCAGAGCCTGTAATCACCTTTACGCTAGCGCCTTTGCGAATTTTGAGCTTCATAAACTTCCTTTAAGCTTTCTTTTGCTTCATTTTAAGTCGGATATTCTTTTTTACGGCCATTGCCCGCGGAGACATCTTCTTTGGATCTAAATTCAATATGAATTGATCAAATCCACCTTGGTGCTCCATATCCTTGATAGCGCTTGTAGCAACCTTTAAAGAAACCAATTGGTTTAAAACTCGGCTAAAGAGTCTTTTTCTTTGAACATTTGAAGAAGCCGTAGACTTCGTCTTAATGTTCGAATGGCTCACTAAATTTTTAACGACCGGACCCTTACCTGTTAACTCACAGCGTCCCAATTGGACCTCCCTTTAAATCTGCCCTAATCTCTGCGAATCCGAAGTTATAGGTAAAAAGCCGCTTGTTGGCAACAGAAAAGTATAGTAACGTCCGCCCTTCTGACTTTATTGTTTGAAAGGATAAATATGCGTAAAAATGTACGCTCTAAGTACCGACCTGAATTTTCTGGCGATTACCTCTTTGATTACAAAGATGCTCAAACTCTCTCTCGCTTCGTCAGCGAAGGCGGTAAGATCACTCCTGCTCGCATCAGCAAATTGAGCTTAGCTCAACAAAAACAAGTCGCTGGAGCCATTAAAAAAGCTCGTAATTTGTGCTTACTTCCAAATGGCGGAGCCGCTCATGATACATTTGAGCGCCCTGAAGCTATTTCACCAAAGCCATTTACTTTAGATTAATTTTTTAGATTCTGGTTTTAAAGACTTGAAGATGCCACCTGAGTTCCCAAATTTGGGCCGACTAGGTGGCTTTTTTATTTCCCTGGTTGCGAACAGATTTTATCAATTGAAAAAGGGTAGCCAATAGCAGCCCCATATAGACCCACTCCGATGCCTTATGAAAATCTGGAGCTCTTAGGCCAAAAATTTGAATTTGTTCAAAATCGGTCCCAAAAAAATAAATTCGCGCTGATAGCATTGGAATCGAAATTACGAAGAGATGCACTCCTCCAATTAATGTAAAAAAAGTCTTTCTCAGATTTTGAAATCTAAAACTTGCATTGAGTACGGAGAATCCCAATAAAACAAATAGCCCGCCAGCAAAAAGAGCCGCGATTTTTTTTGGCTCTATCCATTTAAAAATAAAAGGCACCGCAACTACAATCAAAATTTCAAAAATCAAAAGCCTCTTGAGATAGGTTTTTTCCATAGCAAATTTATAGATTCGAAATTCGGACATCGCAAGTTGTATTCTTTAGCTTAAATTCACTTCAAGCTGGCGCCGTCCTTGCTCATTTCATTTTTAAGAAATGGAGGGACACATATGAACCACAACTTAAACTCAAGCTTAATCAATGAACTTTACAAATTTGGGCTGAATCCTCAGGATTGGAACTTAGAAAAGGATAAGAACTGCGACCATCTTTATCTCCTGGTTAATCGTAAAGATCCTGATTTTCAAATGTTAGGCTCGCTCGAATTGAGATCAGACCAGAATATCAACTGGTCCGAAATTCAAATTTGTAATATTTGAGCTTAGTGCTTTCTACCGCCGCCGGCGGCGGTAGATTTAGCTATGCAAGAGGTCTAATGCTTATGACCGCCAGGTCCGTGTGCATGTCCGTGCGACATTTCTTCTTTCGTTGCAGGACGCACCTCTAAGATTTCGACGTCAAAATTAAGGTCCTGACCTGATAGCGGATGATTGCCATCGACAGTAATTTCTTTGTCAGTTACTTCTGTGACAACGACTGTTCTGGTATGCCCTTCGGCTGAATCGGCTTGAAATTGATCGCCAACTTTAACGTCTTTCTTTGGAATCTGCGCTCGGGGAACTGCGACTATCAGTTCTTCGTCGAATTCACCATATGCATCTTTTGCCGGCACAAAAACAGATTTTTTTTCGCCTTTTTTCATTCCTTTTAAAGCAGACTCTAAGCCCTGAATGATTTGTCCTACGCCTTCAAGATAGCTCATTGGCTCATCCCCATGCGAAGATTCTAAAACGGCTCCGGCCTCATCCTTTAGCGTATAGTGAAAGCTGACAACATTACTCATTTTGATGCTCCTTTATTCGCAAACAATTTAGAATCATTTGAGTGACTCCGCAATTGGATTACGAATTTGCCAAGAAGTGTCGTTATAAAATATTCGCTGCCAACTCAGCAAGTTCGGATCTCTCACCCTTGGTCAGACTGACATGCGCTGAAATCTTCTGGCCTTTAAAGCGTTCGACTGAATAGGTGAGTCCGCTGGTTGCACTATCGACATAGGGATTATCAATTTGAAAGTAGTCGCCGGTTAAAACAACTTTGGTTCCCTGTCCCGCGCGAGTCACGATGGTTTTAATTTCATGTGGGGTCAAGTTTTGCGCCTCATCGACGATCAAATACTGATTCGGAATACTTCGCCCCCTAATGTAGGTTAGAGGTTCAATATTCAGCATCCCTTGATTGATGAGTTCTTGGGCCCGGCCGGCCGCTTTTTTGTCAGCTCCCATTAAGAATTCGACATTGTCAAAGATTGGCTGCATCCAAGGATTTAGTTTTTGTTCGACATCTCCAGGCAAGTATCCAATGTCTCTTCCCATAGGGAAAATCGGCCGAGAAACAAGCAGGCGCTGAAACCGTCCCTCATCTAGAGTTTTGTATAGCCCCGCAGCTAAAGCCAAAAGTGTTTTTCCAGTACCCGCCTTGCCAACAAGTGAAACAAACAGGATTTCGTCGTTCAAAAGACAATCCATTGCAAAACTTTGCTCTACATTTCGCGGGTGAATGCCCCAAATACTTTCATTGGGCCGAATGAGGGGTACAATCCCCCCGTCCTTCTCACTAAAGCGCCCAATCGCACTGTGATTTGGGTTTCCGGCTTCTTTCATGACAACGTACTCATTAGCCATCAATTTAATTGGCAATTCTTTGAGTAATTTGGTTTCGTAAAAAGAATTGATAATGGCACTTTCAACTTCAATTTCAGCGTGCCCCGTATACATTTCTTCGGTTGAGACTTTTTCAGGCTCATAATCTTTTGCGATAATCCCGAAGACATCTGCTTTGATTCGAAGATTAATATCTTTGGTCACCAATTCTACATGAATTTTTGGAAACTGCTTTTGCAAAGAAAGGGCCGTCATTAAAATACGATTGTCCGCCTTTTCAATGTCGAGCTCGCGTGGCATTCCAACATAAGGCATATCGCCATTTACAAAAACTTTCGTAGTTGAATTGTCCAGTTGAACACCGCTGGCCAAGGGGCCCTTTGCTCTGAGCACGTCAATGAATCTTGAAAACTGCCTGGCATTTCGACCATTTTCTCCTAGATCGCGCTTAAACCGATCGACCTCTTCGATAACTGAGATTGGAATGATAATATCGGCATCCTTAAATTTTCCGATCGCGAGTGCATCAAATAAAATGACGTTGGTATCAATAACAATTTTTCGAGTTAGCGAAACTTGACTTTTTGAAGTAGTAGGGGTGGACAAAACGAATCCTCCTTGAAACAAGTTGAACGTAGACGCGTACGCCCGACGACGCTGGTTGAGTCAAATTCATAATGAAGATGACTACTCCTCGATTGCATTACATTGCTGGGCCAATGTACAGACCAAAATGGAGCGCAAAAAAAATAATTTTTCAGAGCTTAACTAAGATTTTTAATAGAGCGTATTCAAGGGCAGCGCAAGAAGTCATCTGCCAAGATTTGAAACCATGATATCGCCGTGATCAGTACGCAATGAGGCACTAACAGTTTCAATGAATTTCACAAAGTGGGCAAGTGCTTCGTTGTTAATCGTACCGCCGACAAAGCTACAGCCATATCGGTAAGCTAAATCAGTGTCCATCAACTGGGTATGGGCGACCTTGATAACAAAAGGAAAATAAGTTTGCTTGTTTAAATAAAGCCTCATTGCAACTTCTTCACCGGATGCGATCTGTCCGAATTTCGATTCAAGATCGAAGGACATCCCAGTCGCTGAAACATCATACAGAGAAACCTTCAATAGTCCTCGTTGAGGAACAACTATACAAGCACCTATAAATTCAGACAAAATCGTGCGCTTCACTTTTCGTCGTTCTTGTTGGATCATTTCATTTCGCCGCACGGTCATATCAACAATTGGAGCAGCTTCGGCGTCGTGAGATCTCGTCTCTCGAGGTGGATGGCTGGATTTCGAATCCGTCTTAGCTTTGGCATCGCGCTTCGTTTTAAGATCTATAACATTGTTATTTTGCATCCAATTTCCCCTTAATTTAAAAATTCGCTCTGCCCCAATTTGACTTTTTCTGACCTCTCTTTATCGGGTTAAAAACGTCACAACTTGAGCCATTTGTAGACAATTCTCATTTTGAGACCTATGCTTTGATCCGCATGAGCCCTTATCAAATCCTTAGAAATTGCGTTATTCTAAGCATCTTAATTCACTTTCTTTTTGGATTTTCAGCTAGCTATTTCTATCCCTATGTTCCTCCGACTCAACTGAGCCTAGTTGAACTGGTAGAGAACGCTCCGAAAAAGCAAACACCTAAAACCAAAGATACCCAGTCTTTTGTAAGACAGGCGACGCCCCCCGAGCCCCTTAAAATTAAAGAAAAAAAACCGGCACATTTTTTCTCGCAAGAAGATCAAAGCGTGATGCAAGAAATGAAGGCTGCCCAGTCCGGAATGACCGAAAACCGCTCCAATTCTGCCAGCAATAAAATGGCAAAAGCCCAAGATGAAGAGAAAATAGAGGGAAAAAAGCCAAAGAAAGTGTCAAAAATTTCTGAGAGCGAACTTACTAAAATTCGCCCTGAAGAAAATAAATTAATGGGCGATATCGACATCAAAAGAAATGAAAAAACTTCACCGCCTCAGGATGATTCCAAACCCATGATATTCCCTCAAGTTGGCGGATTCGGGCCACAAAGAGGATCCTCGACTCTCGGAGAAACTCTACCTCAAGACATTCGCATTGGAGAATTTACGGCTCTCAATACCGATCGCTTTACTTATTATACTTTCTTTGCACGCATGGAAGAGGTCTTTCGCCCCAGGTGGATCAATTACGTAAAGGCTGCCGTCTATACTTATCAACAAACTCAGCGCCGAACTCGCGAAGAAGAATTTGTGACTCAAGTTGAACTGCTTTTAGATAAAAACGGCAATTTTGTTCGGGGAATTCTGCATAAAGGATCCGGAAATGAAGCCCTCGACTTAGCGCCAGTCAGAGCCTTTCGAGATGCAATTAAATTTCCGAATCCTCCCCAAGAAATGATCAAAGACGATAGTTATATTCATCTCGATTACCAATTTACAGTTCACTTTGTACCTCAATACCTTGGTACCTCAAGTGAGTAGTTGCGTGTGATCGAATTAGCTCCAGATCTAGACCCTTTGGTTTGGCGAAATTTGATATCATGAGAGAATGTATTTACGTTTCTTTCTTCTCATTTTAGTACAAATTGTTTTGGCAGTCGCTGTTTCGAGTTCTTCGTGGGCCTTCATTGAAATTGGTGGTTCTGCAAGTTATAAAAAAACCAATTTTGCTCCGGGAGCATATGACCAAGGCTCCTCTTTGACGGGATCTCTTTCTTATATTTTTGATGAGATGTCGGCATTCGAACTTAGTTATACCAACGGCGTGACCAGCCAGGTTGTGCCCACCAATATCGCAAATACAAATCACACCACAAGCGTCTATTATGAGTTGGTTGGGCTTGATCTTGTTTTTACTTTTGGCAGTGGGGATTGGACTATTCGACCCTATATAAAGGCCGGCACCGCATATCTTTTACGTAAAAGATTGGTAGATCAAATCGATGGCTTTGCGGCTTCAATTGACGACGAACCCACCGGATTTGTTCCGAGTGCTGGTTTTGGATTCAAATTAACAATCACCAAGAATCTCTCACTCAAAGCCGGAATTGAAGCATGGACTTCGGCCCCTCTCATTGGAGGCCAAGCCAATCCCTCGTTAGATGTTTCAGCGCGCGCTGGCCTGTCATGGTTATTTTAATTCGTAAATCGGCATCTTTTTTAACTATATTTCTCTCAGGCTTTTTACTAACGAGCTGTCAACTCGGATATCTATTGGGCTCGGCTTACGATCAAACCGGCCTGCTCATGTCTCGAGAACCCATTCAAAGAGTTCTTGAAAATCCAAAACTAGAGCCCGAAACGAAGCGCAAACTAGAGCTTACAATCGAAGTTCATCAATTTGCTGAAAGCATTGGGCTTAAAAAAACCAAGAGCTATACGAGCTATGTCGAGTTAGGTCGCCCCTATGTAACTTACGTGGTGAGTGCTGCTGAAAAAAATAAATTGGAGCATTTTTTTTGGAGTTTCCCTTTAGTGGGTAAACTTCCTTATAAAGGATATTTTCAAAAAGAAAAAGCACTTGAGCTTGCTGCTGAAATGAAAGCCAAGAACTATGATGTTTTTGTTAGAGGTGTGAGCGCTTATAGTACTCTTGGCTGGTTTTATGATCCCGTGCTGTCAAGTATGTTAGCTTATAATGACCATGATTTGGTAGACACTCTTCTGCATGAGCTTTTTCATGCAACCGTTTTCATTAAAGATGCCACCGACTTCAATGAAAGACTCGCAAATTTTGTTGGCAATAAAGCGGCGATTGAATTTTTCAAAAAGCGCGAAGGAGAAAACTCTGCTTCTGTGCAAAAGATCCAAAGCGAGAAACATGACGATCTACTTTTTTCACAATTTATTACTTCCGAAGTAAAGGATCTTCAAAATTGGTATTCGGAAAGATCAAAACCAGGAGCCATGTCCTTTTCTGAAGCCGAACGCATCGAACGACTTCAACTGATTCAAAAAAAGTTTGCAGAAAATGTGCGCCCTCAGATTTCTCCTCAATTCAGAAGAGACTTTGAGACCGCCGAACTCAATAATGCCAAACTCTTATTGTATAAATTGTATGACAATGACCCCTCCCAACTCGAAACCGTCTTCAGAAAATACAATCAAAATATTTCACAATTTATTGCATTTCTAAAGACGATTACGTCTGAGGAAGATTTGAGACGCCAATTTGCTAGTCCGTAACTTCTTATCTCCTCATTGCAAAGTACATTAAATTGATAATGGTCAAAGAATTCTTTTGCACAAATTGCGTGGTCATTTTCCTCAAGGTTTCGAGCTTTTCTTTGCGCAGTTTTTTTCGACTTTCGTTTCGGACCGCTCCCATAATTTGATCTGTCATATTTCGATAGTAATCTCCACTTTCGGGTAGAGCGACGTCATCACAAGTTTTTAAAATGGTACGAATGTGATGCAAGCTTTCGTAGGCATCGAGTTCTCCTTTTGAACTCAATACGAAATCATAGGCCGCCCGCTTATTTCTCAAGTTTTTTTCACCCTCCAATCGGTCAATTAACCAATCATAGTCGATGCCATCGTCATGCCAGAGTTTTTCTTTTTCATTCAGGCTTAAAGATTTATTCTTTTTAGTATTTTCGTTCATTGTTCCAACTCCATCGATCTTACCCCCTCGTAATTAAAGATTTTCTCAAATATAGATAAGTCACCCTTACGATCTTGATTCATTAGTCTTTCTTTCAACTTCAAAAGTGCATGCCGGTAGTTGGCTTTCGCCGTATCATATGGGCAATCCATAATGTCAGCGATTTCTTTGAAACTCAGGTCCTCGAAGATGCGAAGCTTCAAAGAAAGTTTTTGCTTGTCTGGCAACTTTTCAACCTCAATCTTAATAAGATTCTTTAAAT
Organism: Bdellovibrionales bacterium; assembly: GCA_043739185.1. GTDB lineage: Bacteria > Bdellovibrionota > Bdellovibrionia > Bdellovibrionales > JAMPXM01 > JAYTQQ01. Next base: position 19,628 of record JAYUEN010000075.1, read on the forward strand.
CGTTTTGTAACATTCCTGTTTCAGCACCCGGATCAACTCCCAAATGTACATCTTCGACATTCACCATTTCGCGATTCATTCCGCGAAGTTTATTCTTTGCCGTATTGACCGTAATTTGAAAGAGCCAACTCTTAAAAGAAGAGCGTCCTTCAAATGAAGAAAGCTTTTGATATGCCTTTAAAAAGCTCTCTTGCACGATGTCTTCAGCCATACTCTGCTCCTTGGTAAACCGATAACTCAATCTCAGAAGTGCCCGTTGGTGGCGCTCAACTAACAATGAGAACGATTTGTTCTGTCCTGCGATGACTTCTTGGATCAGAATGCTGTCTTCTTTCATCAGGTCCAACCTCTTCTTAGACTATGGCCTAGTCATTTTCGGTTAATTCCGAAAAATATTTTTTAAAAACATTTCAATACGACGATGCAATTGGCGGCGACTGTTCGTAAGTGCAGTTCCAAGGTGGCTCCGCACATATTTAAGTTAATCAATGATCGAGCCAATCCATATTGAGACGTAAGATCGTTTAAAAAGCCTTACAGGATTGAAAAATCTGGAACATGTACAAAAAGACACTGACTCTTCTTGGAGCAGTTTGCTCGAAAACTTTATGACACCTTCTAATTACTTATCAGGTCGATAATAATTTCTGATTGAGACAATTTTTGGCGCTAAGAAAGGCTCTAAGTAGTAGAGCCCGAATTTGTTCCGCCGGTTGAAACGCGATTACGGCCACTGCGTTTTGCGATATACATAGCACTGTCGGCTTTCGCAAACAACTCTTCCCAGGCCGTCATCTGCGGCTCTTTGGTCGATACTCCTACCGAAATGGTGATCGGCAATTTGATGCCCTCATATATGAATGCGTGATTTTCAATGGTTGCCCGTAGACGCTCACCAATCTCAATGGCTTGAACCAAATTGCTTCCAAACAATAAGACCACAAATTCTTCGCCCCCGTATCGAGCTAAAATATCATCAGTTCGAATCAATTTTGTTTGAACGGTGCTGGCAAGTTCCTTTAATACAAAATCGCCCGCAGTATGCATATATTTGTCATTGATACTTTTGAAATGATCGATATCAAAGACCGCAATACTCAATGGTACCTTTAAAAGCTTTGCTCGCTTAAAGGATTCTAAACCTTTTAAGTTGAGTGCGCCCTTATTGTAAATTCCCGTCAATGGATCCTTTTCACTTCGATTCTGAAGCTGTTCAATTGCTGCGGCTTCGAAACTGCCACTCTCAAGAAATTTAAATAGAACGTTGCCGGTTTTGACCTGATCGTTATTTTTTAATTTAATAGGCAAGAGTGCTTGAATAGTTCCATCATTTAATTCAGTGCGATTGGTGGACTCGAGATCGAGCAGATAAACATCACCATTTGAAACCGTAATCTTCGCATGAGATTTGCTCACACTTTTATCATCGACAAAAATGGTAGAGGTCATAGACCGACCAATTATAATGTCGGATTGATCGAGTGGCCAACGTTTGCCCACGTAACCTGCTGGGCCCTCAAGCATCACTAGGCTCGCCGGCGACTTGGCAAATTTATCACGCTTTTCATTAAAAGTTTTATTATTTACTAAACGTGTCTTTTCTTCAGACGACGACGTCTCTTCGTTGATACTTTCAGTGACTTCTTCTGTTGTATCGACAAGATCAACTAACTGTTTTTTCTTTGCACCCATCTAAGTATTGTACGGCATGAAGATCGTCTAAAACAAGCGCACCGAAGTACAGTCCTGCATCTTATTCACAAAATCTATTAATAGGCTTTGGAGCTGGCTTTCAGGCCAGACAAAAGCCTGCGAGTAGCCAATTTACCGGACTCTACTCCAGGCTGATCAAAGGCATCAATATTCATAACCTCGCCTAAAGTACCAATCACCATTTGAAACAACATAAAAAGTGCTCCGATGCTCGATTCATCTAACTTTTGTAGATTGAGGCTCACCGATTGAACTTGCTCTGCAAACAAGGATTGGCGAATCGCATCGGCTTGAGCAGAAAACAAATTTCCCATAGATTTTTGCTTCATGATCTCTTGACCACGAAAAAGACTATTCTGAATAACCAAATGAGAATTTGCGCTTTCTTGCACACGAAAAAAATAAATAAATTTATCGCGCTCGCCTTGCATCACCTGTTGCAAAATTGAATGTTGGTCTGTCGAACCTCTGCACGGAATCGGAGTGCTCACTCGAGGCGCGGCCGCACCACTACGATCTTTGGCTTTCGCAAGCGACTCGGCCCAAAGCTGTTGCAGCCAATAACTGAATCCGACAAGCCGATCGCAATAACACCAAAATAAGGTGATCCATTCCTTTCTTGAAAAGCTCGTCATCGCTTGAGCTGCCAATTCTGAAATTAAGGTATCCTGATCTTTTGCCCAATGAGCGCCAACACTGATTTCTTGCAAATTGAAGCCGGCAAGGGCCGCAGGAAGTAAGCCAACAGGAGTTAATACTGAAAATCGGCCTCCGACATTTTTTGGAACTTCTAAGCTCGGAACATTTTCTCGAAGTGCCCAGTCAGTTAGAGGATTCGAAGTTGTTTCAGAGATCACCGTAGATACCAGTGCCAAGCTTCGCAATCCTTTTTGGATAAGGACTTGGTCAACAAGCTCAGCTTGAGTCAAAGTTTCAATGGTTTGCCCGCTCTTAGAAATAATTAAAAAATGCGTTTCTGCAAGATTCAGTGCCTCTAATCTCTGAAAGAAACTAAACTCATCGACATTATCTAAAATCGTTATCGGCAATTGAGGTGACTGCGGACTCAAGGCCTCAAGAAGTGCTTTGGTTCCGAGCGCGCTACCACCAATACCTAAAACTACAATTTGTTTGAATTGCTTTTTTATTTCAAGCGCGCGCATTTGAATCGCATCTAGATTTTTGGGCAATTCTAGAAAGCCCAAATCTCTTCTCAGACGCAGCTTTGAAAGTCCCTCGCGAGCTTGATGAAGGCAATTGGGATCCGTCTTTTGGGTTGGAAAAATCAAATTAAGCATAGAGCTAATTAGCATCCCACCTGCAGATCGTCAAAAATTTATTCACGATAGACACAGATGAGTCCAAATAATTTGGTGGGCGCCCGTCTAAATCGCGACGTCTTCTTCAATTCTGTGGTAACCGCGCCACTCTTTAAGGCGCCCCCGTGGCTTTTCACCATTTTCAGGGTACTCGATTAGCACATAGGTCAATTTTGTGATTTTACCTAAAGAAGGAATATCAAGAGAAGTGATATCAGTCCAAGTTCCGGTATTAAAGTATTCTTTCCCGCTCCATTGGCGATACTGATAGACGTGAGTATGGCCAAATATAACAATATGAACTCTTTCGTCGTTCAGAATTCGCCTCGCAGATTCACTTAAGTCGGGAAAAACCGCACTTTCTAACATTACTTGCAAAATTCGCTTAAGAGGAAATTGTCTTCTTGGATCCTTTACTAGTGACGAAGATAAAAAATAGAGAATCAAACTGAACATGGCTTTACAGGTGAAAAAAAACTCGTTGTAAAAACCCCACCTGATCATGGCTTGAAATGGCCTGACTTTATCAATATGGGGATGTGCCTTTTTAATTTTCAATACGAAATCGACAAAAAAATGTGATCCGAACGGCAAATTCAAAATGGGTTCAGGCAAATTCTTTTTAAGAAAGAATCGCTTCGGATCGATGCGATTGGCGGCTTCGTGCATATGTCCGTGCTCGATATGAACACCATCAAAAAAATAAACTATATTTTTGAAACGAACCGGTTTGCCGATTACTTCATTTAAATAGGATCTCGTGGCGGGCCAAAGCATGCATTGATCGTGATTTCCCACCACATAGGCAATTGAATTTTTGTCTTGGCTTGCAAAACTGCGAAGTGCTTTAAAAACTTCTGGGTGCCCCTTCACGATATTCTTAAGCTTCGCCAGCGAAACGCTTTCGGTTATAACAGTTAAGTGGTGGCCGTGATAATCGACCTGCAAGAAATTTAAAAAATCTCCGTTAATAATGAGCTCGACTTCGTGGTCGCGAAATTCTCCGCTGGTATAATAATGAATGAACTCTGCAAGCTTATCCCCGAAAAAAAATTCTTCAAGTGAGTTGGTAATCCCGCCATCGATAGTACGACCCAGTCCTAAATGAAGATCACTTATGACCAGCTTGATTTTCTTTGTTGTGCTTTTCTGAGGTGTGGTGTTTTCTTCCATTTTATTTTTATTTTTAGCTCGCTATAAATACAATATTTCGGCTCTTGTGTTTTCCTTTGTACATGGCGTCGTCGGCCATTTGAAGAAGTTCTGCCGTAGTCTGAGCATGTTCTGGATAGGTCGCGATCCCGATACTAACTGTTACTTTAACTTGTGAATTTCCGACTTCAAAAACCGAACTTTCGGTTTTTTTACGGAGGCGTTCTGCAACAATTGTAGCTTGTGCTGAGCTCGCATCTGATAAAACGATGACGTACTCGTCTCCACCATAGCGAAAGGCAAAATCCGTACCGCGAATACTATCTTTTATAAGTTTTGAAATTTGCACTAAAACATTTGATCCGACCAAATGCCCCTTCGTATCATTGACCATCTTAAAAAAATCAACGTCTAGAAAAAGCACTGAAAAGTTATGGCCATGACGAACCGCTCTCTGCATCTCTTGGTCTAAAATAATTGGCAAATAGCGCTGATTATAGAGTTCTGTTAAGTCATCTCGAAATGTCATATGCTCTATCTGTTGATAGGCATAGGATTGCTCAAGGTGATGCAAAAAGCATTTGGCATAGTCAGCAAACTCAGAGGATTCGTCTATTTCAACCCAGCGCTCAGGATCTACTAGTATCAAATGACCAAGATGAGTCCCGTGACTACTCAAGGACGCAATGACGGTTCCTTGATCCAAAACTTGTGTTGCAACCAAAGCCGATTCAACTTGATGAATGTCCCACTTTGCAAAGAGTTTAAAAACATCTTCGTGATTATAATCTAAATTGGAGAGCCAATTTGGCGCGAGCTCGATATCCTTTGCGTGAATTTCGGGATGGCGCTCGCGAATTCGTGAATAACGTCGCAACTCATCTTTGAGTGCTCCTGGCTTAAACCACAAAAGTGATTTGACGCCATACTCTTTTTTAAATAAATCAAAACCAATTTCAACGACATCATTGAGGCGTTTTCTTCTCAGTTGACTGGCAAAAATTTCGACTTGTTCAATGCGAAAGCGAATATCAAACAACTCTCGATCTTTTTTACAAAAATAAATTAGGTTTTGAATTTTGCGTAGAAATTCGAATTGAGAAATATTGGGATTCGCCCATTCATGATGTGGTGATACCAGCCATTTTTTGGGATTGAATACGGCCTCTTCAACGACATGAATGATCGGCACTGGAAAGTCACTTTCAATAAGTCCCATGATTGAAGAACCAAATTGATTGACTGAATTTGAAATTTGCAAAACTAAACTGAAGCGATTTTTTTGGATAAAAGCTGGCGACAAATCTAAATTTTTTGAATCAAAATGAGTTTCAATTTCATAGCCAAAACTAGTCAACCAAGACTTGAGTCTTTGACTTACGTAAGATTGATTTTCAAGTACCAGAATCTTTTCTTTCATTTCTTCTTTCATTCATTTCGCATATTGAGACAGTTTTTTAAAAAAATTGCTCTCTCTCTCATCGGCGAATCAATCTACTTTTTTGAGTGGTGATTTCGTTTCTTCATCACCTTCTAAGATCGTTAGAGCCATTCTCAATGCTTTTACAACACGGCGAATCGTTTCTTGTTTTTCTTTATGTTGACCGTAGATCTCTTGAGTACGTTCTTTTGAAAAATTAACTTCAGTATTTAAGAGATCAACTTGTCGCTTCAGGTCCAAAATCATTTTATCTTTGCCGCTCAGAATATCGTGATTTTCAACCTTTAGAATTTCGAGACGGTGTTCCAATTCTCTTTCTCTGCGGCGAATAGACTCAAATTGAGAATTTAATCTTTGCTCCAATTGGTCGACCTTTTGACGCCGGACCTCGAGCTCTCGATCTTTACTTTGATTTTGAGCGCGTAAAACTTTCTTTTCTTCATCGAAGATAACCGCCGACTCTTGAATTTTATTTTCAAAAGCTTCGGATTGAGACAACAACTCATCTGCCCGTCGTCTCAAAATCTCTCCGGCAGAAGACAATTGAGAATTCTCTTGTCTGAGTTTCTCTAATTCATCTTCTAGAGATGAAATTCGAATTTGTGCAATTCTCAAATTTTCAGATTGTTTTAGTACGGCTTCTGAAGGAGACGAAATACCGACTTGAACATCGTGTTTAAACTGGTGCTCAGTTAGATTAGACGGAGCCCCACTTGCAACTCGACTTTCAGTTTCGTAAGTTCGAGGATTCATTTTAGGCGTTAGCCGCACCGTAGATTCGTTAGAACTGACCGGAGGTTGCGCTCCCATAGGAGGTTTTGAAATTGGAGCTGGCTTGGGCGCAAATGGTGAATTGAGTTTCACGGTCTTATCCGCCTGCGGAATCGGCTTTTGCTGCTCTGGCTGAGCATTTGGCGCAGGCGAAACTAATTGCTTTTTTTGTGACTCTAATGCGAGAGATTTACTCACTGGCGAGTCAGAATCTCCTGCATTTAAGTCAAAATCCAATTTGAGCATGCTGTCTTCATCGTCGTCATGTATCTCATTTTTTTTCGGTGGCACGGGAACATCCGCCTCGCCAAAATTCAATTCAAGTTCTGGTTCTTTTTCTACCTTAGGCGGTTTTTTAAACGGAGAGGGCTCACCTTTTTTATAAGGCTGTGAAAGACGAAAAATTTCGGTATCGCTCATAGATGCATCTTCTTGTTGAATGACATCCAACAAAAGATCTTTGATCTCGTTTGCTTTTTGACTAGGAGCCGATTTGCTACTTTTTGACATCCATTTCGCCGCACTTCAACTTTTGTAAAAATCAAAAGTTAATGCTGCGGACGTTCCTTTCCATCTTTAAAAGTGGAGTTCACCTAGCTCATATATCGGAAATTCTTTGAAAATTATGAATACAGGGATTCAAAAAGCGCTGATTTTTTCATTATTGCGACAAAGAGCATCGACTTCTGTCGAGCCCAGAAAGACTGAATTCAGCGCCAGCTCGACCAGCGTCGAGCTTAAAATTCTAGCGGATTATACTTTGGTATTGATTGTGGCGTTTTTCAATTTCTGACCAAGTCAGATCAATAAGGGCACCTACGCCAAGCTTTTGTACGGTAAAGCTCGCGAGTAAACATCCTTGTACACATGCCTGCTTGAGGGCTTCGATATCAACTTCTTGATTTCTCTTTGAAAGATATCCAAAAAATGCCCCGGCAAAAGTATCTCCTGCGCCCGTTGGATCTATGACATCGGCAATTGGAAAGGCCGGTAAAATATGAAGTCCTTCTTTTGTACATAAAACAAAACCGTATTCGCCCCTTTTTACCACTACTGCACGAGGGCCCATTTTCAAAATGTCTGCGGCGGCAGCAATGGCATTGGGTTTCTTTGTGAGAAGCTTCGACTCACCTTCGTTTATCAATACGACATCGACTCGTGATAAAACTTTTTTCAATGCCGCTACTTTTGATTTGATCCAAAAATTCATGGTATCGCTGCCGACAAATTTAGGACTTTGAATTTGATCTAAAACTTTTAGCTGCAATTCGGGGTCAATATTGGCTAAAAAAACATAGGGTGTATGTTTATAGGTTTCAGGTATTTCAGGATTGAAGTGCTCGAAAACATTGAGCTCAGTCGCAAGCGTGATGGCTTCATTCATATCTTCTTTGTAAGCACCCGACCAATGAAAGGTACGACCTGACTTTTTTTGAAGTCCTAAGGTACAAACAGAGCGATCTTTCAAAAGTTTAAGATCACTTTCGAGATAATCTTCGCCAACAACTCCTACAACGCGAACTTTGGAATACAATGAAGCTGCAAGCGAAAAATAATTTGCAGATCCGCCTAAGGTGCGCGCGGTTTGGCTTTGCGGGGTTGCAATCGAATCATAGGCCAAACTTCCGACAACTAAAATATCTGACATTTAGGTTCTCCGGTTGATGGGTTGGAGTACGGGAAAAACTACCCCATTCAAGTCCTATTTGACAAATATGTTTTTAAAAAAAAGAGACCTAAGATCAAATTAAACGCGTAACGAGCTTTGAGCGCGGCTTTGAATATCCATTTCACCGGCTTTAAAGGTTTCGGGGCGCCCTTCATATACGGAGGTGAGTTGTCCGCAAGCTGCATAAATATCACGGCCCATGGTTTTTCGCAGCAAAACATGAGCTCCCAAACGCATCAATTCAGCTTGAAAACGCAATACGCTTTCGCGCTCTGGTCGATTGAAATCAGAGCCCGGATGTTCATTAAAAGGAATGATATTTATTTTGCAGGGAATCCCGCGTGTCAATTGATACAATTCGCGAGCATCATTTATTGAATCCGTAACTCCTTTGAGCAAGACATACTCAAATGTAACCTTGTCGCCAGATTCAGAGCAATGCTCTTTACAAGCAGCCAAGAGTTCGCTCAATGGATACTTTTTATTGATCGGCATCACATGATCTCGAACCTCATCGTTGGGAGCGTTCAAACTAACGGCCATTCGAACCCCGGCTTGAGTGATCAACGGCATCAGCGGCACAAGTCCTGAGGTTGAAACCGTAATTTTTCTCTTAGAAAGATTCACGCCCCATTCATTGGTCAATATTTCGATTGAGGCAAATACGCTCTCGGTATTATCGAGCGGCTCACCCATTCCCATAAATACAATATTGCTAATGCGTTTGCCTTCAGGCTGAAGACTGTCATGAACATGCATAAATTGCCCGACAATTTCAGATGTTGAAAGTCTTCGCTTGAGTTTTTGCTTGCCGGTAAAACAGAACTTACAGGCCATATTGCAACCAACTTCAGAAGATACGCAAAGGGTAAGGCGATCTTCACCAGAAGGAATAAGAACGGTTTCAATGGTATTGCCTTCGCCGATATCAAAGAGATATTTGCGAGTTCCATCTAAGCTTTTAAGTTCGCTTACTTTTCTGGGCAAAGAAAAATGAAAAACCCCTTCAAGCTCTTTGCTAAAACTTTTAGAAATATTCGACATTTCAGCAAAACTGCTGATACGCTTTTCGTAAACCCAGCGAAAGATCTGTTGCGCACGAAACTTTTCCTTACCCTTACCCGATATCAAAGTCTGTATTTGAGCAAGCGTAAGGTCATAGAAATTGAATTCAGCAGTTTGAGGCACTTTAAGACTTTCAAGCATGAAGGCTGAAATAGCACAATTAAGCCTAAAAAACCATAATTTCAGGGGAATTTAGATTTCTTTCATACCTTAAATCCAAGGCAGCCGGCAGCCGCCCCAGTTGCCAGTCTCAGATTCTGCTTTCAGACACCAGAGTGCCAGCCCCAGAAGTCTGGCACAGAAACCGCCAACCGCCGCGGCTGCCTGACTTTTGCCTCTTTTGCCTCTAAAACCCCTGCACCAAACTAAGCACTTCTTCTCTCGTGCACGGAACACACCCAATTTTAGCAACCACAATCCCGGCAGCCAAATTCGCAAGAGCACAAGCATTCTCAAGACTAAATCCTGAGCCCCAGGCCAATGCGATAGCCGCAATAACAGTATCACCTGCGCCGGTAACATCGGCCACTTGTTTTGCAAAAGTCGGCATCTCGGTCATTTGTTCGCTCTCAAAAAGGCTCATGCCTTCTTTTCCTCGGGTAATAACCATTTGTTTGCATCCGATGGCCTTCATAAGTTCATTGCCAATTTTAAGTATTTCGTTTTTATCAGGCCGAAGGCTATCTACCATAAAATGTGAAAGTGCAACTGACTCATCATAATTTGGAGTCATCAGATCGACTCCTTCATAATAATCAATCGGAGTCATGCGATTCGGATCAGCCAATATTTTCTTATTTTTTTGTCGAGCCAATTTTACAATTTTTGCGATTAAATTTTTAGACAAAACGCCTTTTGCATAATCTTGAACAATCACCGCAACACAGCTATCTATTTGTTCATTTAATTTTTTAAGTAATAATACTTCAGTTTCTTCGTTGAGAAATTGTTTGCGCTCAAAATCAACGCGTACAATATGATGGTTTTGAACCATAATACGGGTTTTGCGCGTGGTGGGTCGATCGAGGCTTGTAATCAGGCCATCGGTGCCGACATTGGCTTTTTTTAATAACTTTCGCAAATCTTCAGCTGCCGAATCACTTCCCACGATGCTGAGCAAATACGGAACTCCACCCAGACTTGAAATATTTTGCGCCACATTTGCTGCAAGTCCTAAGCGAAATTCTTGAGTTTCAACCTCTACCACCGGCACCGGTGCCTCTGGACTAATACGCCTGACCGATCCAAAAACATATTCATCGAGTCCGACGTCGCCAATGATAATTACTTTTTTCTGATCTAGTTTATTGATGTTTTGGCGAACAAAGCTCGCATAATCTTTAAACGTATTACTCATTGCAAACCTTTTTGATTTGTATTGGAGCCTGATTCTTCAAGCTCCTTTATTAAAGCTTTATACTTGGCCTGTTTGGATTGCAAGTCTTGCGCGAGTTTCGCAATTTCAAGCTGAAGATTTTCGTTTTGCAGGCTCAGCTCGAGCACTTTCACTTCTTGCTTCTTGCTTCTGTCGGCTAGCTGCTGAAGATTCAAAGACTCCGGAATGAGAGGCCTGAGGCTAATGATGCGCTTTTTATAAAATTCAATTTCTTTTTGCAAGGCCCGCTCGGTTTGAATCAGGCCTTTGAGTTCCTCATAAACAGCTTTGAATTTTTCTTCTAGACGCGGCCAATTTTTAAGGCGGGCTTGTTTGTAAAACTCGCCAAAAATCGGCCCAGTCAGCGCATTGGCTTCGCTTAAGGATTTGATTTCTTGTTCTACTTTGAGTTCGACTCCGGCTTCATGTAGTTTGGCTTCAAGCTCAGCTGGCAGACTCTTGTGCGCGATGAGCAAAAGCCTTTCGCCACGCTTTCCTAAGACCTTTTGAAGAGCCACGAGTTGAAGAAAAATCTCTTCGAGCGCGCCTAGGTTTTGCGCAATATCAATTTCAAACTTGATGACGCGTCGTTTTAGGGCATTCTCAACTGCCTGCATAAACGAAGCTTTCACATCGCTCGGGCTTTCGAGAGTCATGATGATTGCATCATTATTTTTGAGTTGAACATTAAATCCCAGAGTTAGCCCCTTTTTTTGCATTTGCTTTCTATGACGTGTCTCCAATGGTAATTCACTTTGATTTCAACTTGCAAAGCAAAATGCAAAGCTGTGTAATAGACCTCCGAAACATCATACACTCGAAGGAATTGTGCATGGAATATAATGATAACGAACTTTTCGTAAATACTATTAAGGGACTTGAAACTGCCGCCGCGGTAATTAATTGTGATCCAAATGTGCTAGAGCGAATTAAAAGACCACGCAAGGCGATTGTCGTTAGTATTCCGGTAAGAATGGACGATTACAAAGTTAAAGTTTTTACTGGCTATAGAGTTCAGCATAGTTCGACGCTTGGCCCATTTAAAGGCGGCATTCGCTATCACGAAGGCGTTGACATTGGTGAGGTCGCGGCACTTGCAACTCTTATGACCTTTAAGTGTTCGCTTTTGACTCTACCTTTGGGCGGCGCAAAAGGTGGCGTTAAAGTTGATCCGACGCTATTATCTCGAACTGAAAAGCAAAATTTGACGCGCAGATTTACTAGTGAGCTTGGCAACTCAATTGGACCCAATATTGATATTCCAGCTCCCGATATGGGAACGGACGCTCAAACCATGGCTTGGATGATGGATACCTATTCGCAAGAAGTTGGTTACGCCCAGCCAGGTGTTGTAACTGGCAAGCCCATCGAAATTGGGGGCTCATTTGGTCGCACTGGGGCCACAGGCCTTGGTGTGGTTTTCTCCGCCGAGAAGGCTTGCGAAAAACTCAAGATGAAGTTTTCTGGATCAACTATGGTTGTACAAGGTTTTGGAAATGTCGGCATGCACGCCGCAATGTACGCCCATGAGCGCGGGTGTAAAGTCTTGGCTGTCAATGATGTTCACTCTGGAATTTACGATCCAAAGGGTCTTAATATTCCTGATGTCATAAAATATATGAATGAGACGAAATCACTTCGCGGCTACCCGAAGGCTGAAGCGGTAACCAGCGAACAATTGTTGGCAATCGAATGTGATATTTTAGCTCCGTGCGCTTTAGATGGCGCCATCACGGCGAGCAATGCCGGCAAAATAAAAACCAAAATCATCATCGAAGGTGCCAACGGCCCATGCACCATGGAAGCATCTAAAATGCTGATTGATAAAGGCGTCATCATCGTACCAGATATTTTGGCAAATGGTGGCGGCGTGATCGTGAGCTATTTTGAGTGGGTTCAAGGTTTGCAATGGTTCTTCTGGAATGAAGACGAAGTGAATAATAAAATGAAACAGATTATCACCACTGCCTTTGATAAAGTTTGGGAACTCAAAACTGAAAAAAAGATCGATATGAGAACTGCGGCGATGGCTCAAGCCATTCGTCGCCTTGAAAAAGCCATGTTGTTACGAGGACTTTATCCGAGATAAAATGAAGCCGTTGTTTAAAACCAAAGCTCGACCCTGGCTTTGGCTCTCGCCTCAAATGGCCCACGACTTGGGACCGCTTGGGCTCAAGATTTGGGCTAAATTTTTAAGCGAAAAATCCTATTCTTGGCGCCCTTTTAATTGGCGCGGCCTGCACTTTCGCAATCCCCTGGGGATTGCAGGCGGAGTTGATAAAACTGGTGAAGCCCTGTCAGCTTGGTACAAATTTGGCTGCGGCTTTCTTGAACTTGGAACTATAACTCCAGTTGCGCAAAAAGCAAACCCGGGTTTGATTTTAGATCGAGATATTGAAACTCGATCGGTGTGGAATAAAATGGGATTTCCGGGGCCAGGTGCTGCGTCCGTGGTGCAGAGATTGAACAATCTGGGCACCCAAGTCCCTCGACCACTTTTTATAAATATAGGCAAAAACCGAGATACCTCAAACGAAGATGCGGCAATCGATTATGTGAAATGCTTTGAACAATTAAAGGACTTTGCCGACGCATTTGTAATCAATATTTCCAGTCCGAATACCTCGGGTTTGCGCCAATTAAGTGATCAAAAGTTTCTTGAAAATTTATTGGCTGAAATTGCGCTGGCGCAAAAGAAATTGAAGACTAAGAAACCAATTTTGCTTAAGCTCAGCCCTGACATGAATGAATCCGAAACCAATGATTTGCTTGCGCGCTCACTTTCACAAAACATTGATGGTTGGATTTTAACAAATACAACTACAAGTCGCGAACCCCACTCGAAATTTCAAAAAGAAGGTGGCCTTTCGGGCGCGCCACTTGCTGAACTTTCAAAGCGAAGGTTGCAGCAGTCAGTCAAGTTTTTAGGAAGCTCCAAACAAGATCGTCTACTCATCTCGGTTGGAGGCGTTATGAGTCCAGAAGACGTGAAGGAGAGACTTGAGATCGGCGCAGATCTTGTTCAAGTTTATTCGACCTTAATTTTTCAAGGACCACTATTTTTTAGCGAGGTCGCAAAATACTTTGATAAACACAGCGCCAAGATCTAGGCTGTTTCCTTATGGCATTGAAGCGTCCGGTTTGGATTCCCGTAGTGACGGGACTTATTCGAAAGGGTGATAAAGTTCTGGTCGGACAGCGGCCCGTTGGGCATTCCCTTGCCGGCCAATGGGAGTTCCCTGGCGGAAAAATTGAAAAAGGTGAGACTCCAGAACAAGCTTTAGCCCGCGAACTCAATGAAGAGCTTGCCATTGACGCTGAAATTGGCGCATTGAAAATTGCGAGCACGCATTCTTATGGTGATACCGGCATTTTAATATTATTTTTTGAGGTATTATTTTGGAAGGGTGAACCGAAGACGGTCCATCATATGGAACTCAAATGGATTCATCCAAGTGAGCTCTCAAGTTTAAAAATTCCGGATGCCAATAAGAAGATTCTAGATCGGCTGACTTCTGTACTGAGCACCTAGCGACTGGAATAACCCATGGCAAAGATCGTGGTTTTTAGTGACGCAATAATCGAAGGTCATGCGCGCACACACTTTTCACGGCAAATTGTAAATCATGCTGCTGAAACCGCGAATGAAATTTATTTTGTAACTCACAACAATGAAGAAGATGATCTTTCTGGTTACCACCCTAAAGTTCAAATTTTAAGACCTTTTCGTAGCTGGACGATTCTTGAAGCCGCAAAGCTTTTGCCCATACTTTTTCAGCTAAAGGCCGATATTTTTCATTTTGTTCAACCTCAGAAGAAAATCGGGCTCAATCATGCGTTTCCGGTTTTGGCGGCCTTTGCACATTCCTTAAATACTCAGAATATTTTGAGTCTCATCGACTTTGAGCCCAAACTTTCGCGCGGACTTGAAGCCTTGATTTTGACTAGTCAATTGATCAGCGTCATCGATCCTTCGCAGGCAAGCTTTCTCACTCAACGATTTCAAAAACTTAGAATTGAGTGTCTGCCGGCACGAGCTTTTCAAGATTGGACCTATTCAGACGAACAAGCTCAATTAGGTGCTGAAGCTTTTATTTTTCTTCCTGAAAACCTGCACCAGTATCAAAATCCATTTCTTATCCTTAAAATTTTGGTGAACATACTGTCTTCACATCCCAATTTGCATCTCGTTTGTTCCGGAAGTCTTCTCAATTTTGATTTAAAGACAAGGCGGCGGATTTTGCAAAGTCTCGGCCCGATTGCGCCTCGAATTCAATGGACTGGACCTCTCACACAAAAGAAAAAATTATTGATTCTAAAAAAGTCCGAACTTGTCCTCCTGGCTGGACTACGCTTTTCACCGCAACTCATTCACGAAAATCTCAGTCTCGTTTTAGGTGCCCAATCCGCAACGATCTTGAGCCCAAACCAGGTCACGACTAGCCAAATTCACATCGTGAATGATGTCCACGCAAAAGTTGTTGAAGATTCAGAAATTGAATCGGCTCTTCGGACACTACTTGGCTCACCTGAAAAATGCGAAGTGATGCGTAATAATCTGGCAAGCCTCAAGCAGCTTCATTCAGAAGATGAACTTGGCAATCAACTTAGCCGAATCTATGCAAAGCTTCTTTCTTAAATGCCAACTCGAGATGTGCTTGCGAGTCGCGCAATCAGAAGTTAATCTTAATCATGGCGGCGAAGGCTCTTTTACCTGAAAAATTAAATGTTTGTTTAATCTCAAGACAGTTTCATGTCCCAAGACGCACGTCTGAGCATAATTTTTTTTGGCTCATTGCCCGTGGCTTAGTTCAACGCGGGCACTCTGTCAAAGTACTTGCATTTCAAAACCCAAATTCGACTCAAACAATTGAAAAAGACGGGGTACAAATTTTTTATTTAGGAGAAGGAAAATCTTCAAAACGTAGATTGGATTTTGCAGATTTAATAAAAGAAAAGTTTGTTGAACTTCATCAACAAACTCCATTTCATATTCTTCATAGCATTGATCCCGCAGCTTATAAAATCAGTAAATTCAAAGATGATTATAAAATTTCAGTGGTTTATGATGTCGAAGCAACTCAAATGTCGCAGCTCTTTGCAATTCAAGGCATGGCTCAAGAAACGCTCGGAAGCCTTCTCAGCACTTCCGTTGCCGTTGCCTATAAATTTTTGCGAACTTATTTAAGCCGAGATCGAAAATTGCTACAAAGTGCGGACGGGGTTTTTGTAACCAGTCCACAGCAACGAATTATGCTCGAGCGATATTATTTGTATCCCGATGCCCGAATTCATACTGTACCCTACGGTATTGAGGTCGGCGATCTGAGTCCTCGCGAAAAGTCAGATGAA
Organism: Bdellovibrionales bacterium; assembly: GCA_043739185.1. Classification (GTDB taxonomy): domain Bacteria; phylum Bdellovibrionota; class Bdellovibrionia; order Bdellovibrionales; family JAMPXM01; genus JAYTQQ01. The sequence goes on from JAYUEN010000075.1 coordinate 35,485, forward strand.
CTTCGAAAGCAATTATCCATTCCTGAAAATGCCAAGACGATTGTAACCATTTCTGAAATGAATGAAGTAAATGAGCTGCGAAATTTATTTTACTCATTTGAAAAGTTGGTCATTAAAAAACCGAATTCAAGATTAATAATTTTAGGAAACGGCCCCAAATATTTTGATATTGAGCGCGTTATTCTCAACCTTGCACTTGGCAGTAAAGTTATTTTGGCAGGTGCCGTTCATAGCAGTGACGTCCCGGATTATATTGCGTTGGCTGATGTTTACATCAATACCAGTGCACGGACCACGGGTTTTGAGCCTGGATTGATTGAGGCTATGTCGCAAAAAAAAGTTATCATTGGCTCGGAAGTGAGTCCGATGTCGAGCATTGTCGAAAAGTCAGTCGATGGATTTTTAATACGGCCCGCGGACGTAAAAGAATTGAGTCATCTGCTCCTGGATATATTCAATGACGATTTACCAATTTTAGAAATTGGGGAAGCCGCCCGCCAGAAAATATTGAATCTATTTGATATTGAAAAAATGCTCTCAGAAAGCATCAATGCCTACTTTGAAATATTATTTAGTACCGGCAAATATCGCCGACCAAAGAAGAATTAGATGAGGACTTTATGTCGACCCTAGTAACTCCAAGTGCAAAATCTCATGAACGCGTCACCGGACGTTGGAATCAAGAAATCAAAGCTCAGACCAAACAAGATTGGTCGAGTTATTATATCAAACAGGTTGCGGGAACGCCATTGCCTTGGCTCATTTCAGTTTTTTTGTTTTTGAGTTTTGTCAGCCCTTTGGTGAATGATATTACTGCTTGGATTTGCGCTTTACTTGCAAGCATTTATATACTGGCCGATCGCTTTTCAGGAACCAAAGAATTTTCACTCTTTCCTATTGGTGTTGACCTCGCCATTGGCGCTTTCATTTTCGTTTTAACTCTGAATGCGCTCTTCATTGGTCATGGCGGTCTCCTAGCTCTTTTCAACTTCAAATGGCTTTTACTGCCTTATTTCTTCGCCTATCTTCTAGAGTTGTTTCCTGGTTTAAATGGGATGTTTCAAATATTATTTGGCGCAAGTTTATTAGCGTCTTTGTATGCCTTTATTCAACACTTTGTCGGTGTTGAATGGATTAGCAGTCGAAACCTTGAGTTTGCACCGCTTAAGGAATTTTCATATTTTTGCATTCAAGGCTTTAGCCAATATCCAGAAGTCTTTGCCAGTCTCATCGCAATGATTCTTCCTTTACCGATTTGCTGTTATCTTTCTGCCGAGCGAAGGAATTCAAAAGTACTTCGCACTATTTCTCTTTTACTCAGTTTTACACTTATGTTGGTTATTTTTTGGACCTACCGTCCTGGGCTTTGGATCGCTAGTTTAGGCGGCGTTCTCATTTGCTTGATTATTCACTCGCAAAGACAAATAAAATTCATTTTAGGTAGCATTCTGTTTTTCACCTGTGTTGTCTTAATTGCCTATCAATCACCAAGTCAATTTTGGCATCAAATGAAAGATCGTGAGAGCTTAAGGGCAGCTGTTGAGCGCGAACACATCAATGAACTATTTGCGCAATTTGCTCAAAACCCAATATTAGGAATTGGAATTCAGAGTGGACCAAATTTTAACCAAAACTTTGCTGCCCCTGATTCCGAAATGAAGTCTCCGAAAGAGCTTGAAACAAATGTTTATTTTGAATTGCTTGCCCAAATTGGATTCATCGGAACATTTGCGTATTTTGCAATGATTCTACCTTTTTTGCTTTTTTCATATCGTCTCTTTAAGGAAATACCGGCCTCACATTACTGGCATCGGGTTTTGGCGGCAGCGATAGCGGCCGGCCAAGTCAGTTTTCATTTGTCCGGGCTTTACTGGAGCACGATCTCACATTCGAGTCTTACTAATTTGTTTGCCTTTTATATGGCGGTCGTCGCTTACCTTCATCATCACTATATGAAGGGCTTGGTCCCCGACGATCACTCTTTATAATATTAGTTTGTAAAAATATTAGACTGGTCTCATGTCTAGAATTCTTGTGAAATTTGTGATTAAAAATCCAAGAATTGACAGCACTCCTGATGTCCTTGAGGCTACTAGAAAGCAAATTTTCAAGGAGGAAAAATGAAAATAAAATTATTAGTTGCAGCGGCCTGTTTACAATTGTTCACTTTAAATTCTTTTGCCGATATGATCGATTTTCATATTGCAAATGGCACAGTTGAGAAAGCTTGGAATAGCGCTCAGACGCCAATCAAAGCTAAGATTGGTGACACTATTCATATGATCAATGATGATTCCGTAGTTCATCGTCTACATACCTACGGCGCCCCATGTGATCACGGACCTGATTTTGCCCCGGGTGCAACTTGGGATTGCGTTGTTACAGGTGCTTATAGTTCAACAACTGATGGCGCACTTTATGACCATAATTATGGCGAAAGCGCTGAGGTTTGGTTTGAAGTTACAGAGAAATAGTTAGATCCGAGGCAGCTGGCAGCCGACGCGGTTGCCAGTCGCCGTCTCAGTTGCCGGTTTCAGTTACAGGTATCGGTTTTCAGACTGCCGGCCCCGGAGATTCTGACTTTTTATTACTTCGACTTATTAATATCTTCTTTAAGCTCTTTGCCAGCTTTGAAAAAGGGACGCTTTTTTTCTTGAACATTGATGACTTCGCCAGTACGTGGATTGCGTCCTTTATAAGCTCCATAATCACGATTGGCAATTGAACCAAAGCCACGAATTTCGATCCGATCATCTTTTAAAAGTGATTCAACCATAGAATCAAAAATGGTATTGACGACGGTTTCAGCTTTGACTCGTGTAATACCTGCTTTTTCGGAAATGAGATTTATGAGATCTGCTTTTGTCATTTTCATTCCTGCTTTTTTATTCAATTAAATGCCCGTTTATAAGTATAAGGATTGGCGGGTAGCTTTCCAAATAAATACTGAAAATTATTTACTCTCGGCTAGTTTTCCGTGGGCTCAAAGCGTCACGATTTGCTCTGCGCTCAATTTATAAGATAGATGCCACGAAGTAAGTAAGCCGTTTCAGTCTCCCGTATGCCCGAATTACCGCTATAATTGATTGAGTAATAGCGCGATCTTGCCATAACTTCGGCAGCAAATTTAGAACTCATTTGTATTTTAGCGCCGACATAGGGTTCGGCTGCATAACTGAAAATTTGAGCTCCACCAATTTGAGAGCCTGAGAAAACCGGATAAAGTAGTTTTCCGCCTAGAAAGAACACAAAACGAGGTCTAGGTTCATATTGCAGCCTAGCATCCATAAAAGGCGAAATTCGCTGCGAATCTTCGTACAAAGAGGGAGTCACATGATTGAAGGCGGTAAATTGAGAGACATTTAGGCCCGCGCCCAAGAGTAAAAAGCCTTCACGAAAATTGTTTTTGTATATATCTGTGCCAGCCTCAATTTCAAGATAACTTATGTCGGCACTTGGGCCCGCGGCCTGCCCATACATAGCATGTGCATACATTTTCTTAGTTCCAAAGGCAAAATCAACAAAAGGAGTATAGTTGAAGTTGTAATTTCTCTTTTGCACAGTTGAAAAAGGATCCGTCGAAACACGAATATTCATCAATTGGCTACCTAAAGCAATCCAGGACTTTTCACCTTCTCTTTGAGTCAAATTACTTTTTACCAATGCTGAATCATCGATTTTAATTTTGGCACCAGTTGAAATACTTTGGTCATCAGGTGAATTATAACTCACACTTGCTATTGAAGTTTCAGGACTTTGAATAGTGAGAATTTCAATTTTCGCAATGTCCTTTTGCTTACCATTTAAAGGGTGATCGACGCTTGTAAAATCAAAAACTTTAAAGGTCTGGCCAATCCGAACCGCTTTTCGTGAGCCCAAATTGATCATGACCTTTGAATTGCCGCCAGTTTTCATTACATGGGCAATCATAGGAATTTGGGCGATCAAAAAAGCTACAAGTTGCTCTGCCGCAGGTTTAAGCAATACTCCATCAGGTAGTGGAATTGGAATCCGCCAACTTCCCAGTGTGTATTTCAAGTTTTTAGAACGTAACAAAAGATTGAGCTGATCGTCTTTCCACTCGCCAGTCAATACTGCGTCGGATCCGTTGATGGCGCCCTTGTCTCCGACTCTAGTTACAGCAATGCATTTGGAATCCCAGTAACTTTTCAAATTAATTTCATCTACGATATAACTACATAAATCGGGACTAATAATTTGTTGAGTTGCTGAATTTTTAAAGTCGCCAACCATGATTCGACTAAAGACTAGCTGCGACTCTTGCTGAACCGAGCGACCCTCTTCTAAAATAATTTCTTTTGCCATTGCAAAATGGGCTTGGACAAAAAAAAGAAAACTACAACACAAGAATTTAAATTTCATTTGAAGAGAATAATGAACTTTAAGTGCATTGACAAGAATCATACGCCTCTTCACGATATAAAGATGCGACTTTTGAGCCTTTTATTTGTATTTTCATTATGCTTCACTTTTTTGCAATCGGCCAATGCCGCCAACCAACTTGTTGGTATTGATGATGAGACCACAGTTTATTCAGGAGCGGGCTTCAATTACCGTCCGCTTTACATTTTAAAAGCAGAAGCCGCGATTGCGGTTTCAAAAAATCTAATTAAGAGCAAAGACGCTATCTTTTACAAAGTTTTAGTGGTTTTTCCTGATGGCAGACGCGCCATTGGATACATTGCACAGACTGCCAACGTCAGACTCAAAACAGACAAAATGGACGATGATGACTTTTCAAGTTATTCCGAATTGGGTTTGTCAAAAAATTCAATTTCAACAACTGGTTCTTATTATCGAGGAAAAGACTATCTCATCACACTTGGCTTGCAACGCTACCGATCGCCAGGATTTTACACCAAATACTATTTAGGTGAATGGATTACTCAAAACAGTTCTGGCCATCATCTCGGTCTTGAACTTGGCAATGATGCGCTCATTTCAAAGCAAGTCTCAGGATTTGTAGCTTACGCTGGTGGTCTCTTTATCCCCGCAAAAAACGATGCCATCTTTTTAGGTAGCCGAGCAAGTGGCATCAATTACTTACTAAGAGGTGTCGTCGGACTTAAATTCAACCAAAGTGGTGGAGTTTCATTTAGTGTTGGCGGAACTCAATCTGTAATTTTTAATCAAAATAATAGTTACGTAACTTTCGGCGCCCAAGTGAGTTTAGAGGTTGGCTTATGAAAAGACATTTCATTCCTTATACTCTTTTTCTCATTTTTCATTCTCCTCTGGTTTTTGCTAGTAGCGAAGTCAACTCAGTCATTCGCAATTATGATGACGGTGAAACACAAGTGGTTTCGCCTTCGATAGATGTCACCGGATCGGCCTATCATGATCAGCTCAAGATTGGCGTAGGCTGGGCCGCCGATATCGTATCAAGCGCATCGGTTGATGTTCGATCTTTTGGATCAAAAGGGCAAAGCAGTCGGATCGCGGATCGACGTACTGAATATGATGTCAATTCTGAACTCACTATCCCTGACGGAACCCTAAGTGCTGCCTATATTCAAAGTGATGAAAACGACTACCATTCAAAAATTGTTTCAGCTGGCGGCTCACGTGAATTTTTCTCTAAAAATACCGTGCTTGGATTTACGTTCAGCAACGGCCAAGACAGCATTGAACAATCGGGAGTTCCAACATTTCATCAAGGCATGAACAACCAAGGCTACTCGGTTTCTTTGACCCAAATCATGAGTCGTGTCAGCTTACTTAATTTTCTATACGATTTTCGCGTTGAAAGCGGCTACGACGCAAGTCCTTACCGCAGGGCCATTTTTTTAGACAATGCCGGCAATGCAACTACTCAACCCGAAAATCATCCACTGACTCGCAATCGAAATGCTTTTGCGATCAAATACAATTGGTATTCTGAAAGCCTGCGCACTGCCTTTAGCACGACTGAACGTTTGTATTATGATAGTTGGGGTGTCTTTTCAAATACGCTTGAAGAAAAAATAAATCATGATTTTGGCAAACATTTCAATGCCGCTTTTGTTTTTAGAATCTATGAACAGCTGCAAGCAAGTTTTTATCACCCCTATTATGATTCTGCGAGCCCAGGCCCATTTTGGACTGGCAACAAGACTTTGGCTAGTTTTGATTCTTATCTCGTAGGCTTTCGACCAACGATTAAATTTAGCGATGATTTTTCAATTTATCTCAAGTACGAGTGGTATACCGACGTTTACAAAAATACAGTTGATCCTGGCAATTTGACCGATGTCAAAAATGGCAAACTCATTCGCATCACAGCGAATGTTGCAGGCTTGGGTATGAGTGCGAAATTTTAGATATAGAAATTAAGGCGCAGAGCGCTTTTTATGAAGGAGAAGGATTTCATGAGTTTTTTTAAGCAGCTTAATAAGCTAGGCACAATAGTCGTTATGAGTTTGGCATTAATCAGCACCGCGAATGCAAAAGTAAAAGTTGGACAGGTTTTTCCCGATTTTACTCTCAATAAACTTTCGGAACCAAGCGCTAGCCTCAAATTGAGCTCTCTCAAGGGCAAAGTTGTCATCATTGATTTTTGGGCGAGCTGGTGTGAACCCTGCAAAGTAGAGCTTCCTATTCTCAATAAGATCAATAAGAAATTTCAAGGAAAGGGACTTGAAATTATAGGGGTCAATGAAGACAAAGAGCCAACTGAAGCCAATTCTTTTCTTAAAGAGTTTCCGGTGCAGATGACTTTATTAGCGGATGGCCAAAAAGCCGATGTTTTAAAAAAGCTTGAAGTAGCAGGTTTGCCGGTCACCTATGTTTTAAATAAAAAGGGGCAAGTTTCTAAAATTCATAAGGGCTTTAAAGATGGCGATGTTGATAAATTTGAAAAAGAAATTATTGCTCTCTTGAAGGCTAAATAAAAGCCGATAAGTATTACAAAAGGAGCTTGGTATTACTGTGCGTAAGCTATCAAACAATAATTGGATTCAACTCATCGTGATGCTTTCGCTGTCATTTATGCTTTCATCTTGTGGATTACTAGCCAAGCGGGTTCAACCAAATGACCGCGATATATTGAGCAAATCTGGAATGGCTTTAATGGATAATGCAAAAGAAACCACCTCTATGAATCATATGTTCAATGCCCGTGAAGGTTCAGTCGGAGGCTTTGGCGGAGCAGGAGGTGGTTGTGGCTGTAACTAAAATCCTCAGCACGCCTGCGAAGATTTTGCTTTTCGCCCTGAGCACTTTGCTTCTTCAAAACTGCACTGTCGACTTATCGAGTTCAACTCCAGGCGCACAAGCTTTTGTTTGTACTCCGAGTGCTGCCCAATTGACCTCATTTCAAACCGTGATGACAGCTGTTCTTCAACAAACAGGAAATGTTGGCGCCCAACAGGGCTGCGCAAATTGCCATATTCAAGGTGTGGGAACGCCACCCAATTCAGGAACAGGAGCCGGGTCCTTTCGTATTTTAAGCGGCAACTCAGCTGACATTATATTAGCAAATTATTGCTCTGCACTTTCTCGAAAAGATGCCCTTGCTGTTCATCCAACGCAGCCAACTCATGCACAAGTCTATGCGCCGTCGGATCTTGCACAATTATCAGCTTGGGTTGCGACACTTTAAAATCCAAGGCAGCAGGCAGCCGCAGCGGTTGACAGTTTCTGTTAACCGATTCAGTTCCAGTTTTCAGATTTAGGTTTACCTGACCCCGATTATCACCAGCTCAATTTAGGCTGATTTTTCTGCCCATATTTTTGACGTATCAAATCGCTACGCAATTTTTTATTTAAAAAATATTTTAAAGATCCCAAAAGATCGACGGCTTTTTGAAAATTAGATTCAAATTACCGATCTTGTGGTGTCGAAGAACTCGACAAATTCAATTTTAAACTTTGTCCCTCATATTAATGGTTTAATTCTAATTTGAGGCTTTAGTCCAGTCCGAGCCAGTCCGATAAGCATCTATATTAGTTAATATAAATTTTTCACAAGAAGAGAATACTTATGAGATCAGAAAAGCAATTCATTGGTATGTTGGCCTTGATGACTTCAACCAGCTTGATCTATCAAAACTGCGGATCGGGATTAACAGCAAATAGTAATGGCTCATCAAACTCTGCAAGTTCAGCCCACTCCGTACCCGTCATGCCTAAAATTAGCGTTCAAATTGCGGCCGTCGAATCCAGTTTGCTTGCAGGGGCCAAAATTGATTTTAATGTGACCGGCCCCATTCCTTCAGATGCGACTTATGCTTGGAGCAATGTGAATAATGCGAGCTCAATTTGTCCTGAAATAAGCCAGGCATCTGCTAAAACTTATACTATTGATTGCTCAGATTCAGGAAATGTAACGGTGACGGTCGCCGTAATTGAACAAGGACAGGTCATTGGTTCTGCACAGCAAAGCTTTGCCTTGGGTGCTGCGGCTCCAACTCCAACACCGACTCCCACGCCCACTCCGACACCCAATCCAAGTGCGACGCCTACGCCTACTCCTGATCCGCAAATGGCGGTAGGTGCAGCAATTTACGCGACCAATTGTGCCAACTGCCATGGTCCTCTAGCGATGTCGACAATTCGCTACACAAGCGTTGCGCAAATAACTTTTGTTATCACCAATAATACCGGAAATATGCACAACACAGGGGCCATGACGACGCTGATTATGCCAGATGCAACTGACGTCGCCAATTTAGCCGCCTTGGTATTTTCACTCGGACATTAATTTTTTGAATTGAGATTTTGTTTGAAAGGACCTGATATGAAAACGACTAGAAGTTCACACCTTAAGGGACAAAAGCTAGTAATTTGGACTTATGTTTTTTTAGCTTTGGTTTTGAGTTTTCAAAACTGCGGCCCTAGCTTTTCATCTAATTCAACAACGGTTTCTTTGGATTCGATTCAAGGCGCAACTGTAATTACCGCTGCACTCACTAACAATTATAGTCCCAATCAAAATCTATCTTTTAGTTTTGATAAAAGTCTTGTCGGCAATGGCCCGCTGGTATGGTCAAATCTTTTGAACTCAACCACCAGTTGCACCGAAGTGTCCGCCGATAATGCCGATCCCTATATTGTAAATTGCACAGGTAAAGGAATTCTCGCGATCACCTTGGTGGTCAATTCAGGTACTGGTGGCGTGATCGGTCCGCTCACTTCAAATTTCGTGGTCAATGATGGCTTGCCACGTTCAAATAGTTTAGTGCCATTTGTGATTACCGCTAGTACCGGCAACTGGAATAAAATTGGTCTCACTCCGCCACCAAATGTTCCGGGATTTTTGCAAGGAGGCGGCGGTTATATCATTCGTGAAAAGGCCAATGTCACCCCCGGTTCTTTCACTTTTAGTTTCAATAATAATAATCGCTTTTTAAATGGTGTTATCGTTACCTGGGGATTGTCAGGCGGCTGTATCGGGTCTCCAAACGGAAATAGCATTGACGTTTCTTGTCCGGCGCTTCCTCCTCCGGTAGCTCCCGCGGTGAATCCAACTTCAATTGACATAAATATTAGCGCTTCGTTTTCAGGAAGTGATTCCGTCGGCGGACCTTTCGCAATTCCGTCAGCCAATTGGAACGGAACTTATGTTTATGCAACAAATGTTTTGACACCAACTTTCGCTGGCTTTCCGGCACCTCCCGCCCCCCCGACCCCCGATCCTGCAAGCGCAAATTACATCGGGCCACAGGGCTTATTGCAGACCACTGTTTTATTTGTTGGACAAACCTTGCGAATTTTTAATAAAGCCAGTGCCAGCAAACAATTTGGTTTGAACTTTAACGGTATGCCATGTGCCTCGACCGGACCGATTCCGTATACTGCAAGCGGAGATTATTCGAGGTTTGTAGATTGTGTGATTACCGCAGAGTTTGGCGATCCTGCAGTGGGTTCTCCGATCGCAAATGCCTATGATGGCAGCCAGAATTTTTACTTGATCGCAATTGACGGTGTTAAGCTTTACAATAACAATTGTAAACTCTGTCACCTTGATTTGAGCATATCACGCAACCAAATTGGAAATGAAACTCTCGATCGGTTGAAACAAGCCATTCAAGGAAAAGCAAATTCGCAACCAATGTTGCTATTTGACAACTCTTATTCAAGTCACTTGAGCAATTTGAGTGATCCGCAAAAGCTTGCGATTATTCACGTTTTACAGAACTAGGCATTCATTTCTCGCCAATAAGCAATTCTTTCACTTTTTAAAAAGCGGCCTTAGCAAAAGGCTGCTTTTGTGTTATGAATCGCTTCATGAATACATTAAGTCATTCTCTATTAAGAAGCCTCATATCAACTTTCTCTTTAACCCTGCCTGTAGGCCTTCTGGCTTTGGGTGCCTTGTCTTGTAGTGGGTCAGGCATTCCCGAGAGCTATCCGAATCCTAAGATGGTCAACGGGATCTATGCCCATGCTTTTGGAGATCCACGAAGTACCGCGGTCATTTTTATTCATGATAGCTTTGGCGACCCAAGTATAGTGCCAAGCGACCGTGTACTGGGTGGACCAAGCTTAAATAGTATGTATTTTGAGTTTGGTGCTGCTGAAAAGCTTGCTGAGAAAAACTTTTATGTGGTCACTTATGATTTACGCGGACAAGGTCGAAGTGCCGATGCCCGAAATTTATCCGACTATAGCTATCAACAATCTGCTGCTGACATTAAGAGTTTAATTTTGAGTTTTAATTTATCTCTTCCCATTATCATTGGGCACTCACATGGCGGTCTCATTGCACTTAAGTTTGATGAGCTCAATCCGGGCGCCTCACGTAAGATCGTTTTGGTTGATACTCCAACTGATGTTTTTCAAATGTTGGGAACGATTTCGGCTAATTGCTTAGAGCGATACAATAAGGTCGGCGAGTCGAGTAAAGTTGTCGAGATGAAAGATACCCTTGATACTCTTTCAAACGCGAATTCCCCACATCAAGATCGTTCAATGCTGGCCATCCGAATGTTTGAACGGGCCGGAACCTGCGGCGGAGGCAGCGGACTTTTTAGTACCAAAGCCCCGAGTGCCGACGCGCTTAAATTTTACAAAATGATCAGCACATTGCAAATTCCAATTTCAAAGAGCAATCAAACATCTGCCTTGAACGGCTTTTTAGCCAACGAAGACTATATACATCTAAATGTAAATGCTTACGTAAGTGCCCACAACGATCATATCGTAGGTTTATATGGTAGCGAAGATGGATTCTTTGATAGCAATGCGCTTTCTCAAATTAAGACATCACTGGCAGTAGATGCGCACCCCGAACGATTTGCAATGATCGATGCTGCCTCTCACAATTCTTTCATCGATCAAAGAAACAGCTTCATAGACGCTTTAAATGCGATGCTGATCGCAAAGTAGAGCTCGCGGTGAGGTGAGGCGATTGCCTCACCAAAAATCCAAGGGCGCCAATCCTCGTAAGATTAAAGGCGACTCAAAATGAATCACTTCATAAAAGCGCAAAAAAGATTCAAAGAGAAGACCAAACGAGATGCTTAAACTGAACGAAATTTTTTTTAGTATTCAAGGCGAAAGCTCACAATGCGGGCGGCCCTGCATATTCATTCGTCTCACTGGCTGCAAACTGCGCTGCACCTATTGCGATACCAAGTATGCTTACTTCGAAGGGGACATGGTCAGTATTGATGAGATTTTAAACCGCATTCAAGCATATCCTTGTCGTTTAGTTGAAGTAACCGGCGGCGAACCTATGGAACAAAAGGAAACCCCAGCCTTGCTGAGCGCTTTGCTTGAAGCTGGATATGAAGTTATGCTTGAAACCGACGGCGCTGAAGATTTATCTAGTGTTCCTCAAGGTGTTCGCACCATCATGGATGTGAAAACCCCAGGCAGTAAAATGAACAATCCTAAAAGCGCAAAAAATTTAAAACATCTTCGACCAGGAGATGAAATCAAATTCGTTATTTGCAGCGAAGAAGATTATGAGTTTTCGAAAAATTTTATTCGTGAACATGCACTGGCTGACAAAGCCTTTACGCTGCTGATGTCCCCGGCCCTGCCACAAGAGAATTTGACCTGGCTACCTGAACGAATTTTACGGGACGCTTTGCCCGTCCGCATGCAGATTCAAATGCATAAAGTGATTTGGGGCGATCAGCGCGGCGTCTAAATGACGAGCCCTAAGGACCTTGCGGAAGTCCGGGTGTCGGCGTATCAGTTGAATTTTCAACGATATCTAACTCAAGACTGAGAGCATCGGTAGCTGCGATATCCATCAAGTAAGGTTGGCCGATCGCACTGATCAAGGTTTTGGTATTTGCTTTCGGCAAAACAACATCAACGACATTGTAGGCTGTCACTTCACCTGCAAGATTCCCGTTTATATAAACATGTATTCCGCGCACATGAATATTCGAGGCTGAGTTATTTAAGATTGTTGGGTTCATAAATACATAGTTGTAAGCATTGTTTCCGGGCCCAATTGGATGAATGTCGACATAGACTTTAATTTGCAAAGTTCCCACGATATTTTTGATATTGCTGACATCTTTACTTAAATCCCACGAAATGACTTGAGCGGTGCCCACTCCATAAGTTGGACCAGCAATTGTAAGTCCCATTGCTTTTTGCGAAGTTGCGATCACTCCAGAATTTCCACCAGCCGCACAATTGGTAGAAGTCTTCCAGGTCGACATAATGGGTGTGATAGAGGCATTGTTTTGCGTACCGGTATGTGGTGGCGCATGGCCAGGATTCGTCGCATAAGAAGCGATGGTGGCAGCTGTAAGTAAAGCAAAACTTTGATAAGCAAAAGCGGGATTGGGATCAGCAAAAGCGCCTAACCCAGGACCAGCCCCGGTGTGGCATGAAACACAATTTTGGGTTGTAAAGGGATAAAAGGTACTTTGAAAAAGTGCTTGCGAGCCAGCTTCGCACGCATTCAAACTTGCATAAGTCACGCCCTCACCGTTGGCCATGAATGCTCCACCACAATTTTGGTAGACCAAGACAACAGAAAATAGGGCTAATAATATTTTCAGCTTACGTACATACATAAGATACCCCAACAAACGTCTATTCATTTTCCTTAGGCAAATTTTAATATTTTCGCTAAAGTGGCCGGATCAATATCCGCCGAAGTATTTGGCGCAATAACTTTATTAAATAAAGTTTGAGCTTTAGCGGGATCCGCAAATTGCAAATAGTTACGATATACGAAAGTCGCTGCTCGTGCGGCATCCGAGCCCACACCTGTTGAAGGATCCGCGCCTTGTGATGATGTAAATGCTCCCATTTGATAACCTGCAAAGCCCGGTTGCATATTCGGTCGGCCCTTTGGATCGTAAGCAATCATAAATTGAGCTCCACCGACTCCTCGGTCTCCGCTCCAATCCGTAACATTGGTTCCGACATTTGAGCCCGTTGCTCCATCCGCAGTCACATGAATGAAAACTCGCTTTCCTAGTGCTGCCGCATTTGCCAAAATATAGCCAACCAAGGTTCCATTTCTAAAATCCACTGGGTCGGTTGTAGTTCGAGGATTGCCATGATAATCATTACTGCCAAGATTAATGCCCACGGTGCCGCTTTTTCCGGTCAAACAATTGTAAACCATTCCTGCGAAAGCATAGCGAGAAGCATTGCTCATTCCGTTCATAGTATTATTATTCGCCAACTGCCATACGGCATTGGTGCCGGCATCATTTTTGGGATCGAGGGCGGATGTTCCTGAACTTGATAAATCATAATTTTTACCTGTCGCACAGCTCACAAGACTTCCCAATGTCTGGGCCGATCCTGAACCGTTGGCACTTGCTAAGCTTCGTGCCTGACTTCCACTCAAGTTTTTAACTAAATTTAATATGGATTGAAAGAGTTTTGGGTCATTGTTCAGTTGAGCTCGAACTTTTGTATGCAAAGAAATCGCGTTTGTAAGGTCAGCAAAGGATCCGACAACCGAAGGTGCAGATGGATTGATGACGGCTGGCATATTTGAAATACCTGTAGCTGTTGGCTCTGTTCCTAACGAAGGAAGAGTATCACCCACAAAACCCGAAGCTTGCACAAGTCCCGTTATATTAACTGGATTGGCGCTCGAATCATCCTGTGATTGGATTAAGACATTGCACCACGACGTTTTAGCCTGAATATCCGGATTGATCGCAAGCAATACACCTTGAATAAATTGACTCACATAAGGGAGAACTGGATCGGCGGCTCCGGGAGGTAGTCCTGTTGATGCTGGTGTTCCGGCAGTTATTGTTGAAGCTGGACTTATTGGAGCACCCGTACCCGAATAAACCGTTGCGCCTCCGTAAACAGGAAATGGCACTCCGTTAAAAATAGTCTGTATATTGGGAGCCGTCCCCATTCCAACGCTACTATACGAAGAAATCGGCGCGCCGTTTTTATCCATTGGAATAAAACTACCGGTCATTCCGGGTCCGCCGGACAAATTGACGTTAATAAAAGCCGGTAAGGTATTAACCGTAGCAGCTGCGCATCCTGCCGCCTGCGCATAAGAGCTTGTGAACAGCGTTTGTAAAATGGATGGGGCAAATACAGTCCCCGAAAAACTTGCAATACCCGAAGACAAAAATTCACGACGCGTGGTCGGCTTTTTGTGATCGGTATGTAGAAATATCGGAAGGCCGTCGGCGTTGTATAATTGCTTTTTCATTATTTCCCCCAAGTAAAAAAATCAAACTCCAAAAACATTAAATTCTAAAGACTGGTTGTTCGCTTGTGTGCATCCATTGATGAGAGCATTGCTGTACAGAGATAATAAAGCATCGTATTCGATCCTGAATTTACCGGATCCGTTTTGGGATTGCCCGCAGTTTGGCTGCCGCCAGGAGCTCGAATGTCAGCAAATGCAGCATCCATTGAAGCGATGATTGTTGCGCTTTCATCCGAACTTGGCATACGTCCCCAATATGATCTAGCAAAGCGATTAACCGAATCTTGAATCTGTGCATCGGTTATCATAGGCGGAGGCGCCCATAAATTAAATTGCACCGCAAAGTTAGCTGGAGATCCAGCTTTTACAAGTTTTGCTTCGTTCGCCATTACGTCAATGCAGCCAAGTCCTGATAGACTTGATACCGCCATCCACATCGGCCCATTTACGGAACTTGGATCACCAGTATTAGAAATTGAGGCACCCAATGCATTTAATTCCGCAGAAGAAATCGTAGATGTGCCAATACTTTGTTTGGTCACATTCAACATCGAATTATAAACCTGCCGCATCGTCACCACTCCGACTGTATTTGCTTTTACCTGGCTAAATGAAGCGGAGTTATTTGATGAATCTTGCAAAAGTCCCTTGCTACAGTTTTGAAAAATGACGGTTGAAATCACCGCAGAAAACAAAACTCCTACTGCCACTTTGGGTCTGAAGAGAATTCTTTGTTTCAAGTTTTTCATATTCTTCCTCGTTTTCTTAAACTCAATCTAAATTAAAGCTTTCAACACTGAACTAAACTATTCTAAAACCTATTTCTCTAGTTTAAACTTCCTAAGCATGCGGGCTGAACGGCTACCTTTTCAAAAAGATTTCTCAGTAAATACCCACTCGATTCAAAGTCTGTAGCAAGACTCTCCACCAACTGCGATTCAGACGCTATGTCTGGCGCCCTCATACAAACTTCAGTAAATACTCTGCGCACCATACATTTACTAAAACCGAATGATCCAGCTAGTAATGCGCCGAACTGGGCAAGCCCTTGTCCTGAAGCGGGACCTCTCCATCCAAATTGATTCGCATCTATAGCGCCAGTGGCGTAGTTGACCCAACGGTCATCTGTCACTGGATAGCCCTGCGGAAATTCGAAGGCATCTGAATTTCCAGCTGTCATTTTATTCATTTTATAAGCTACCCAATTTGGGTAACCATTCATATTGGTTGGACTGGCTTTAGTTCCACCGCTATTTTTTGGTCCATTGTCTGAAGCTTGTGGAATTGGGTTCAGGCTTGAATCCACATGGTAAAGTGGGTAGTAAGCAATCGCCATATCATTGATCGGACCACCGAAATCATAGTGGGCATATGCTGGTCTGAAACCATCCATCACCGCGTGACAAGCCTTACATGTTGTTTGATATGTTGCCACGTTTCCACCTGGGGCGCGATCGACGTCACGGCCTACGTGGTCGTCCGGCATCGAAGCATCCGCCATATTAGCCATCGGCGTACACATGAATTCTCTGAAGGAATATTCTACCGCTCTGCGATTTGTTCCGGCGGTCTCAGTTGATAAACTCCATGCACGAGTTGTTAACAAACCTGCTGGATCTGGATTCGGAACCGGGTTTCCTTGAACTCCGTTGCCGGCAACGTCTCGATTTGCGAGAACCAATTGTCCATTGACTCGAGTTAAGACATTGAACAGTGAAAGATTCAAACTTTCGATAAAACGATAGTAATCATTGTAGATCATCATATTGAGAAATTTAGGTGCCGCTAAATTAATTTGATCTGTGCCGTCCGCATTTGGCGGCAGCCCAATGATTTGCTGGGGATTGCCGGCTGAATCGTAAGTATAGCCAAGTGCTGGATCCATTTGATAAGTGAAGTTACCTGTTAGCAATTCTTTAGCGCTAATTCCATCGCGAACGATTCCCACACCAGTTGCTACTAAATCAGATAGTGGAGCTAAAATATTCTCTTCACGAGTCGAAATTTTTCGGAACATATCGGCCACT
Organism: Bdellovibrionales bacterium; assembly: GCA_043739185.1. GTDB lineage: Bacteria > Bdellovibrionota > Bdellovibrionia > Bdellovibrionales > JAMPXM01 > JAYTQQ01. The sequence goes on from JAYUEN010000075.1 coordinate 52,120, forward strand.
CTTATATTATAAAAGCTGGCATCGGCGGTTGCGATCTTCACCGCAGCAGCTTCATTGCCAGAGGCAATAAGCGGCTCCATAACCAGGAGTCGACTGTCATCTATTGGCACAGGCACACCTGTGATACCAGTAAAAAGAACCAGCGCTCGTGCCCGAGCTGGTGAAATATCAGTTGAAGAAGCACCGCTACTATCTGCATGGGCTTTCTGGCTGCTCGACACATAAAATAGTGTATTTAGAAAATCAGATTGAGACTTTCCTACGCCTAAGGCTAAGGCGGCCGCCGATAAGGAAAGAAAACCGACAAGATATTTTCGTGCGAGATGGGTTGGTTTCCCTGGCTTCATAATTTCCCCCAGTGTATCAGTACTAAACATTTTACTAAGTTCATTCGGATAGTTAATTTGCAATGGCGGAGCCAGCGGGCTGTGCCCTAAAATGCCCAAAGGTCTAGCGAGATGCCTTAGATTTTGACGTTCGCCCAACTTTTTTACGAAAAGCAATAATTGGCATTTGGCGACATAGACTAATCACTCTCCATAAAGAATAAGATTTCATAGACGCCACACTGGGTTCCGATTGCAAAGCCCTACAATTAGGTGATAACTATTCTTGTATCAAAATGAGATTTTAACCAAATCATACGGAGGAAGAATGCGACCTGAACTGAACCTCAAAAAAGTGAAAGAAGAACTCGCCAAATTAACGGATGTTGAATACCTAAAAAAGGAATTGCATCGGCTTGCAAACGAAATCAAAAACTATGACCTCAATACCCACCTTACCCCGCAAGCCAAAGCGAAATTGAAAACACTTGAAAAGCGCTTTCAAGAAATACGCAAAGCCGTCATTCGAGCTGAAAAGCAAATCGGCTTAGAAGTTAACAAACTGGTGGTCATTCTAAGAAAAGCCTCTGCCGAGACTCAGGCCAAAGTGAGCTCTATTCGTTTAGGAAAGAAGAAGAAGTCCCAACGTAAAGCTTCGTCAAAAAAAGCCAGCAAGAAGACTGTTTAAGTAGGCATATTGAATTGATTTGAGTTGCGCTATTTCACGGGGAGAAAAGATGGATTTTTCAAAACTTGAAAATCATGACGAATTTATTCATAGACATATCGGTCCAAGCCCCGATGATATTCAGGCGGAGCTCAGGAGCCTTGGCTTAAAATCATTGGCTGAGCTGACAGAGAAAACTGTTCCGCAAAAGATTTTGAGCTCGAAGTCCCTTGATTTAAAGCCCTCGATGAGCGAACAGAGCATGTTGGCAGAAGCCAGGGCCTTTGCTCAGAAAAACAAAGTCTACCAATCTTTTATTGGAGCAGGTTATTACGGTACCCTCACGCCGCATGTGATTTTAAGAAATATCTTAGAAAATCCGGGCTGGTATACGGCCTATACTCCCTATCAAGCTGAAATTTCACAGGGCCGACTAGAAGCCTTGCTTAATTTTCAGAGCATGGTGATTGACCTCACCGGTCTTCCTATTGCGAATGCTTCGCTTTTAGATGAGGGCACCGCTGCCGCTGAAGCCATGCATTTGTGTTACTCTCACTCGAGTAAAAAGAATGCCAATAGTATTTTTGCTTCTCAAGATTGTCATCCGCAGACACTTGAAGTTTTACAAACTCGCTGCGAAGCGCTGGGCATTCAAGTGGTTATTGGGGATCATGAAAAATTCAATTTCGATGAAAGTGCGAGTGCAAAATTTTTTTCTTGTTTGATTCAGTATCCCACTTCGAGCGGTGAAATTTTTGACTATGCTGATTTTGTCAAAAGAGCTCATGATCAAAAGATTAGCGTCATTGCCGCTTGTGATATTTTAGCGCTTAGTTTGCTCACACCTCCAGGAGAGTTTGGCGTCGATGTCGCCATTGGTTCAACGCAGAGATTTGGTGTACCCATTGGTTTTGGCGGTCCACACGCCGCTTATCTCGCGACCAAGGATGAACTGAAACGCTCGATGCCTGGCCGAATTATTGGTGTCTCAATTGATGCCAATAATAATCCGGCGATGCGACTTGCTTTGCAAACTCGTGAACAACATATTCGCCGCGAAAAGGCCACCAGCAATATTTGCACGGCGCAAGTTCTCTTGGCTGTCATCGCTGGAATGTACGCTGTATACCATGGCCCCAAAGGAATAACTAAAATTGCTAGGCGTATTCACCGATTGACTGCGAGTTTTGCAAGTGCAATGAAAAGTTTAGGCTATCAACAGCAGAATCGCTATTTCTTTGATACGCTCAGCTTTGAAATTGATATGCCAGGGGCACAAAAGTTAAAATCTGCCAGTGAGAAACATGAGTTCAACCTTCGATGGGACTTTGGCGCTGCTTTCAAAAGTAAAATACTCTTTGGTTTGAGCTTTGATGAAACGACTACGCCAAAGCACGTAGAGGAACTTCTCAAGTTGTTTGCAGAAATCAAAACGCAAAATCAAACATTCAGCTTTTCGGAACTCGAAGCCAAGGCACAAGATCAAATTCCGACTCGGCTACTAAGAAATTCAAAATTTTTAACTCATCCGGTTTTCAATAACTATCATTCTGAAACTGAAATGCTTCGTTATATATTTAAACTTCAGGGCAAAGACTTGTCTTTAGCGCACTCGATGATTCCACTCGGTAGCTGTACAATGAAACTAAATGCTACTGCTGAAATGATTCCGGTTACTTGGCCTGAATTTTCGAATATGCATCCCTTTGCTCCTCAAAATCAGACGTTGGGTTATCAGGGTCTCATCAATGAGCTTGAAAATATGCTGATCGAAATCACTGGCTTTGCCGGGGTAAGTCTACAACCAAACGCTGGCTCACAAGGTGAATATGCAGGCTTACTTGCAATACGCAAATACCATCAAGGCCGTGGAGATTCGCACCGAAATATTTGTTTGATTCCTAGTTCAGCACACGGTACCAATCCTGCGAGCGCAGTCATGGCAGGCATGCAAGTCATCATCGTAGCCTGCGACTCAGACGGAAATGTAGACGTAAAAGATTTGGCTTCCAAAGCAACTTTACATTCAAAAAATTTAGCTGCTCTGATGATTACTTATCCCTCAACTCATGGAGTATTTGAGGAAGGCATTAAAGATATTTGCGACTGCATTCATCAAAATGGTGGCCAAGTTTATATGGATGGCGCAAACTTCAATGCTTTGGTTGGCCTTTGCCGACCAGGTGAATTTGGTCCCGATGTTTGCCATCTCAATTTACATAAGACCTTTTGCATTCCCCATGGTGGCGGTGGCCCTGGCGTTGGTCCGATCGGTGTTCGAGAACATTTGATACAATATTTACCTACTACTACCAAAAACCTCAATTCGACACCCGTGCAAAGAGTCTCGAGCGCACCTTTCGGGAGTAGTTCTATTCTTTGTATTTCTTGGGCCTATATTAAAATGATGGGTGCTGAAGGACTGAAGAAAGCTACGCAAGTGGCAATTTTGAATGCCAACTATATGGCAGAGAAACTCTCTCAACATTATCCGATCCTCTATCGTGGTAAAAATGGTTTTGTTGCGCATGAATGTATTTTAGATTTGCGGCCCCTAAAGGCCTTTGGTGTAGAAGCTGAAGATGTTTCTAAACGCCTTATGGATTACGGCTTTCATGCTCCCACAATGTCTTGGCCAGTTACCGGCACTTTGATGCTAGAGCCAACCGAAAGTGAGTCGAAAGCAGAGCTCGATCGCTATTGCAATGCCATGATTCAAATTCGCGAAGAAATTCGACTCATCGAAACTGGCAAAATTGACAAACTCAATAATCCTTTGAAGCGAGCACCGCATACACAGGCCGACGTCATGGGGACCATTTGGGATCGACCTTACTCGAGAGAAACCGCTTGTTTTCCGGCAACTTGGCTTAAAGATAATAAATTTTGGCCTGCAGTTGCGCGCGTGAATAACCCTCACGGCGATCGCAATTTAGTCTGCTCTTGTCTGCCTATTGAGAGCTTTCAGTAGCAATGGCAGCAAAACAAAAAAAGAAGCTTGGTCTTGTACTCTCTGGCGGCGGAGCCCGCGGAGCTTATCAAGCCGGCGTGATGCAAGCTCTGACTGAAATTTTTGAGACCGAGAAAACCAAAGTTTCAGTTATCACCGGCGCAAGTGCCGGCGCCATTAGCGCGAGCTTTTTAGCTTCCCACTGGGAGAATCCGCGAATTGCCGCCGAGAAATTGAATTTACTTTGGTCAAGTCTTCATGCGGATCAGGTTTATAAAACCGATGCCTTCTCACTAGGTAAAATTGGTCTGAAGTGGGCGCTCGACACGACCTTTGGTGCCTTTTATGATAAAAAGATGGCGCGCTCACTCTTAAATACAGATCCTTTGCGAAAGCTCATTGGCGAAAATGTTTCAATTGAAAAAATCGGCCAGAATCTACAAGACGGATGTCTTGAGTCTCTCTCTGTTACCGCTATGGATTACGCAAGTGCCACAAGCGTGAGCTTTGTTCAGGCCGCTCAGAAACTTCCAATGTGGGATCGCTATCGTAGACGGGGCGAACAAGATCTCATTGGTGTGGATCACATTTTAGGATCGAGTGCAATTCCACTGTTTTTTCCGCCAGTACAAATTGGCAGTCGTTTTTTCGGAGATGGCTGTGTTCGCAATACTGCCCCTGTGAGTTCTGCCATTCATCTCGGTGCTGAGAAAATAATTGTGGTCAGCGTGCGTAGACCAGATAGCGCAGCCCCCCCGATTGCACCAGACTATGAACCAACTATTGCGCGTGTTTTAGGTGTCATCATGAATGCCCTCTTACTCGATGCCATCGACCTCGATATGGAGAGACTTGATCGCATCAATCGCACTTTAGACAATATTGAAAATGATAGACTTGAAACTTTGAATCTTCGAAAAATCGAACACTTTTGGATCAGACCTTCTTTGGACATCGGTCACTTTGCGAGCGGAAATTTTGAACGCATGCCACCTGTCATCCGCTATTTACTCGGAGGACTCGGATCGAGTCGAGAATCCTCTGAAATTACCAGCTACTTACTCTTTGAGCCAGAGTTCTGCGCAAAACTAGTTGAAGTTGGGTACCGAGATACCATTGCTCAAACCAAAGAACTCAAAGCCTTTTTGAATTCTTAAAATCGTCTAACAAAACTTTCTTGCACTTTGGTTTCAATTGCCCGCTGCGATCTCTGCTTTCTCACGGTTGCAATAGCCTCTTCAGAAGAGTAACCAATATTTTTGAGAAAACAGGCCGCCACAAGTCCTGAGCGTCCCAAACCGCCAACACAATGAATGAGAATTTTCCGATTGTGAGCCAGTTTGGATTGAATCTGATTCAATAATTTTTTGAGATCTTTAGTCAAGGGTGCTTTGCCATCTCGAATTTGAAAAGCTTCAATATCAAATCCAAAGTTTTGATATTCTTTCAACAAATCAGGAACGCCATAATTTTTGAGCTCTGAAGGCGTAGCCAGACAAACAATGTCGGTAATTCCGGCTTCTCGTATTGCCATGAGATCTTCCTTGAGATTTCGCTTTCGATCGCCCCTACCGGGTAAAATGGTGAGGCCAATTTGTTTTTGTGAGCTCGGTGTATCAATCC
>JAYUEN010000076.1:0-6970 GCA_043739185.1 Bdellovibrionales bacterium
TATATTGAATCACCAATTTGAAAATTTCCGGTATCGTTTACGCCCACTATGTCGCCAGCATACGCGACATCAACAGTAGCGCGATCTTGGGCGATAAACTGATTAGAAAAAGCAAGGCGAACTTCGCGATCATGTCTTGAATGTTGTACTTTCATACCGCGTTCAAACTTGCCAGAACATATTCGAATGAAGGCAACTCGATCTCGATGTTTGGGATCCATATTGGCCTGAATTTTAAAAACAAAGCCTGCAAAGTTATCATCCAAAGGATCGACTGTTCCATCCCGACAAGGTCTTGCCAATGGCGGCGGTGCAAATTCAGTGAAAAAATCAAGAAAAGTATCGACTGCAAAATTTTGCTTCGCACTTGCGAAATGAACCGGCGACAATTCACCATTTAAAAACTTTTCGTGACTCAACTCACCCAAGGTCCCATCAACTAAAGCAATCTCTTCTTTTGCCTGATGAATCACTTCACGATGAAGGTGCTCTGCCCAAATTGGTGAATCTAAATCGCTGACAGGAATTATCAACGGCCAAGTTTCACTTAAATCCTGCTTTTCAGAATGAATTAAAATAATTTGTTTTTTGAGACGATGATAAATTCCGTGAAACAGTCCCCCAAGACCCAGTGGCCAAGTGATAGGATAACAATTCATTTGCAAAGTGGTTTCAATTTCATCGATGAGTTCAAGTGGAGCCTTACCTTCGCGATCACATTTGTTTACAAAGGTAAAAATCGGCATTTTACGGTACCGACAAACTTCGTAAAGCTTTTTGGTTCGCTCTTCGACGCCCTTCGCAACGTCGATCAACATTACAGCCGAATCGGCAGCCATTAAAGTCCGATAGGTGTCTTCCGAAAAATCTTTGTGGCCCGGGGTATCGAGCAAATTAATACGAAGCCCGCGGTAATCAAATTGTAGAACACTTGATGTAATCGAAATTCCGCGCTGTTGTTCAAGTGCCATCCAATCAGACCGGGCTGCCTTTACGCCCTCTTTACCCCTCACTTCACCTGCCTCACGAATGACGCCTCCGTGAAAGATAAGCTTTTCAGTTAAAGTGGTCTTACCCGCATCAGGATGTGAAATAATAGCGAATGTCCGTCGCCTGAGGATTTCAGTTTTCGTTTCATTATCAAGCATGTTGTTCTTTTGAAACTTCTTTATCGTGAGTATGTGGAGGCGATTTTTCGCCATTTTTCTCTGGTATTCGAAAGCTCTCTAAAAACTTTTTATCAACCCAGTCTTTTAAGCTCCATAAAAATTGTGAGGGTCTAAAGTAAAAAGAGCCCTTCACGCCAAAAGCTCCGCCTTTGCCGTCGATCATGAGTCGAAAATCTGATTTGTTTGGTCGATACTTTTTAAGCTTAGTCTGCAGACTCAAGGCCCGTAAATTTTGGCTCAAAACTTTCGCCTGCTTACGGATTTGGCGTTTCGAAGGAATCCATTTTTTACTTGAATCCTTTGAGGTATTGCCCACGCAAAAGATATGTGAGTTCGACGCTTGTAAAAAATGATTGATGGCAATAAAACCTTTGTGCACCTCTAAGTCACTCTTTGAAAGAAATAGTGGTGCCCGAATACTGTGAGCTAAACTGGTAAAATCAGACTTAAGCCGGCTGCCATCAGCCAGCAATACTTCGGTTGCAAATATTTCTTTTACTTTAGCGTTCGTATGAAATTTAAACCCCACAGATTCACAGTGCTTACGAATTTCACTGTCAACTTTGGGTCCAACGCCCCATTTTGCATCCTCTTCTGAATCCACTTCGAGAATATGTACAAAAACATCCGCGCCGTAAATTTTAAGCCTTTGCCTCAATGCAAGAGCACATTCAAGACTGAGTAGACCGCCTCCAATGAAGACCAAATCAATTTTTCGCTTGCCTCTTAAACTTTGACAAAACCTCAAAATAGAATTTTGAAAATCCTCAATCGGCAATAGCAAATGTGCGTTTTGATTCGCACCAATGAAATTTTCGGTTGATAAAAATGGATCACAATCTACGGACAGCAAATCAAACTCTAATTCTTCTGAATTGGCCAAAATAATTTTTTTATTTTTTTGATCGATGGCCATGACCTGTGAATCAATAAGTTTGCCATTAACACTTTTGACTAAGCCTTCTAGAGAAACATAAAATTCATTTTGTTTGTATAAGCCCGCAATATAGGCGGGAAACATTTCGACTATCGGAGTCTGTCTCTGATTGCTTACGAAAAAAATTTCAACCCCTGCAGGAATTTTTTTTAATAAATTTCGAAGTGTTAATAAATGCGTCTGACCTGCACCTATAAAGACCCATTTTTTGAGTACGGTTTGAGAAACTGCCACTTTTAGCTCACTTTTAATCTTTGGCTTTTTTTTGAAGCTTGCCTTTTCATCAAAGGATTTGATCAAACAATTTGATCAAATAATCGGATCATTTTGCTGGACCACTTCACTCTGAAATTAGACTCTTACATAATGGCGTTAGTCCAGGAATCCGTCAAATGAGTTTTTATAGCTTGCTCCGAATCAGTATAAATAGTCCTTCCTTCAAATATAGTCTAGAGCCTGCGTAAGATAGTGGCTAGTCAAAAACTAGATCATTCGAGCTCGATCTGGTCCAATTTTTCACTTTAAATTTACCTTTTTCGTCCCTTGACATGTCATGAGTCAGAATCATCTTAAACGCAGGCTCAATGAACGCTTAAATCTAAGGAGAAAATATGTTCACAAACAAAGTGAGTATTAACTACAAAGGATTTCATCCCTCAGACAATACCCAAGAAATTATGGGAAATTTACTTCAGGAATTGCTCCTCGAAGGCCCAAGTTTTTCTCGAATGAACGCCCATATTGTTAAGGAAGGCCTTTATGAACACGCCCTTTATAAAGGAAGTATCGAGATTCACTCTAATGCCGGAAATTTTTTTATACGGGCGGAGAGTTCTCAAATTGCAGATATGGCCCACAAGCTTTTGAAGCGTTCGAGAAAAAATTTTTCAAAATGGAAAGAGAAACGCCTCGGACACAGAGAGAAAATTCAGTCCTTGAGCCCCGCTAGTAAATTGGAGCTTACCGGCTCTTAAGCCAAACATAAATTGATGTTTACAATAATAATTTTTGAAGGTGACTCAAACTAAGCCTTACCATGTGTTTTTAGATAAATATAGGAACTGGCCCTTGCGCTTTTCTTGAATTGCGAGATGATTAAAGGAGTAGTGATCTAAGCGGAATGGCAAACCACTTAGATGAATGATGTCTCAAAATCATACACTTTAGGAGGTGTGCCTTCAATCATCTCGCCAATTCTCGGTCCTTAGTTCTCAATTCAAGTTACCAGCCTGTGAAACTTGTGTCCTGGCAAAAAGCAATGATGCTTTGGTTCCAAGATAAAGTCGAAGTATTAGAATATCATAATCTAACAATTGTTCGTTCTGCTCGCCAGAATTTTCAACTGCCGAGTGTATTACGTCTAAAAAAATATGTTTCTCCCAGAAAATCTACGCGCATAAAGTTTTCAAGAGAAAATGTTTATATGAGGGACAACTATACGTGCCAATATTGTGCCGTGAAGTTTCATTTGCGCGAACTCACTCTTGATCACGTTGTTCCTGCAAGTAAAATGGGTCGAAAGGATTGGTCGAATGTCGTTACAGCTTGTAGAGAATGCAATCATCGAAAGGCCAATCGAACTCCACTTGCTGCCGGAATGCCTCTTTTAAATGAACCTCGTATGCCCAATTGGCTTCCGCCGATTCGACAGGAGTTTTCACTTACGCATATTCCGGATAGTTGGGAGCCCTATTTAGCTTCGTTTAGAACAACTGCATAAATGCCGCGGTCTAAACTAAGCCAGGCAATGCGGCCTTAAGCCCATCAATGATGAATTGCATGGCAATACTCGCTAGCACCAATCCCATTAGCCTAGATGTGACGTTAACGCCGATTTGACCTAGTATGCGAACCACTCGGTGGGCTTCGCGCAAAACAAAATACACCAAGCAAGATGAAACCATAATGGCGGCATATAGGCCAATGTGGCGCTCCATGGTAACGGCTTTATCGGTGAGAATGAACACACTCACAATGGCGCCAGGACCTGATAAGAGTGGAATTGCCAGAGGAAAAACTGCGATATCTTCTTTGAGTGTTCCCTCTTTTTCCTCTTCAACTGTTTGTTTAGACCTTGAAGGCCTCGCGTTTAACATATCAAAAGCAACAAAGAACAAGAGAATCCCGCCTGCAATTTTCAGAGCAGGCAAAGTGATGCCGTAAAATTTAAAGACAAAAGCGCCAACGGCCGCAGAAAAAGCCAATACGCCCCCACTGACAATCGAGGCCCTCATCGCCATTTCTCGTCTTCGTTTCTCGGTTTCGGATAAAGTCATTGCTAAAAAAGGCCCGACAGCCCCCATAGGATTCACGATCGTGAACAAAGTTGTAAAGCTGGCGATAAAGAATGAGAGCATGAGCTATTCTTTGACCCCTGCAAATAATTTGCAACAAAAAAGGAGAAATTGGTAAAATATGAAAGACTTCAGTGTCGGGCACCCAGATTTCGGTTAACGGAGACCGAAACTGCCAAACTGCTAACCGCTGCTGCTGCCACTAAGACTGATTTAAAAGCTAATCTCACCCAAAAGCTTTGTGCCCAATTCCGCTTAATAATAAATCAACCCGCTTTTCTGTTTCATATTGAAACAGTCCTTTCAAGTTATAATCGATTTGAATGTCCTCTTTCTAAAATGATACAAAAGTTAGGCGAAATTTTTGTTTTTTGAAATTCTGTGGCATCCTATATACAGATTCTGCTGATCGTTTTTTCTTATCTTAAACCAAATAAAAAATTGTACGTACCTCGTTGGCGAACATGAAATTGAAATCAAACTGTCTTCTTATGGGACAATTTATTTCAAGACCAAATGATCCTATGGGATTGAGGTTCATATGAAAAAAATTATAAGCACCTTGTTTTTATCTCTGGTTTTCACTCTTGTATTATTGAATCGCCAAAGCTCTCCTGCATTGGCACAATCTAAATCTTTGAATCGCCACAAAATCAGCGCATCCAGAACTCGCATCATTCAAGCCACTGAGATTTTAGACGATCATTTTACAGAAAATATCGCTCGCAATAATTACAATGAACTTCAAATTAAGAATTTTATAGTAAAGAAAGTAAAGGCCTCATTGCCAGAGCGCTATCAATCCCGCAGCCACAAAATTAGCGATACGCTTGTCGCTCAAGCAACACTCTATAATATGGATCCGCTTTTTCTCGTAGCTCTTATTGAAAATGAAAGCAAATTCAATCCCAAAGCATTGGGTCAACATGGCGAACAAGGCCTTATGCAGATAAAGCCCTCGACCGCAAAATGGATTGCTCAAAAATACCAGTTGGCCTGGAGCAAGCAATATTCGCTCTACAATCCAATTCAAAACATCAAATTCGGAGTTGCTTATCTTGATTACCTTCGAAAAAAATTCAATGGCTCTGGCCAGTTTTACGTTGAAGCATATAATCTAGGACCGCAACGCATGCATGAAGTCATGAAGCGCCACGTAGTTCGTAAGACCTACCAACATTTGGTACGAGCTAACTATCTTGTTTTGTATGAGCAAATTGAGCAGTCTACGATCGAAAATCGTAGACTCGAGAGACATCCTCGCCTAGCCAAAATGAGAGCAAAGATTAAGCAATTTTTGTGGGCTTAGTAGCGAACAAGGCTCTTCAGTTGATAATAATATAACAATTTATTCTTTAACCTCGGCTGGGCTTAGGCTATGCTAGCCCGCAGGTGAAAACAAAACATCAAATCAAAGTCAGCGAATTTTTAAAAGAAGCTTCGCAATTTCAGTTGGGAGAGCTCGCTACTGAGTCTTCTCATCCCAAGACCACGCAACTTTCTCAGCTCTCGCAATCGAATTTGTCCGCCGCAATTCAACTCTTTCAAGAAATTGAAATTGAAGCCCTATCAAACTTATTAAAGCATAGCGTTCAGCTTGAAGAACTTTCTCAAGCCATGCTCAATTGCTTACAAAAACAAGGCCGAGTATTTTTTTGTGGGTGCGGCGCTACCGGAAGACTTTCGATCAGCCTTGAGACCAATTGGCGCGAGTCGCTTTCAGACTCAAACTCTCCTTATTCAAATCGTATCGTTGGATTCATTGCCGGCGGCGATTATGCATTGGTGAAATCAATTGAAAACTTTGAGGATCATCCTGAATACGGTGCTAGGCAATTGTTAGAGCTGGGATTCAACGAAAATGATTTACTGGTGAGCTGCACCGAAGGCGGGGAAACGCCATTTGTAATCGGGGCAACGCTTGAAGCTTGTTTACATTCGAAGTATCCAAGTTACTTCTTATTCTGCAATTCCAAAGCTTCGCTTAGTCATTTGCAGCGCTGTCAAAGCATCTTTGATCACTCCAATATCAAGTCGTGGAGCCTAGAAAGTGGTCCACAGGCAATTTGCGGATCTACTAGGCTACAAGCTTCATCCATCTTGTATTTGGCTTGCGGTCTGGCGCTCTTTTCCGCTCGGGCACGCTTACTTGCAGAAAATGCTATTTCTATTAAAGTGCAACTTGAAAATTACGTGGATTTTTTAAAAAAAACTGACTTGAACAGTCTACACAATCTAATTGAAATTGAGAGTCAAACTTACCAAAGAAAACAGTTTTTAACTTATCATCTAAAAAAAGATCCGATGCCAATCTTAACGGATCTTACGGAGCGCTCCCCGACCTTCAATCTTTTAGCGATTGAAAATGAGCTCGAAAACTCACTCGAGGCTGCGACCACTAGTTTATGTTTGGATTCGGCTTCTGATTCGCAAATTGCCTGGAATCAAATTCTGGGCCGCGAACCAAGAGCCCTAAACTGGCCCGAGCTGAAAAATAGATTCGACAAAAACATTGTCTTGGGTTTTGATTTTAGTAGTTCAAAGGATCGCTTGAGAGAGCTTTTGGTAAC
>JAYUEN010000077.1:0-2306 GCA_043739185.1 Bdellovibrionales bacterium
TTAGGGGAAATCCCTTTTGTTATTCCGAATGTTGAAATTAAGAATAATCCGCTCAGTTTAAAGTCTCGCGATGGATGGCCAACCCAGACGAATCGTCAAATCAAGTACGGTTCAAATACTTTGGCAATGGCTTTGCAGCTTGTCTACGCGGGAAGTGCTGCTATTTTTGTTCCACTGTTTGTAGGAAAACAACTTAATTTGAGTCGGCCATTAAGTCTTCAGCTACACGAGTTTGAAATTAGGAAGTCGATTCTGCAAAATTCGGCTCGAGACATTTATTTGGTTAAAATGAGAAATGTCGAAGAGTCTTCTCAAATGAAGTTGGTAGCAAAGGTCGTGCGAAAAATTTGCTAATGAAGCGTTTTGGAGCAGCCAGAACCTCATTTGAGAAGGTGACAAGTCTGAGATTTTTTGATGAAAAAATTTGTGAATCTTCCTCCACCCGCTAAAAATAGAAGGCAATTTCTGAAATGGGGCGCTGCTTTGGCGGGCTCAATTGGTTTTTCTGCTCACGCGATGGATTTAAAATGTGATTTTCCACCGACTCAGGCAGTAGGTCCTTACTTTCCTGGAGAAGCTAAGTTTCATAAAGACAATGATCTAACTTCGAACTCTGGTAGTTTGAATAGGACAATTGGTCAAATCATCTATATGAGGGGTAAGATACTCGATCAAAACTGTCGTCCAGTCGTCGGTGCTTCAGTTGAAATCTGGCAAGCTTGTGCAAGCGGCAAATATGATCACAGTCGTGACACAAATCCAGCGCCTCTTGATCCTTACTTTAAATATTGGGGCGAAGATTTTTCAAATCAAGAGGGTGAGTATTCTTTTAAATCAATTAAGCCAGGGCCATACCCTGCAGATAAAAATTGGATGCGCGCGCCTCATATTCATTTTAAAGTGTCTTGCATGGGTTACAGAGATGTTGTTGCCCAGATGTATTTTAAGGGAGAGCCTCTCAACGATCATGATCTCTATATTAAAGCGATTGCAGAAGACCAAAGGCATTTAGTCATTCCTGAGTTTTTACCTCAGCCACAAGAGACCGGTGCTCTTGCTGGATTATTCAATATCACCCTGCATTCTCTCAGATTATCTCAGGACTAATGTCATGAAATTCTAGTCTTTAAGCCGAGTTCAAATTTGTTTACTATTGTTAGACAAACCAAAAGGAGTCGTGATGAAAATACTTGTAGCCTGTGTTTCTCTACTTCTCAGTACTCATAGCTATGCGAGCCCAAAAGCAAACGAAGAGTTCTGTAAAAATATCGAAAATTCGACTCCGGAATTTGAGGCGACCAGCCATGCATTTAAAGGCTGTCGGCTCATTTCAATTACACCAGATTACGCCGAATTGGGTCTTAGGGTTGGAGATGTTTTGGTGCCTGAAGATCAGCTGAATTCCGAAGCTAAGGTGACTCCAATCAAAACTTCTGTTAAGACTTCTGGAGATTTATCGGACAGTAAAAAAGAACAATAGAATTAGGCCGGCGCGACTTATGAGTAAGCTTATTATATTTGATTGCGACGGCACTCTAGTCGACAGCGAAAATCTTGCCAATCAAGTTCTAGTTGATTACCTCCAAGAACTTAATATTCAAATGTCTGCCTTTGAAGCTCTCAGTCGATTTAAAGGTCGCAATATGAAAGAGTGCTTAAGAGAAATTGAAAAATTGAGCAATCAGTTTTTGCCTCAAGATTTTGAAGCCAATTATCGACAAAGAATGGATATTGTTTTTGATCGAGAGCTCAAGGTAATAGAAGGGGCTGAGGAAGTTTTAAAGAACATTTCGCATCCAATGTGTGTGGCCTCAAATGCACCGGTGCAAAAAACCAAAAGGTCACTGGCAACCACAAAGCTAGATAAATATTTTGGTGAAAATATTTTTTCAGCATACACCATTCAAAAATGGAAACCCGAGCCAGACCTCTTCCTGCACGCCTGTAAAGAAATGAAGTTTAAACCGAGTCAGTGTGTAGTAATAGAAGACAGTGATTTAGGAGTTCAGGCTGGAATAAAAGCAGGAATGCAAGTTCTACACTACCAATCCGAAGAAACGGCAAGGCCGAAACTAAATCAGGTTCAGGTATTTAGCTCCATGAAAGAATTGATATCATTGTTAGGCCAAATCAAGGTGTTCCCTTAAAACTGGCCCCTTATAATGTTGGAAAATGATTTTCGAAATTTCGTGTCCGGCCTATTTTTGCTGAACTAGGCCGTTCTCTAGGCAGCTATTCTTATTCTAATTGATTCTCTCTCTTTTGGGGGAAGTAGAAGCATATTGTGATAGAGCGAATACATCGCT
>JAYUEN010000078.1:0-2298 GCA_043739185.1 Bdellovibrionales bacterium
CCCAAGTTTTTGTAGGCGGGTGGGGAGTCCATCTAGGTCTGTTTCGATTTTAAAGCGTGGGAGGCTGACAATGAGCCTTTGTTCTTTTAATCCCTTTAGAATCGGTCCTAAATGATCTAAGCCGGCTTTGGAAATATCTACACCTGGGCGTGGGAGCACCGCAAGTAAATACATTTCGCCACCTCTGTAATTCATGCTCAATGCTTGTAAGTCACTATCTTCGAAATACTGATGATAGGCTGTTTGGTTCATCATTGATACTTTGCGAGTCGATTTTGTCGTAGAATGAAAGTCTGCGTCTTTAGTGAATTGTGACTGGAATGGGTCCTCCCATTTTGCTTTGAAATAAATAGCATTTGCTAAAATAAATAGGGTCTCAGGGGTCACTTTGCCAGGGGCAAGGATCTCTTGAATTTTTGAGTTGGTTTTTTGTTTCGCCCAATTGTTAATCTGTTTGCGTGCGGCTTCAGAATCCTTTTCATAGTCAAGCGAGTGCAGTTCGCCATTAAAATACCTTGCGATATTTGTGATATATTCTTGTTGATATTTATGTTTTTTGCTCGGCCATAAGCTGTTTGCGATCGAGAGCTCAAAATCTTTAGAAGTGGTAAAAGACTTGAGAGTTTTTTCAATTTCCTCTAGTTTGAGTTCTCCAAGACCTAAGCTCTCGCGCAATTCTTGTTTGCTTTGCTTTTCTGCGCCTGATTCGAGCATGGCGAGGGTGATCCAAATTGAAAGACCGGATAAAACGCCACTTTTGTTTTTTGGTAGATCCTTCTCAATTCTCTGGGTAAATTGGTTCCAAGCTATGGTATCGACATTTTTGGCTTCAATAGGTTTTGAGAATAATCCAAACACAATAACTCCGGTAATGAACAGCATTGATTTCATAACTTAAAAAGCTACTCTATACACAATAATAGGCAAGATATTTTTGTGGGCAGAAAAAAATGAAAGAAATTAGAAGTCATAGGTGTAGAAAGCTAATAAGACTTGTAAGAGTGGCAAGTTTAAAAATCTAAGAAAGCTAAAATGTTAGTTTCTAAATCGGGGTCTTCTTATTTTTAGTTGGTAAAATGTTTAAAACTTCGGATTCGGGCAATCAGTTATGAGGGTGGGGCTCGACCGGGCTTTTATAAAAATTTCGGGTTCAGATCATTTTTATAAAGTTTGAGAAGTAACTACGCCAAGATAAATACCTCTTCCCTAATCGCAAAAAGCGTCTTGGTCCATCTTATCAGATAATTGAGCACAGGACGAAGCCTCTGGCCGAGGAGCTTTTCAATATTGTGAGCAATGCAGATACACAAAAACCTTGTTGAGACTCGTGCTCGTCCCCTCACGTTCAGCATGAACCTTTTATTATGCTTAATGTTGCCAAACACCGGTTCAACAATTTTCTTTCGAACTGCGTAGTGCTTTTTATAGATCTCCGTTCGGGTCGCATGAACATGCTTTTTCATTTGTTCAAAGCTTTTGGCATTCGGTACAACTAATGTCTTCGTTTTGTTCTTAAAAAAAATGCACTCTGGGCTCCTCAAGCAGAGGTCACATCCTTTTGGGAGTTTTACCTCACTTTTTTCTCCTCGATTCCTCTTAAAATAAGAGAGCTGCTGACCAGCCAAACAATGATAGACATCTGTACTGCTGTCGTAAGTGAGCTGTTCAAAGGCATGCGGCCTTTCTTGATCCGTTTCATAAACAGATTTTGCTGCAAAAATAGGTGCCATGCCATCTCCATAAACCGCGCAAATATTTTCTTGGCTATTGTAGCCAGCATCACATAAAACTGATTCTGGATGTGAACCTGTCACCTCTTCAACTTGATCTAAAACTGGCTTGAGTGCTTGATAATCCGTAGCCTTATCATGCAAATGGCATGCAAGTATAATTTGATTCTTTTCATCCACCGCCACTTGCGGGTTGTAACCAAACATATATGCTCGACTATTGCTCCTGTACGACATCTCCAGTGCTTCTGGATCGTTCAAAGATTTTTTGCGGTCCCCAATGGGATTTCGGTTCTTTGAAGTCTTTTGCATGTCCTTATCTTCTTTTTCAATTTGATCAATCGCACGATCTATCTTCTTTGTGCGAGAGCTCTCTAACTTCATCTCACCTAAAATCTCTGCTTGTTTTTCAGTCTCACGATCACCCTCTAAATCTGAAGCAAGCTTCTTTAAATTCTCAGCGATATATTCCTTCGCTCTTTTCATGCTGTCATAACTAGAACCCGATGACTTCGTGTGGCCCTTTAAACGAGTCCCGTCGACAGCAACATTTTTCAAATCAACAAGA
>JAYUEN010000079.1:0-6938 GCA_043739185.1 Bdellovibrionales bacterium
TGAAAATATTTTTCATTTTTCTCATCGCGCAAAAAAAATGATAAGTTATCCGCTGAAACTGTCACGCGATTTCGATTCGAGGGACCTGAGCAGTTACGACGATTCAAGCATTTTGATTAGGTTGAAATATCCATTTCCGCCATTTCTATCGATATTGGCCGGAGGAACTGCAAAGATCCTGCCGCATGATCTCGTAAATAAATCTGATTTTTTTAAATCACCAATTGGTTCTGGACCCTTTAAGTTTGTTTCGATTACAAAAACCGAAAATACAAAGGAGATCTTACTTTCTAAGTTTGAAAAATATTACACAGAAACTAAGCTTTCTAAAATAATTTTGAGAGCCCTTGATGAGAAGCTCGCTAATCAGCAAGCGAGCTTAGGTGAAATTCATGACCTTGCCAACTTTCCCCTGACCGGAACTGAGCAGATTTTCAAATCTGGTTTAAAGATTGATTCACCTGCGGCGTGGACCTGGATCATCGGTTTGAATGCAAGACGAGCTCCATTTAATAGAAAAGATGTGCGATTGGCCTTCAGGGATAGTATTGACACTGAGGCGTTTCGAAAAAACTTTTATCCGGACGCGCTCCCTGCTTTCGGTTACGTACCACCAGGAATGCCTGGATATAAATCCACATTGGCGCAAAGAAAAAGCAAAAATATATTAGTTCCTAAAGATAAAATAACAATTCTATTTCCAAATGTTCTAAATCGAGAAAAGGAAATGCGTGCCTTTCTTGAAAAAAACTTAAGGGCACATAGATGGAATATCGAGTTCCGGGGAGTGGACTGGCAAAGACTCATGAAGGGCTACGCCGATAAAACACTTCAGGGCTTTGTTGTTGCAATGAATATTGATTATCCTGATACAGAATTTTTGGCGAGAAATTTTGAATCTAATAATCCAGAGAGCTTTAGCGGCCTTAAAGACCCAAATATTGATTCACTTCTTCGAAAAGCTCGAACTGAGTCCGATCGACTTGTGCGTGACAAGCTCTATTCCAGGGTTATTGATTTGATAAATAATTCAGCAGTAACAGTTAATCTTTTTCATCCACGATCACATTATTGGATCAATGAGTGTGTGAATGGTTTTGAGCCAAATTTGCTTTCAGATGTTTACATCGACTATACAAAAATTTCATTCAAAGACAGTTGCAAGTCTGCTCACGATCAGGCGGCAAGATGAAATCAGTAAAGCTTAGCACCTACATATCGTCTAAATTACGAGTTTACCAATTTGGTTTTCCGTTTGCGATAGCTATTTCTCTGAGCATTTTCACGGCAAGTTTAATTTTATTTATCAGAGTCACCTCTGATCAAAGTATCTTGAGAGAATTGGCTCCCCACCTCTCGACTCTCGTCGAGTCTCAAGACAGAACTGAACTCTTAAGACTTATTCGATCAGTTGCTCAAGAAAGAGGTTCAGAAATTTTATTGATAAAAAATGATAGAATCGTTGCCGCATCAAAATCTCTGAATCTACTTGATACGCCGTATATCTCTGAACCAAAGCTATTTGATTTTTCGGGCAGCCAAATATCGAAGGACTTTATCATAAGCGCCAAGAACGTGTTTCGTCTGGGTGGACCAAATACTGAAACTTCTATCATTATAAACTCTCCACTCACACCAATTATTCAAATGTGTTTGCTAAGCGCTTCTATTATGCTTATTTTTGGTTTTGCAGTTTCGTTCTTGTTTGCTTTTCAAATTCAAAAGCTAGTACAAGCCGCTATCCGTCCCATTCAAAAAATTGATAGTCAGATTCGAGACCTACAAAATATCGACAGAACTGACCACACTATTGAAAGCGGCATCTTGGAGTTTGATGCGATCCAAGCGACTATACTCGAAACTCAAAAAGTAATCGCCGACAGCCGTGATATTAAAGCGATAGCCAAAGCGAGAGAAATGACAGCCGAGGCTTACCAGCTGCTTATTCACGACTTGGATGTTCCATTGAGCGCGCTTCAGCAAATGATTGCAACAGCGCACACTACAATTGATCAAATCGATAAAGAGAAAGCTACAATTGCAATTCCAAAGCTTGCCGATCAAATTGTCTCACAAATTAAATCAGCGAAAGACAATTTATCAATCACTGTCGATATTTTGTCTTTGGAAGATGTTAGAGAATGTATTGAAGATGGAGTTTTGCAATCTCAGAAAGCCATGACTAAAGACTGTCATGTCAGCAAAAATATGCCACCTTCACCAGTTATCATAGCCCATAACTCGAGCCAGTTGCGAAGAGCCGTATCAAACTTGGTTTCAAACGCCATGCAAGCATGCAGGCAAAATGTGGAGGTCACCCTGCTGGAGCGTAACGACAAAACGATCATAAAAATTGAAGATGATGGACCTGGTATCAGCTCAGAAAGTGTATCAACATTTCTGCAAGGAAAAGGAACCTCAACAAAAGTAAATCGCAGGGCGTATGGCCTTGCGAGTGCAAATCATATTGTACGACTTCACGGTGGACGCATCATTGCAAAGAAGTCGGCTTTAGGTGGCGCTTGTTTTGAGGTTCATATATGAAGTCAAAAATTCTGATAGCCGACGATGAAATGTTTATTTTAGAAGCTGCCGAGATCGCATTGAAGGATGAGTTTGACATTTGCACGGCAACATCTGTTGGCTCGGCAAAGTCCGTCCTTTCAAAAACTATGATCGAACTGGCAGTCGTGGATCTCAATTTTGAAGGACAAGAAGAGGATGGGCTCGCACTTATTGATTATTTGAATAAGAAAGATCCCCTTATTCCTATCGTTGTGCTCAGTTCCGATAAGCTCACCCGAAGAGTTGTTTCCGCAACCCGACGAGATTTAGTTGCATTTATTCCAAAAGATGGCGACTACCGAGAGAGCCTGCGCATCGCAATTCGCCAAGGACTTGAGCGCCGAAGACAGGGTCTAGCATCATCCAGCCAATCAAAGTTTTTGACCAACTCAAACCTAATGAAATCGCTGCTTTTAAAAGTAGATAAAATTACAGCGAACTCAAATGACTGTTCTATTCTAGTAACTGGCGAAACTGGAACGGGCAAAGAAGTTTTAACAAACTATATTGCAACAAAATTAGGAAAACATGTTGTTGCCGCGAATATGTCAAGTATCTCGAAAGAAATGGCGGAGTCAGAACTCTTTGGACACCTAGCTGGCTCTTTCACTGGAGCCAATAAAAACAAAGTTGGCCTAATTGAACAGGCAAATAAAGGAATTTTCTTTTTAGATGAACTTGGTGATTGCTCACTGGACATCCAAGTTAAGCTTCTCAGAGCACTTGAGCAAAAGGAAATCAGACCTGTAGGTTCAACTCAAAATAAAAAAATCGAAGTTCAATTTATTGCCGCGACCAATAAAAATCTTCAAGAGATGGTGGAGAATAATCAATTTAGACTTGATCTATTTCAACGACTCAATACTTTTGTTTTAGAAATTCCGCCGCTTAGAGATCGACCAGAAGATGTAATTCTCTATTCGACTTGCTTTATTGAGGAGCTACGAAAGGGCAAGTCGTTTCAGATTGACTCAAGTGCTTTTGATGCTTTGATTGAGCACGATTGGTCTGGAAATGTAAGGGAGCTACGAAATGTAATGGAGCGAATCATTACACTTACCTCAAATCGAACAATTGATCGAGCCGCTGTCCTAGACTCATTGGGCGAAAAAAAATCTAAGCTAGGAATGAATAACAACTTGAAGCTGAATCGAAAGGACTCACTTCGTGCTTCGGCTATTATCGATGCGCTTGAAAAAGAAAACAACAATCGTAATAGAGCTGCTGATTTATTGGGAATTCATCGGACAACCTTTTTCAGGTGGATCAAACAATTTGGAATCGACAGTATTATGGCGGACCCAATACTTCGGCAAAGAATCAGAGTACAGAAGTAGGAATGACGTGAAAACAAATTTAACTTTTCTAAAATCCAAATCCAGTGAAGCAAAAGATCGGCCTATTATTGTCCTCATTCCAGGCGGACCCGGCTTAAGTTCAAAAACACTTTCTGGACTAGAAACTCTAAATCGAAGTTTTGACTTGGTTTTGGTAGATCCACCCGGTACTGGTGGCCAAAAAGATCCTGAAAAGCAAAATTTCGATTTTGTTCTATCGAGTTTTGAACTCGAACTTAAGGTGCTTGAAAGACCGATCATAATCGGAGGGCACTCATTTGGTGGCTATCAAGCGGCCTGTCTACTCGCGAGAAAACATTTAGATTATGCAGGCTTGGTTTGTCTCGGGTCGCCTCTTTCACATAATACTTTTAATGCCGTCACCACTGAGTATGAAAATCTTAAAACTCCATTAATCGTAGTGAAAGAAACAAAATGGAATGAGAATAAAACTCTCGAAAATCTAAGGAATTGGTTTTTAAGTTATGAATCACTTTGGTTTTCACAGGAATCTCTATCCAAAGGGCAGCAGCTCATCCTAAACGATAAAATGTCTTTGAGTGCTTTTTTAGGTGTAGAGCCGAATTTTTTGGGCCAATCTCAACTTTTCAATTCCTTAAAAGTATCGTCTGTTCCCAAGCTGCTTATTGCAGCTGATCAGGATAAGTTGGTGAGTTCTGATCTTTTAGAAAAAGATGCTCATTCAGGTGGATTTGATTTTAGTACTTTAAAAAATGCAGCACATTTTATGAACCTCGATCAGTCAGAAGCTGTCGTAAGACTGGTTGAAAATAAATTTATCGACAGCAGAAGAGGGATTTATTGATGAAGCGCTTTTTTACAATCGTAGCGGTTCTTTTGGCGGTAACTGCGGCTATTCAAGCTGTTGGGTTTTTCGATGACTCAAATAGTGCTGAGGCTAGCCAAGGTGGCGGGGTCGGCGGTGGCGGCAGCCCTGGAGTCTAATTTGATTCAGTCAATGAAAGCCGACTGGCGAAAGCTGGTCGGCTCTATTGTTATGATTTGTTTTGCCTTGATAGCTATCTATCGATGGCATCACAGTCATATTTTATTTTTTCTTCTTTTAGCATTTCGTGATTTGGTCGCTGGATATTTTTTGGCAATTAGACAAAGTGGCATTACCTCAAGTTCAATTTCAAATCGTGCACTTGCATATACATCTAGCGCTATTCCCTTGCTTTATCTACAAGGCACTCAGTCAAATCATCATTTAATTATTTTTGCACTACTACTCAATATTCTTGGTTTTTTAGTTTCAACTCTTGCAACTATTGAGCTTGGAGATCGAATGGGGGTTGCTCCTGCAAAGCGCGGTGAAATATGCCACTCTGGAGTCTATAAGATCACCAGACATCCAATGTATCTTGGGTATTTCATTGCGGAATTGGGCAACGTAATTCTGAATCCGTTAAATGCTGTAATCTTCGCTATTTCAATCGTGGGATATATTTTAAGAGCAAAAAGAGAAACCAAGATTCTTTCGACAAAACAACAAATTTAGGAGGGAAAATCAATGGGAACAGGTTCAATATTTGAAGAAAAGGCACTGAATGTTATTGTAGATGATATTGATATGTTGCTCGAGTTTATGACTTTTAAAACTAAAAGTCGGTATGTCTACAATGGCGGCAAAGTAAAATGCTACAATACGCCTCAAGATTTTATGAGAGATCTAAATGAGTTTCCTGAATCGACTAATTTTTTCTTTGGCGCTTATTTCTTTCGTTCAAAAGTGACGGGGCTGGATCTTGCCAAGGCAGTCAAGGGTCGTAACAAGCTATCCCCTGTATTCATTGTTTCAACAATTAAAAAAGATCAATTTACTGAAGCCCTCAAAATAGGAATTGTTGATGCTGTTTTTTCGAAGGGACTATATCTCACAGAACCTCATGACAATGGCCAACTTACCGATGATGAAAACAAGAGTTTTTTTGAAATGCTTCGTATTTTGGAGCTTACCTACCAAGAAACTGATACCTCCACTTTCTACTATGAAAAAAGGCCAATTTGTCTCAATGAAATATTTGATGCAAGAATGCGACTATCAATTCCTAAAACGGAAGTACAAGCCAAAAATATTCAAGATACAACTTTTCTAAGAGTCAAAGCCAAGGGCTTACAGATATGGAACAAGCTTTTAAAATTGATAGGATTTGCAAATCCAGTAACTTTTCTGCAAGAAAGTCGTTCGGAGTGAGATACGACGATAGATATTGAGCCTATCACTATAAGAGGTTGCAAAATATTTCGAGATCGAATCAAAAAGTGCTGTTTCTGCATAAAAACTGCACGATTGCAGTAATTTGCTACCAAAAGCTCGCTCTTTAGTGCAAAAGTGCAGTTCCCGTGCAGTCGAGGTTTGCCTCGAATTCAATAGGAGAGATAAGTCGATGAATCATGTTGCAGCAATCAAAAGCTATATTGAAACTCTGCTTGCCGTACCAGATCAGCACATTCTTATCCTAGAGGGGCCTCCGGGGTGGGGAAAGACAACTGCGGTAGATGAAGCGCTTAAACTCGCTGGAGTCGAGGGTGTACATTTGGGAGCTTATTCAACTCCACTTAACTTTTACAACTTCTTGTCAGAAAATTCCGGAAGCGTAGTTGTTGCAGACGACACGGCTGGATTGTTTAGCGATCAAAACTCTATGGCTCTTCTAAAGGCAGCCACCTGGCCTCAACGGGCAAACAGGAGGGTTCTAAAATGGGGATCTACCACAAGCAAAGCGCTCGCATCAGAGTTTGAGTTTTTTGGAAAGTTTGTCGTCATTTGCAATTCGTTTCCGAAAACTTCAGACGGAGAGGCAATTAGATCGCGCGGATTTTCTTGGCGAATCGATATTACTACTACAGAAGCAAAGTCATTATTGTTGGAGGCTGCTAAAAACAAACAATGGTACAAATCGACAAAGACAGCAAGCCTTGTTGCCGAATATTTGGCAGAGCGAATTACCGATGCTAGCCTTTCAAAAATCAGCTATAGAACCTTGATGAGAGCCTATCGCCTGGCCGAAA
>JAYUEN010000080.1:0-2296 GCA_043739185.1 Bdellovibrionales bacterium
TCATGCACTTCCGGATAAAACGGCCAAAGCGGAAATAGCTCTTTAAAGTCAGTGATCGGATTTACTCCAGAAATGATGAGCTTTTGTACGCTCTTATGGGCAAGCAGATCAAGTCCCTCGCGAATTCGATTTGGTCCCCCTGTCAAAACTAAGGCGCAGTCTCCCGAAACATCTTCGCTCCAGGCATTGACCTTCTGATTCAGAATTTTTTTCGCTTCACCGGTATAAAGCGAAATTATCAGAATGCCAAAAAGCAAAACTGAAATAAGTGCAATTCGCTTTTTCAACAATTAGACTCGCGCCAATACTTCAATCTCAACATTTACACCCTTTGGTAGAGCTGCAACTGCTATCGTGCTTCGCGCTGGCGGATTGGTTTTAAAATATTTGCCGTAAACTTCATTCACTGTGGCAAAATCATTCATATCAGTTAAATAAATAGTTGTTTTTACGATATTTGAGAAGTGAGTGCCTCCAGCTCTTAAAACCGCATCAATATTTTTCATCACCAACTCTGCTTGTTCAGAAATACTCCCCTTCAAAACTTCATTGGTTTTAGGATTGATGGGGATTTGGCCTGAGCAAAATAAAAATCCATTGCATTTTACCGCTTGCGAATATGGTCCCACAGGTGCTGGAGCATCCTCAGTTAATATTATATTTGCGCTCATTTGATCTCCTTTTTGACAATTAAATCGCGATACATTGGATAATACAAGTCCTCTGTCATATCGAATTTAAGGCTTTGTGGTTCCTCGGTAAAGATCACCGGCGCTCCCGAAATGAGAGCCAGTGGAGTCTGCTCTTTTGCTTCACCCATCATCAATACAGCACTTGCAGCAAGAGCATCAATCAAATTGGATTGAGTCATCTTAAGCTTTTGACCAAAGAGATCTTGGCTCCCAATTAAATTCTCAATTGGTTCAAAGCCAAAACAAGAAATTCCGCAACCCATTACCCCGACACGATGCGGTTGAGTTTTTGAATCCGATATTAAGACACCAAACTCTTTTAGCTCAAATTTTCTCTTTAAACTAAAATACAGCTTTTGCGCCGATTTAAAGGGATCTTTTGGAAGTAGCAGATAGTCCCCATTTTCTGAATTTGAGAGATCAATCCCTGCAGTCAAATTTAATAGTCCGTGCTTAATTGTTAAGTGGCAGTTCTGCCCGACTTCGCCGAGATAAAAGTCAGCTTCTGATAAAATCAATTCCTCTTTTTTATGCGCAGTTTTCTTTGCAATTTGGCCTTCAGCTAGGCTAAAAAGTTTAGACGTGATAACTAAAATACTTCTCTCAAGCTGCTGCGCCTTGAGATGTCTTGCAACAAACTCCTCAAGATCATCATGCGCTCTAAAAATACTTGTTTTTAGCGAATTTACCCTTAGCTCCATAGGTAGCCCTCAGCTCAAATTCAATGCGCCAAAGCCTTTTCAATGGCCCCAACTAAGACGCTGTCTTGGGGCTCCACTTTGGATTTAAAGCGCTCAAGTACTTCACCATCTCTACCCACCAAAAATTTTTCAAAATTCCAGGCGATCTCTTCTTTTTTTGGTGAATTCTCGATTAAGAATTTGAAGAGCGGCACTTGATTTGCTCCCTTCACATCAGCCTTTTTTAAAAGGGGAAATTTTACATTGAATTTCATTTCGCAAAAATTTTGAATTTCAGCTTCAGTCCCTGGCTCTTGAGCGCCGAATTGATTGCAAGGAACCCCAACAACAAGAAGTCCTTTGTCTTTATACTTTTCAAACAAGGCTTCAAGGCCTTTGTACTGCGGGGTGTATCCACAAGCTGACGCTGTATTTACGAACAAGACCACTTTCTTTTTCATTTGTTCAGCTGAAAACACTTTTCCATCAATTGAATTGAGCGGAATTTCATAAATTTTACTTTGCATTTTTGTCATAGCCATTTCTCCTTAAGAGTGCCGAGTGCACAATATCAAGCCAGTCCATGTGGCTTGACAAGTCTTTACGTGCAGCGTTTATAGCTTTAGTAGAATTGGTCGACCGGTGAATTGAAATTGAATGCTTTGACTTGCTTTAAATGGAATAGGTCCCTAAATCAGAGCCTTGTGGCTATTAGCCCGAATAATTTTTGACAATATTAATTGCAGTGGCCCAAGCCCAGCCATAGCCCTCAAGCTGATTGATTCTAATATAGTCCTTTAAATTTAAAAACTCTTTAAAGCTCGATATAACTCTCGTAAAGGGCCGATAATTCCAAAAGTGTTTGCTGAGCTTTTTCTTGCGACTTACTTTTGTAACAGCCATCACGATTGCCGAACTAATCGC
>JAYUEN010000081.1:0-6901 GCA_043739185.1 Bdellovibrionales bacterium
AAGATCTGAAATTGTTGATCAGATTTTAGATGGCAGAAAAGAAGAAACCATAGCTAGTGAGGAAAAGGCATTAATCAAGAAAATCCGAAGTATTCAATATATAAATCCAACGGATCCTTCAGCTTCAAAATCTTCTGAATGCCAGGGGGTATTAGGAAACGCATTTTATCAACCCATCAACCACAGTTTTACTTTGTGTCCTAATATTGTAAATTATCCTGATGCGAACCTTGTGCAAATTATTGCCCATGAGTTTACACATTCAATTGATCCTTGCTCAGCACAAAGTGGACTCTATAAAATCAATCATGATCGCCTTGCGAAAGTGAATAGTCTTTTAACCGATCCAGGCAAAAGGGCGGAGTTTCAAATTAAGCACCCAGGGTCTCAGAATCTATTGAGTCATATCGAAGCACTGCCTCCAAAAATTGAAAGAACAAATAATGATTTAGCAGAAATCAAAGGAGACCCTACGCCTGCGAAATGGCTAGTCGATCAAGGAATACTCAAGCTTGAGGCAATCGGTCACTCAATGACTCACTACCCATTTCAAAAACAATATCAATGTCTCTTGGGGAGTGATAAGGAGTTTTACCGCATGACTCCTTCAGAAATTGAAGCAATCTCTAATGCTGTGATTGCAAATCGAACGGCTACGAATTCGAAGGACTACGATGCACCTAGCGATCGTCGCAATTTGCATGAAGCTCTAAAGGTCCGACCTGAATGTGCTCTGCGTGAAGTTGCTAAAGGCCAGAGAAATGTTCAAGACCAAGAAGTTCTGGCAGATTGGATGTCCGCTAAAGTCTTAGGAGCCTATCTTAAAATTCATCCGCCAAAATCAGAGTTAGAGAGAGTCTCTTCGATTTCATTTTTCGCAGCCACTGCTTGTTATGAAGCTAAAAGTACCGAGAAGACTCAAAGGGAATTGGCATCAGGCAGTCCCAAGCTTCAAATTCTAGAGGCTGCCAGAGGGCTTTCAATGCGCGATGAGGATTCACATCCACCGACACTTCAAAGAATGAATGCAAACATACTTAAAGAGCCAAATATAAGGAAATTTTTAGGTTGTCCCAAAACGAGTCAAAGCTGTTTTGATTCAATAAATTCTGAAGTGGCAAAGCCTGCCAAAACCATGCGTTCAGCTGATTGATGACATAAGCCAAGCTCGTCTAGAGGCTAGTTTTTAAGTTTTACAAAATCTAAAGTGTCTCTTTAACAAGAATTGTTAAAGTATTGATTCTTCAATTCCGAAAATAATATAATCCCTTTAACTTGGAAGAAATCAATGTCTAATGCCTCACGTGATCTAAGTAAGAATATTTATTCTTCGACCTTTTCGTCGTTTTGCCAGGAAGTTTCAAGATTCCGCCTCTCTCATATGATTCATGATACCGAAGTGGGCGTAGAAAAGTTGGGACGAAACCAAGAGCCAAAAGCACTTTCTGATTGGATGGTAGTGGTTTTTGCGCACTGTAATTTGTTTCGAATTACACTTAAAATTCATTATAGTGATGCCGATGCCAGAGCCTTTGCAAATTTTTGTCGGGGTGAAACTAATTCCGAGCTTAGCATAACGGCGATCAATGATTTTATGCGAGAATATGGCAATCAGTTGATTGGCGCCGTAAAGCAATGTGTTGAAGATCAAGCAGGCTATGCAAAAGTCAGCTGTCCATTAGTGACTAGAAGCCAGGATGCTCCGTTTTTTGCCCCCAATCCGGCTTCAGCCGCCTTTGAAGATCACTGGAAATTAAAGACCGCTAATCAACAAATTCAATGCTCACTTATCCTTGAATTTTTAGATCGAAATTTCATGAAAGAAATATTCCTGCCTGCATTTTTTGATTTTGATTCGGTAGGGGATGTCGAATTCTTCGAATAAAAGTTTGGTTCGTTCACCAAAGGCAAGTATTCATATCGTTTTCAACGATCGGTCGATAGCCAAAAAAAAGTTTTTTTATCAATGGGCTTTCTTCATATTCAGCTATGAATGAAGCGGCTTCAATTTTTTGATCTAAAATATTTTGCGCTATCAGATCTCTTTGCTCATTTGAAGCTCTTGTCAAAATGCGGCCCAATTCAAATTTGGGGACTCCATAGGAAGATTTAGTTCGTGGCAAAACCCAAAGCGGCATGATTACTTTCAGGGTCGGGCGAATTTTCGAATTGAGAAAAATTAGCTCATCACCTTCATTAAAAAGTTTCAAAGGAGAATGTAAAAAATGGTTTCCGCCTCCGGTATTGTCTAGATTGCTATACATGGCGAATGAGCCAATGCTGCGAAAGCCAAGAAAGGGTCCAAACCCTATGAGGAGCATCAATATTATAAATAAGCCTCCTAGTAAGTTGATGTTAATTTTCGGCACAAGACTTCTCGTTGTCAGTGACCAAATCATTTTCAGAATAGGCCAAGACAATAGTAGAGCTAGCGCAAAGCCGGTCGTGGCAAAACAGAAAAGTAAAGCGGAGTTCGCACCAAAATAAAACTTTTGGGAATGATAAGTGAGGGCTAGCGCAATGATCGCGTATTTGTACTTAGCAAAAAATACTTCCCAAATTACTTTTAATGTCGAGCGTTCGGATGGAGGCAAGAGAGGAAGTAGGCCAATTAATACTAGTGGTAAGAATTCAAAATAGTGAAGTGATAAAGCAATATGAAAACTCAGAAGTGTCAAGATGGCCCATTTTCGATACTGATTCTTCAATATTAAAATCGGAAGAAAGCCTTCGCAAAAAAGTGTCATCGCAATGAGAAAATAGGGCGAAAAGTATTTTGATAAATCTAATAAATTGATTTTACGCAAAAGACTGCGGTTTACAAACAGCGCACAGGTCTCATCCATATTAAAAAAGCCATGATTGAGCTTTGCAAAAACCGCCAAAGCATAGAGCAGTATAAAAATACAAAAAAATTGACTTTGCCACTTCTCAAAAGCCAGAGCCGCTCGGACT
Source organism: Bdellovibrionales bacterium (assembly GCA_043739185.1). Lineage (GTDB taxonomy): Bacteria > Bdellovibrionota > Bdellovibrionia > Bdellovibrionales > JAMPXM01 > JAYTQQ01. The sequence continues at coordinate 2,956 of JAYUEN010000081.1, forward strand.
TTATCTTTATATGAATACAACGCGATCGCAAACCCGCTTAAGCAAATCAAGAGAATCGGAAAGTTGTGGTTCCCAATCCACGGCGTACAAATTAAAAATGAAACAATTTGCAGTCCAGAGACAATCAGCCAACGTAAAGGCAAATCTGCAATAAAGAAACTGCTCAAGCCTAGAGTTACCAGACCGGCTTCAACGAGATTTGAGCTAAAAATAAAATCTCGTTCACTTAAAAATAAAATGCCAATTAAATCAGTAATCAAACTAAGCATTGTTTAGAATGTTAAGCTTAGGCTCTGAGATTTTCAATATCAATTAGACTAGGGCTAGTGTGAAACTATTCCCGGAGTGGTTCAATCAGGTGTTCATAGGCAATATAAAAGTTTACCAGTGACGCCCAAAGTAAGAGACAGTATTTCAGGGCCTGCGCCATTTATGCTAAAGCTCAGCTCGAGATTATTTCCTTTTACGACCCCATGAAAGTGCACTGTTGATACTTGAAATCCTCCAATTGGTTCAGCTCCGCCTTGGTTTTGAAAGCTACCATTGATATCGAATTCTCCGTTTGGACTCACCATAATCGGAACAGAAATCTGACCGCCACCACAATCTAAATTGAGGTTTGCGCCTTTATCAGAAACTACAAGATTGGCTCCCTGTGCGCCCCAATTGCCGCTAGCCAGAGGTGAATCTAAGACTTTACTTGGAATCACATTTTGCGCAACGACTTCATTTGAAGAGAAATTGTTTTGCGAACAAGCGGCAAAAAAAGTGCTGACAATCGCAATAAAGAGTAAGTTGATCCATTTTGATTCATTTTTCATAATTACCCCGGTTTGGTTGAAAGCTAAACATCTATTAGTAGTGCAATTCAAATACCCCTCATAAGCATTCAGGTTGAATTTAATAGTTGTTTGCGAACATAGATTTTTCAGTCATAAAAAAAGCTGCCAGTTTTTTTAAATTCAAGTTTGGTGTCTCCTGAAAAGCTCTCTTTTTGAGACAGATTTCCTCTAACTTTGAAAAATCAATGAAGCAATTAAACTGCAGTGATTGAGTGGGCATATTCGAAATGTTTAGTGTTAAATCTCCGCAGGTCAGAGCTTGAGTCAGTGGAGAAGAATTGGCTTCAAGTGCTAAAATGCGAGGACTTATCATCAATTTATTTTTGCGTCGAAACAAAGAAAACATTTGACGTCCAACTCTCTTCACGTTGTGAAGATTTTTTGTAAGTAAATGAATCACTTTTAAGGCGATTCTTTGGCTCGAGGTTCGTCGAGTAAAGGTTCTTTTTCAGAAGTTTCGACGGGGATGGCTTGATTGTTTTGAGTCCTTCACTCTTAAAGTAAACGCAAAAAATATGAATAAATAAACCCGTGATAAAGTGCCAATCAAATGAAAAAATGGAGGGGCAAATGAATTTAAAAACACTAAACGATGCAATCTTAATTGAACAAACAGAAGGTCTGGTTCGTAAAGAAAGAGAACTCTTGATCGAGGTGCTATATCATCTTAGAGAGATTGATCGACGTCGTTTATTTTCATCTTTAGGTTTCAAATCATTATTTGACTTTGCAGTAAGGCATCTTGGTTATCCAGAAGACCAGGCATACAGACGAATTTCAGCTATGAAACTTCTAAGAGAAGTTCCTGAAATTGAAGGGAAAATAAATCAAGGTAAGATTTCGCTGACCCATATTGGTCTTGCGCAGACTTTATTCAGGCAAGAAAAGAAAAATCAACTAAAGGAAATGAGTCCTGAACAAAAGCTTTCAGTTCTAGAGCAAATTGCCAATAAGCCGGTACGAGAAGCTGAGCGTATTGTTTTTTCGTTAAGTTCGGCACCTGAAGTTGCAAGGCCAGATCGAATGAGCGCAATTTCTGAAACTCAAATTGAATTGAAATTCACTGCCTCGGCAGAAATCAGACAAAAGATTGAGAAACTAAAAGGCATTCTTGCGCACACAAAACCAAATCTTTCTTTAGGAGAATTATTTGAGATTCTATGCGACTTTGGTTTGAACGAATGGGCTCCATCAAAAACCGCGGCGCCGAGAAAACGCCGCGTCGGTAGGGCTCAACCTCAATTTCAAGCGCAAATCAGAAGAGAAGTTTTTAAAAGGGCCGACAACCAATGCGAAAATTGCAAGTCTCAATATGCTCTTGAAATTGATCATATACATGCTCAAGCTCTAGGAGGATCTTCAAAAATTGAAAATCTGCGGGTACTTTGTCGATCATGTAATCAGCGCGCGGCAATTGATACTTACGGTATGTCAAAAATGGATAAACATTTAAATGGCATTTAATTTTCTTTACAAGCTTGGCGCCTGATTCTACGATCATTTCAGTTTTATCATTACCTGAAAGGATTTAATTTATGAGAAAGCCTAAGTTTTACTTCGTATTGGCAACAATAGTTTTTTTAAGCCAAGCCGCATTTAGCTATACTTTCAGCCAGTCTTACTTTGTTCGTCGACAGGCCGAGTTGGCCAAGCTTGTAATGCAGACACAAAAGTTTACTAAGGGTGAGCAGTTTACCTACCGCGATTGGGAAGGTGGCTGGGAGTTCAGAATAGTAACAATTCTAGATGCGGATGAAAAGACGCTTCACTACAAAGAGAAACAATTAGCTTACGATATAAAAAATAAAGAGGGTTGGATAGACGTAGCAACTGGCCAGCTTATTAAATTGGTTATAGATGGTAAGGATTTGGAGATCGAAGCATTTGATCCGCTCGACATGAAGATAATAAATGCTCAGGTAGATACGAAGTCTCCTATTGGTAATTTAAAGGCTGTCAGCATTGGATTTGCGGCCACCGATCGGCTTGGGGGCAGTGAGGATATTGTTATAAGCGAGAGCGCTCCGGGAACAGGTTTGATTTATAGGCACAAATTGTCTTTAGCTGGTGATAGAGATAGCCGTTGGGCTGAATATTATAATGAGTAATGAGAAGATCCGACCTTTTGCCATCATAGGGGCGACAATTCTATAAAATTAAAAACCGGTTAAGATCGGCGTTGGGTGGATTATTCCGACTTTTGTAGATGGCATTGTGGCCGGATATCCAATTCCAAAATTTCCGTCGTCTCCACCTTCGCAAGCAATTCCGTTGCCCTGAGCAAAACAAATACTTTCGACCGTAACGAAAATGGGGCCCGTCAGTGGTATCGACGGACTGGCGGTAGGGTCAGAAATGACATCATTCCCAAGTCCGCAATAAACAGACGAGGAAGTTCTCGCGCAAACTCCGCCGCCCACAGATGCACCAAACAATTCCGTGACTGCGTTTAAACCAGGAATCACCTGTCCGAGAACCCTTGAGTTATCACCGCGAATACCCCATAGATTAATCGCCGATTTACTTCCTGCAAACAGCTTCGATATTTTGCCCGTCCGGATCATAAACGAAGGCCGCATAGTAGGTTGGACCGTGTTTTTCCCGAAGGCCTGGTGCCCCGTTATCCAAGCCTCCCGCCGCTAAAGCGGCTCTATAGAAATCGTCGACTTGGGCTCTCGTTTCAGCGACGAATGCGAGATGAAAAATAGGCTGAGTTTTTTGGCTGTCATTTGCTAACCAAAAATCGAGTCGATCTCCAATTCCAAAACCGGCAACATCACTGCCAAACTCTTTGACGAGTTTGTAACCCAATGGCGCAAGTGCTGATTGATAAAAGTTCTTACTTTTTTCATAATTTGCGGAGGACAGTGTTAGGTGATCGATCATGGGCGCTAAGTAGCATGAGAATTTTCGGCAGTCATCAAGCTAATCTATAATTTGCTGGTCATTAGTTCAGGTATGGTACGAAATGGTAGGGGCTGCGCCAAGCTGGTTGAACCAGCGGGCCTGAGTATTTCAAGAGAATACAAGATTCACTGGAAAAAGCAAACCTACGATATCGCGGAGCTGGCGTTTTTGCGATTCGAAGAGAAATTAGGATCGCG
>JAYUEN010000082.1:0-2284 GCA_043739185.1 Bdellovibrionales bacterium
TTTCCGGCAGCAAACGTTTGTTGAGTAGAGTCAATCGCCAATCACGTCTTGAATAATCCGTTTCTCCGCATTGGTCAAAGGGGATTCGAAATTGGTAGACATGCCGAACTCGCCGGAGGAATCGTTTTTGCTCTGCCGGGGACTTGACCCTAACCAGAAAAATAGTTTCCCCGATTTCTGTGAGCTTAAATCCTGCCAAAAAAAGATTTTTTCCGCATGAGAGAGAATTGTTCTGTCTTCATACCCGGACAGTATCCAGTCTCCGAATTCCCATGAAATTTTTCCAAGCGCAGCACGAACTATAAACTCATTTACTTTTCTTCGCGTTGGCTTTGACCACCTACTGTAGGGCGCCTCATTGCTTCCATTCAGCTCAGGCGGCATTTCGCTCCATTTCAAAGTCTGTAAGAGCGTCTCTTCAATTCCTCCGCGTAGGCTTCTTGCAGCGATTGCAAGAGACGCCATTTGCCTTCTTGGCGCTTCAACATCCGGAAAAGGATTCGCCAGTTTCTCCTGAGGTTTTTCTACGATTGGAATGACGTTTTCACCGGTAATTCCAATTCCCAAGAAACTAGCCAACGAAGGCGGCAGAGCTTGTACGACTCCGTCTCTCAAGGTTTTAATGTCGTCGCTTACTGCAAGTCGGTATTTCTGTAAGAATTGCCATGAAATGTAGATTGATCCGTCATCAAGTAGGCTGTTTCTCCAGTGGTTGACGGTGCAAAGTATTTGGAGACACTGATCAATCGTAATGTTATTAGCCGTAAGAGAAAAAATATGATCGCGAATCCTCTTGTCGAGGATAATTTTCACTCCTGCCTTCGAGTTGAGCGCTTCGGAAAATTCATTCATTGTCACGTTTGTCGCTTCCAGATTGATGACTGTTCCACTCAACTTTTGTTTGGTAGAAGCGGAGTTTCTTGAAACCTCCTCATGTGAAGGCAACGACAAATTATTGGATAGAGAAAGAATTGTATTTGAACGTCGAGCGATTTCTTCTTGTTTAATATTAATAAAAGGCTCAAAGAAACAGCGAAGATCGATGGGGTTAATAATTAGAGATGGGCTAGCTGGAAAATCTACTGCGAGGAGTTGAGTCGCTTGTCCCGAATCCGGGATTGTATATTTTGAAACCCTGAGCTTGCCCTGGTTTAAATTCTGAACTTGCCATTTAATTTGCCGCCAAGCGTCGATAAACTTATGGTGCGTCATTCCCCGCATGCCTGCTATAAATAGCTTGCGTTGGGAGGATGAATAGTCGTTCCAGCCTAAAACGCTTCCTTGTTTGAGACGGGCTATTTGATCATCGCCAAGACTCTTATAGAAGTAGCGAATAAAGCTGTGAAAGTTCCCTTTATCGCCCTCCGGAAAACCTCGTTCCGGTATTAACGACAGGACATTATCAGCCGACAACTGCAACTCTTCAGTTGAAATCGTTGGGAAGTCTAATGGATCCTTCCATCGACGAATCATGATGATCTGAGATGGTTTTTCAAATCTCCAATCAAAATCAAATTGTTCCGTGACTTGAACAAGAATATCTTTAACAGTACTCAGTTCTTTTATTTTCATTTTGCCGTCTTTTGGCAGATCGTCAACATAGATTGCGATACCGGTTTGTTTTACTATTTCGGATACTACAACTTCAAATCCAACCTCTTCAGACGAAATGTTTATTGGCTTTTCTAAAATTTTATTCGCAGCGGTTTGGATCGTATTATTTTGAGAATTGGCATGGATAGGAATAACTATTAAAAAGAAAAAAGCAATTAACTTTACGTTTAGGGAAATTTCATTGAGAGTCATGTGATAGAATCCAAATCTGTGATTAATGAATGGCAGGAGGTTAATTTCTAATTTATACTGCCGGCAGGTGAATTACTTAACTTTCGCCGTAAGAATTAGAAGTGAAGACCCTAGTCAACTATTCTGCCTAGAATTGTGATTATCATCTGCCGACAGTATAATTCATCTCAACAATCACTTTTCACTGCTATTATGCGGGCGCTCGCCAAAAATTGATACTCATGTCGAATCCATTCATGGCGTCACACATACGATATCGCTGTTGGACTGCATTGCATCAATAATTATCAAGAATGTAGTAGCAAAAACTATTAGCATCACCTAAAAAGTAAATTCCTTCCTGAATAGTAATTTCGACTTCTTGACTTTTAACATTGGTGAAGTGCGGCGTACCAGCAGTCCCCTCTAAATGCGCTCGAAGAGCGATACTCCCAACTGGAATCATGCAAATCTTTTAATCGTGGGCTTCATGGTTTAG
>JAYUEN010000083.1:0-20502 GCA_043739185.1 Bdellovibrionales bacterium
TGGCCGGCATCGGCATTGGTATTGAAAATAAGACGGTATCCGCGTTCATGTAAATTTTGTTCTCGCGCAAGCTTCTTTGCAACCAACAAAAGATGTCCGAGTAAATTCTGATCTTCATCAGTGGCTTCGTTCATTGACTTAATTTCTTTTTTGGGAATTACCAAAATGTGAACTGGCGCTTGAGGAGCGAGGTCGTGAATGGCGATACAAAGTTCATCTTCAAAAATAAACTTTGCAGATATCTGCTTGTCGATGATTTTTTTAAATATGGTCAATGTAATTCCTTAGTCTGGATAAATAAATTCTATGGGAACTTCTATAGAAGGATGAAGGCTTTTGTGAACAGGACAAGCATGGGCAACGGATTCGAGTTTTGTTCGAAACTCAGTTTTAATTCCCTTTGGAAATGTGATTTGGACTGAAAATTTAGCTATTCGGCGAGGGTTTGCAGCCATTTCCTTTGTCACTTGGGCTTGCGCTCCTTTCAAAACCAGGCCGTCCTTTTCAAAAAATATCGCCATGGTGGTTAAAATGCAGGAACCTAGGGCGGCTCCCATCAAATCTGTCGGTGAAAATTTATCGCCTTTGCCTTGATTGTCCTTCGGGGCATCAGTTTCAATAATAGAATCAGAGGGCGCATGAACGATATGGCAATGTTTTTCTGCATCATAAGTCGTGATTGATAGAACCATGATTTGGGCTCCCCTTCTTTATTGAAAAATGGTCAATTTGAAGGAGATGGTACTCTCTGATTTACGTGAGATCAAGCGTGCCTGCCCGATGCGGCAATGACTCGAAAGAACAGCATTTATTTTGTTTTGTTAGGTAAATCAGATTATCTTTAACAAAAGTCTGCGGGTTGACAATTTTTAAAAGGAACTCATGCTTAAAGCTGAGTTCTATTTTTAATATTTTTCGGAGGATAAATGTTTATCATGAGTAAAGCATTTGGGTTCAATCTATTGGCGGTATTGGGCTTGTTGGCCAGTTTGTCAGGTTGTGGCGTGCAGTCGATTCCTGAAAATAAGAATCAAGTCGATGCCTCAATGGCTGAAGTTACAAATCAATATAAGAGGCGTTCTGATTTGATTCCTAATTTGGTTGAAACGGTGAAGGGATATGCAAAGCACGAGGAGTCAACATTAGAAGGAGTGGTTCAAGCGCGGGCCAAGGCGACTAGTGTGAGTATTGATCCGATTAAAGTCACGCCTGAGCAATTGCAAAAATTTCAAGCCGCACAAGGTGGATTGAGTCAGGCCTTGGGCCGATTGATGGTGGTGAGTGAGAAGTATCCGGAGCTAAAGGCAGATCAAAATTTTAGAGATTTGCAAAGCCAATTAGAGGGTACTGAAAACCGCATCACAGTGGCAAGACAAAGATATATCGAGTCGATCAATCAATTTAATAATTTGGTGAGTGTTCCGCCCACGAGTTTTACAAATTCTTTGTTTTATCACTTTGAAAAAATGCCTCAATGGGGCGCAGAAGTGACCGCAGAAGAAAAGCAAGCGCCAAAGGTGAAGTTTTAAATTGCGAAAGTGAGCGTGAATTTGAAAAAGTTTGAGGTACTATTGCGCCAAAAAAGTGATTGGCTGAGGTGCGCAGTGCGATTGGCTGCAGTTTTCTCAATTGGTTTTGCAGTGGTTCCTTTCGCTCAAGCTGAAAACTTGACCTTTAAAATACCCGAATTGGTGGCGCCAGTGATGGACGAAGCCGGTATGATCAGTGCGCCAGCAAAGAATGCACTCAATTCAGCGATTCGTTTTTTGAAAGATAGTAGCGGAACGCAGATTACGATTTTTACTTTTCAAAGTCTAGAAGGGCGCACGATCGAAGAGATCGGAATTCAAGTCGCTGACCACTGGAAGCTTGGACAAAAAGGTAAAGTAGGAAGTTCTGATCAAGTACTGGATCGAGGCGTGATTTTGCTGGTGGCTGCAAAGGAGCACAAAATTCGCATCGAAGTGGGTCGAGGACTCGAGGCGAATCTTACAGATATTATTGCCAAAAGTATAATTGCCGAAAAAATGGCGCCGCTTTTTAAAGAAGGCAAAATGAGCGAAGCTTTTGTATTGGGAATAGTTGCAATAGCGAAGTCTACCGATCCTGAAGTGGATTTATCTTCATATTTGCGCGGACAAAAACATCGGCGAAGTAACAGGTCAGAGGGCTCTTCTCCAGAGGATTACATTTATCCAATTTTTTTCATACTTGCGATACTCTTTGGAATCTTTGGTAGAAGCCGTGGCGGCCGTGGCGGTGGTGGTTTTATTGGCGGCGGCGGATATGGTGGCGGCTTTAGCGGTGGCGGCTTCAGTGGCGGAAGTTCGGGCGGCGGCTGGAGTGGTGGCGGTGGTGGCTTTAACGGTGGTGGCGCCTCAGGAGACTGGTGATGAAAATTCCGGATTGGCTTTCAAATCATTTGAATGAAAAGAATCTTGTTGAGATTCGTGATGCTGTAAGCGCAGCCGAAGAAAAAACCACAGGCGAAATTGTACCTATGGTGGTGAGGTGCTCTTCGCCATTGGGTCATATTCACGGGCTGACGTTTTTCATTTTAATATCTATATTTGAATTTGCCTACTTTAGTTTCTCAATCCAGCTCGGCTTTGATTATGCACTTCAAATTCAATTGGGGTTGATGTTGATAGCTATGCTTTTGAGCTTTCCAATGGCAAAGATTGAATGGACTCAACATTTTTTAACTTCAAAGTATGATCGCGCTCATAACACATTGGTGCGTGCTGAGCTGGAGTTTCATAGGTCCCGAATTCGATCGACCGCCGCTCATACCGGAGTACTGCTTTTTGTATCGGTTATGGAGCGACAAGCGGTGATTTTGGCCGACGAAAAAGTCATAAATAAATTAGGCGCTGATGTTTGGAGTGGGGTACTAAAAATCCTAACCGAAGGACTTAAGGCGCGGAATTTTACCCAGGGTTTTTCAGCGTCCATATCGCAAATTGGGCTTATTCTGAAAGACCATTTCCCTGCAAAGGACCACGCAAACAATGATCTTCCAAATGAACTTCAGATAAAGGAATAGGCGGCTTAGGGTCCTCTTACTTTTGTTAAAACCTTTTGATTGAGCAAGAGCAAGATCTTTTTGAAATTCCTGATTTCAGACTTTTTCATTTTGGCCAGTAGTCCGGATATTTGAGAAAAATAGTCAGGCGCGATTTTATCAATGATTTTGATTCCCTTGTTTGTAATTTGCACCAAACAGCTTCGGCGATCGCTTTGGCTTTCAACTCTTTTAACTAGTTTCGACTTTTCAAGTCCATCTAAAAGGCCTGAAATCGTGGCGCGGGTAACGCCAAGAAATTCAGAAAGATCCGATGGATTGATTGCAATTTCTGGATCGCGTCTGAGGCGCATGAGGAGTGTGAATCGGGCTGCACTCAAGCCAAATTGATCAAAATCTTTTCTGAAGAAATCGGAGACATTGCCGGCCACGCGATTCATCAAAAGAAGTACCTCTAAATTTTCAGGGACAATATTAGATTTTGGGTACCGATCCGCGAGTTTTCGCAAAATCTTAATATCGGGTATGCTTTTGATTCGAAATTCTTCAGCCATTTGAATTTTCAAATAACATATGCAGTGAGATTCAGCAACTTTAGACTTAAGGCAAGACTTAAAACCTATTTGTATTGCCCTTTGCGTTCAACTTTTTCTAGAATATTGGTTGAGTTCAAAATAAATGAGGGAATTAGTTAGGTGGCTAATTATATTTGCGCTTCCTCCTGAATCTTGACTTCATTCCAAAAATAAGCAAAAACCTTAAAATGACCAAGCTATCAAAATATAAATTTATTAAGTCTATCCCCTGGCTATATTGCGCAGTCGTTGGGGTGTTTTTTAGTTGCTCTTTGTTTGCGGCATCAAATTTAACTCTTGAGCAAGCCGTGATTGAAGCTGAGTCCAATTCTCCAAATTATCAAGCAATGAAGGCCGCTGCGGAAAGTGCGAAATGGAAGAGGATTGAGGGGCTATCTAATTTTCTACCGAGCGTTTCTTTATCTGCTGAGCGAGTTTTGGACAATAAGTATTTGACCTTTGATTTCGGAAGCTTTTCGAATATGCCTCAGGTCATCCCGCTGACCGCAGCAAGCTTAAATGCCTATTTACCCTTGTTTGATGGCTTTTCGAATATACATCGCTATCGAGTTGGAGCTCAATTTGAGTCCGCTGCTGAATATGATTTAAAGTGGTCCAAGTTTCAGTTGGGGCAACAGGTTAAGCTTTTATTTTTTCAGGCTTTAGCAGCTCAGAAGCTTGCGGAAGTAGCAAAGCAAAATGTCAAAACCCTAGAGGATCACTTGCAAAAAACGCAAGTTCAGAAGCGCGGTGGTGTTTCAACTCAGTTTGATGTTTTGCGAATTGAAGTGCAGTTAAGTGATGCAAGAGCAGAAGAAATTCAAACCGGTGACAATGTTGAAGTTGCAGGACGAGCATTGTCCGAAATTTTGGGATCCGAAGCTGAGCCGAGAGGCGTGGTTGGTGACCTGCCTATTCCCTCAGTTTTATGGACTCAAAATTTGTCAGTGCCTAAACCAGAATCTCGATTTGATGTGCAGGCAATTTTGGCAAGAGACCTGGCGAGTTATGAGTCTTCAAATGCGGCAAGTGTTTTTTGGGTTCCCAAGCTTGGATTGAGCTATCAATATTTTTATTATAACAATCGAGACAACACAGTTTTTGATGGGCAGGGATTTCGAAATGCCTGGCAATTGGGAGTCGTATTAACCTGGAATCTGTTTGACGGTATGTATTCTATTTCACGAGCTCAGGAGGCAAGTGCGGACGCTGTGAAATCACAAAAATTGGCCAAACAAACGCTCATGCATATTCCGATTGAATTTGACAAATGGAAACGACGTTTTGAAACCGCCAGCGTCAATTACAAAGCGAAAACTTTAAATGTGAGTCGGGCTCAAGAAAGCGTGCGACTTGCTCAAGAAGGCTATAGGGCTGGCACCCGCACCAATAGTGAAGTCTTAGATGCCGAGCTCGATCTCTTTCGTTCAAGAGCCGGAGTTGTCAGTACACAGTTGAGTGCCGAAGAGGCTTTGATAAATTTGGAGTCCGCCATCGGAAGAAAGATTGAAAATGGGAACTAAGAAAAATCTTTTGTTTGCGCTTGCAGGAGTTGCGTGTTTGTTTGCCGGATATTTCATTTATGAAAATTTAATTTATGTTACCACAGACAATGCCAGCATTCAGGCTCATACTTTAATGATCGGTGCGAAAGTACCGGGTGTCGTAACAGAAGTTTTGGTTGATGAAAATCAAATGGTCAAAGAAGGCGACGTATTAATCAAAATTGACCGAAGAGACTATGCCAATCAAGTTGCTTTAGTAGATGCAGATTTGGGTTCAAGCGATGCTCGATTAAAAGACGCAGAAACCAATTACAATCGCCTCAAATCTTTGTTTCAAGGTGGAGCGGTTTCACAACAGCAATATGATGCCGCACATACTCTATATAAAACCGAAAGCAAAAAAAATGCGGCGGCCCACGCGCAGCTTGATCAAGCACAACTGAATTTGGGATATACCGAAATTAAAGCTCCTGCGAATGGTTTTATTGCGAGGCGTTCTGTTGAAAAGGGTCAGGTCGTACCTGTTGGTCAGCCTCTCATTGGTTTTGTTTCGAGCGAATCGAGATGGGTAATCGCAAATTTTAAAGAAACTGATTTGACCCGTATTAAGCCAGGAGCAAGCGCCAAAGTTGAAGTCGATTCTTTAGACGGTGAGGTTTATCAAGGTGAAGTTGAAAGTATTAGTCCGAGCACAGGAGCGACGTTTAGTTTGCTTCCTCCAGACAATGCCACCGGGAATTTTACCAAAGTGGTGCAAAGAGTGCCGGTTAAAATTAAACTTAATAACTTAAAAGCTGAAGATACGACAAAATTGCAAGTGGGCCTCTCGGTTGAGGTTTCAGTAAGAAAAAAGTGAGAACAGAAATTCGATACGTTAGGGCGGTTTGATTTTGGACGATTTGAAATTCAATCGTACTCAAATATTTATAATATTGACGGCAGTCTTAGCCTCTCTTCTCGAAATTATAGATACCTCTATAGTCAATGTAGCGATCCCAAGTATGATGGGAAATTTAGGAGCAACGCTAGAGGATGTCAGCTGGGTCGTTACCGGCTATATAATTGCAAATGCCATTGTTCTTCCTATTGCCGGTTGGCTCGGAATGCAAATAGGTCGAAAAAAGTATTATGTTGGCTGCATTTTGCTTTTTACTTTGACCTCAGTGGCTTGCGGACTGGCGCCTAACCTTTTGACCCTGTCTATTTTTAGAGTTTTTCAAGGCTTAGCGGGCGGCGCTTTGCTGCCAACCTCTCAAGCCTTGATTCAAGAACAATTTCCGCGAGAAAAAGCCGGAATGGCCTCTGCCATTTTTGGAATGGGCGTGATCATTGGCCCCACTATTGGCCCCACTTTAGGCGGTTATTTGACCGATCATTTTGGCTGGCGTATGATTTTCAATATTAATTTGCCTCTTGGCTTATTGGCAGCATTTATGGCCTATACGGTAGTCGGAGACATCGGCGAAAAAATCGTTTTAAAGCCTTCGAGAAAGGAACGAAAGGCAGCTCTAGAAAATGAAACAAACTTAGAGGAAATTTCAGTAAAGCCAGTTGCGCCACCCAGAGTGCGCACGCCGATTGATGTTTGGGGTCTTGCTTTACTTATCGTTGGAATTGGCTGTTTGCAATTTATTTTGGAGCGCGGTCAGGCTGATGGCTGGATGGATTCGGTATCAATTCGTATTTGTAGTTTTGTCGCAGCAACGGCTTTGCCTGGCTTCGTATGCTGGGAACTCAAACACAAACATCCAGTAATTAATTTGCGACTCTTTAAGCATCCTGCGGTGAGAAGCGGAACCGCAATGATGATGGCTCTTGGCATGATGCTCTATTCGACGGTATTTATTTTGCCAATTTTTATGAATAATATAATGGGTTTTACAGCTACCCAAACCGGGATGATTTTTATTCCCGGCGCATTTTTAACCGGATTGATGATGCCTGTAGCGGGAAAGCTTTTGCGAAAAGTAGATCCCAGAGTCTTGATTTTTTTCGGGATGTGCACGATCGAAGTTTTTTTGTATTTGCTTTCGAGTTTTAATCCGGAGACTTCAACTCAACAGGTCTTCAGGGCTCTTTTAGTACGAGGCTTGGGGATGGCATTTTTATTTGTTCCGATTCAAGCAGTGGTTATGGGGCAATTTTCTGGGGCAGAACTTGGTCAAGTTGCTGGACTCATGAATTTACTTCGTCAAATAGGCGGCAGCATTGGGATTGCGACGCTCTCAACGCTTATGCAAACTCACAATGCAAAAAATTATCTGAATATGATTTCTAAAATAAGTTTACTTAACCCAGCAACCTATAACCAGCTTATGGGGATTCAAGGCGCGATGGCCTCAAGGTTTCAAGCTTCAATTGGTGAGGCTGGTGTGCAGGCGGCCGCAGTTCGCTTGATGGCTTTTCGTTTGCAAAAGCAAATTTTTTGTCTGAGCTTCACAAGTATAACTTGGACACTATTGATCGCATTTGGTCTGGCGCTTATTCCACTTAAGTTTGTAAAGCCACCCAAAGTAATCAACTCAAATTTGGACATTCATTGAATGATATTCGCGCAGGTTAGGCTAAACTCCGAATGAGGAGCCACAACCGCAAGTTTTCGATGCATTTGGATTTGAAAAAACAAAGCCTTTGCCATTGAGGCCGCCTTCAAAATCTAAGGTCATGCCAGCAACAAATAAAAAGCTCTTCTTATCAATTACAATTTTTGTACCGTGATTTTCAAATACTTTATCGGCGTCTGTGATGCTGGTATCGAAATCTAACTTATAGGACATTCCCGAGCAGCCACCGGCCACGACTTTTACTCTTAGGACACTCTCTACCCCAGGGCCCGAGGCTTCGGTCTTGAGATGATTGATTTGTTTTGCCGCTTGTTCTGTAATTTCAACCATAAAAAAGACTCCAATTTATCGATCCTAAAAGCTCATCTCAAGCGCTGCTCGTCACTGCTTTTTAAGCGCTATTCAATGCTGTACTCCTTTGATTATATCTGAAATATGCAAATTTGACTAGCAATTAGAGATACTTCGATACAGGGCGAACCCTTGCTATGGCGGCCGTTATAAGGTCACAGGCATAATCCACATCCTCTAGCTGGGTTTTTCTTCCCAATCCAAAGCGCATTGTAAAGTCCTGTCGAGGGCCAGGCAGGATTGATTTAGCAATTTGAAACTTTCTTATTTCACTAATAACATGGCTATCGTCGCCGGTTGAACAAGCACTGCCAGAACTAAAAGCTAGTTCACTTAATGACATCAACATTTGATCGGCCAAAACCGCGTCAATACTGACGCTGACATTATTGCATAAACGCTCGGTCGGATGACCATTTAAAAGGACGCCTGTATTCTCACTTAGAATGCGAGTGATCATATGATTTCTCAAAACTTCTTGTCTTGGAAGTTCAAGGTGCATATCAATTTTAGCTAATTCGCAAGCTTCACCTAAGCCAACAATTCCCGGAACATTTTGTGTGCCACTTCTCAATCCTCGTTCTTGGCCGCCGCCAAAAAGATAGGGTCTGACACGAACGCGGGGCTGGGATTGTCTTAAAAAGATAGCTCCAATTCCCTTAGGAGCATAAAGTTTATGACCAGAAAGCGAAAGTAAATCAATGTGATTTTTGGAAACATCAATCGGATGCTTACCGCAAATTTGTGCACTATCGACGTGAAATAAGATTTCATTTTTTCTGCACAGCTCACCTATTTCTGTGACCGGATTGAGTGAGCCGATTTCATTATTGGCATGAATGAGCGAAACCAAGAGCGTATTTTCGCGAAACGCATTTTGAACTTGCGTGGGCGAAACTTGGCCAAATTCATTTACGTCTAAATAAGTTACTTGATGTCCCAATTTTTCGAGCTGCCCCGCGACTTCAAGACTACATTTGTGCTCAACTTTTGAAGTGATCAAATGAAATTTTTTATGTTGTTCGCTTTCAGCATTTTCAAATAAACCCAAAATCGCTAAATGAATGGATTCGGTTGCTCCACTAGTAAAAATTATTTCTCGAGCTTGGGCTCCGAGAAGTTGAGCCACTTGGGTTCGCGCATTTTCAATGGCCTCTTTCGCTTTCCAGCCGAAACAATGTTGTCCGCTCATGGCGTTGCCAAAATCTTCTGTGAAGTAGGGCAGCATTTTTTCAAGTACTCGTGGCTCGACCGGAGTGGTCGCATGATGATCTAAGTAGATTGATTTTTTTAAAGTTTTTTCAGACAAATTGAATTCTCTTTTCAAAAAAACAGAATGCTCGCTAGACTTAGGATTCTAATTAGAACGTGACAATTATATTCCTTCTAGTTAACTTGCACAAAGAATTATTTCTTGGAGGCAATGCGGATGTCGGCAACTTGGCGTGATTTCGATCTTTTCAATCCAACTGAAGAGCACAAGATGCTTAGGCAAACCCTCAGACAGTTTGTCGCGGCAGAAATTGAGCCTCAAGCGGAAGCTTTTGATCGAGACGAGAAATTCAACTTAACTTTATTTCGTAAATTGGGAGATTTGGGTTTACTCGGAATCAGTGTCCCTGCGAAATACGGCGGCTCTGAACTAGATGCCGTGGCGGCGGCCTTAGTGCATGAGGAAATTGCGGCCAGCGATCCTGGATTTTGTTTGGCCTACTTGGCTCACGCTATGCTCTGTGTGAATAATTTAAGCGTCAATGGTAGTGAGGAGCAGAAGTTGCGACTTTTGCCAAATTTATGTAGCGGCAAATCTGTTGGCTGTATGGCGATGTCAGAAGCCCAGGTGGGCACGGATGTTCTAGGCATGGAGGGTCGTGCGCTAAAGCAGGGATCAAATTATTTAGTAAATGCCCGTAAAATGTGGATTACCAACGGGACAATTGATGAGAATAATACGCCTGCCGATGTCGTTTGGCTTTATGTAAAAACTGGTCCTCAAAAATCCGATATTTCAACGCTGATTGTTGAAAAATCATTTGAGGGTTTTTCTGTAGGACAGAAAATTAAAAATAAACTAGGAATGCGAGCCTCAAATACCGCGGAATTGGTATTTAATAATTGTCCTGTTCCTCAAGCAAATCTGGTAGGCAAAGAAAACGATTCAATGAGCCATATGATGAAAAATCTCGAGATTGAACGCTTAACTTTGGCGGCCATGAGCTTGGGAATTGCTCGCAGATCACTTCAGATAATGCATAAATATGCGTTAGAAAGAACTGCCTTTGGAAAATCTCTAAATCAGTTTGGCCAAATTCAAAAATATATTGCTGAAAGTTTTGCTGAGTATCAGGCGGCACGGGTCTATGTATACGATACAGCGCGAAAGCTAAATACGAGCGGCAGCGGTGACCCCCTTGATTCAGATGGCGTCAAACTGGTGGCCTCTACTACTGGCAAAAATATCGCGGATCGAGCTATACAAGTTTTGGGCGGTTATGGATATGTGGCTGAATATGTTGTTGAAAGACTTTGGCGGGATGCCAAATTATTAGAAATTGGCGGTGGAACTCTAGAGGCCCATCAAAAAAATATTTGCGGGCAGCTTAGTAAAAACTCAAGAAGACTATACGACTAAAAAATACTTCCGTTGCCCTTCGCAAGGGCGACACCTGGCGCCAGCATGACGCGTTCAGTAGCTTCATTCATAGCTTTAATTTGACCCGAGCCCTTCATGGCCTTTGCAGGTTGTTCGAGGGTGGCTTCTGTAGACGAGGTGTCTACTGGGCGATCGTTTCGTTCCCCCAGTTGGGCCTTTTCATTTTCAACTGGAACAAAAACACTTTGCCACTCCGCAATTTGTGTAACCCCTAAGTTAATAACCTGATCAAGGGTTGAATCCGCACTTGCAACCAATTTTTTAAATTCAATAAGTCGACTGTCGCTCAATTCACTTTGTTGCTTTTCTTCAACCGACATATTCTCAATAGAGTTGTAGGCCGTGCTCACTTTAGCAAACAGCATCTTTTCACGAAACTTCAATATATTTAGGAAAACTCGAACTAAATCAGGATTGGTTCGATACAAATGGGTGCCTCGATTGCTTTTGCCAATTTCAGTAATTAGTTTGAGATCAATTAGCTCACGTAACGATATGCTTATTAGGGCTTTTGAAATATCTAATCGCTTCACTAGGTCTGAAGCATCTAAGGGGCGATTTGAGAGGAAAAGGTGGGTCCAAATCCTGCCATGCACGCGCTTCAGGCCCCAATTATAAACCAATTCACCGACTTCATCTGCTAAAAGATTGAGTTGTTGAAGACTTTCATTTGCATCCATGGAGTAACCTCGTATAAAAAGTTTCTATATATGGCCCAAATCTTAACGCTTTCTTTGCAATCCAACAAGAGATAAATTCAGATTTATTTGAAAGGACATTTTGTCGGCATCATTTTTTCCTCATAGTGAAGACCTGCAAATTGGTGAACTTAAAATTCATGCTTCGCAAGTTATTGATTTAATAAACCCTTATATATCTGAGCCGCGAAAAAACCGTATCGCCCAAGTCGTAAAAGATCGAAGTTTTTCGGTAGTAAGCGTTCTCGAAAACATTTACGACCGTGGAAATGCAAGTGCTGTTATGCGTTCATGTGAGGCGATGGGTTTTCAAAGCGTTCATATGATCGAGCCCAACGACAAATTTAAAAAAGCGAACCGCGTAACTAAAGGCGCCGACAAATGGCTCGACGTCACCACCTGGAAATCAACTTCTCAATGCGTGAAATTTCTTAAAGCTCATAATTACAAGATCTATGCGACTCACTTGAATGCAAAAGCGGTTCCCATTGAAAAAATTGATTGGACAGAGCCTTCCGCAATCGTGCTCGGAAATGAAAAAGATGGAATAAGCCCTGAAATGCAAGAGCTTTGCGATCAGACGGTGATCATTCCGATGCAGGGTTTTGTTCAAAGCTTCAATATATCAGTAGCTGCTGCAATTGCGCTTTACCATATTTATCGGGCGCGAATTGCTAAATTCGGGCAAAGTGGGGATCTCACCGAGGAGGAACGCGAAATTTTAACCGCACAATTTCTTATTAGATCCTCTAAAAATCCCGAGCGACTTTTACGCCGGCTCATGGAGCGGAAGCCTTAAGCCCTTAATAAGAGATTGAAAAATAACAACAAATCATGCAATTTGACATGAGGATCTTGATTAAAAGTAAGTGAGATATGAAATGAAAATTGCACTCCTACATGATTCAACATTACCACCCAAAAATTACGGTGGAATTGAACGAATTGTAATGGCCCTGGCCCAAGAATACTCACGATTGGGACATAAAGTAGTTATTGCTGCGCGCGCCAATAGTCAAATTCAGGGCTATGAGTTTTGTGCGCTGCCAGAAAAGCACAATGAAAAAGATCCGCGAACTTATCTTCCGAATGATGTCGATTTTTTGCATTCACATGAGCCTTTGTTTGTGAAACCAAGCCTGCCATTTCTGGTGACCATTCATGGGAATGGCCATTTAGAAGAAAAATACTTCTCAAATACAAATTTTTTGAGTCAAAGCCACTCTCGAAATCATCATGCTAAATACTTTGTGTATAATGGTGTGGATCCAGAGCGCTATCCTTATCAAAGAGAAAAGAAAGACTATTACGTCTTTCTAGCTCGAACAACTTGGAGAGTGAAAAACTTAAAGACGGCCTTGGCGTGGGCAAAAGATTTAAATGTCGAATTGCGAATTATGGGCGGCAGCGGACTATCGCGAGGAAAAATTCACTATCATGGCCTAGTCGACGAGCCCGAAAAGTTAGAACTACTTAAAAATGCAAAAGCCCTCATTTATCCTACTAATTGGGACGAGCCATGTGCGGCTGCTCCGCTCGAAGCTTTGGCTTGTGGCACACCGGTGATCACTACCGCAAATGGTTGTATGCCAGAATTGGTGAGGCCTGGGACCGGAGTGGTTTGCAGAAACTATCAAGAACTACTGGCTGCACACTCAAAGTTGACTGAAACTTCCGCTCAGGCCTGTCGAGAATCAATTGAAAATTTCTTTTCGCTTAAGAGAATGGCTCAAGACTATTTGGTTTTAATCCAAAAAATATTGAGTGAAGGCGAGCTCGATCATCAGCCGCGCTTTGCCTTTGAAAAGCAATCGGTGCAATTATTGTACAAGCCAAACTTAAAAAATTGGTTGAGCGTAAAAATTTTGGGAAAGGTGTAGTTTTGAAAATATTCGTAACCGGCGGCGCTGGCTTCATTGGTTCACATTTGTGCGAAAAGTTTTTAAGTGAAGGTCATTTTGTTACCGCTTATGACAATTTAATTTTAGGCAAGAGAGAACTTCTTAAGAACTTTATCGATCACAAAAATTTTCGCTTTATTCAAAATGACCTTTTAGAACTTGAAGTATTGACTCGCGAAATGGCTGGAGCGGATTTAGTTTATCATTTGGCGGCCAATTCAGATATTGCCCAAGGGGCATCGACCACAACCATTGATCTACATAATGGCACCATCGCTACTTATAATACTCTTGAGGCCATGCGTTTAAATGGCATTAAGCAAATGGTATTCGCGTCGACATCCGCAATTTACGGCGAAGCAACCATAAAGCCCACGCCCGAAAACTATGGGCCACTTTTGCCGATCTCATTTTATGGGGCGAGCAAATTGGCATGTGAGGCTTTGTGTTCTGCGTTTTCTCATAATTTCGATATGAAAATTTGGGTTTATCGTTTTGCCAATATTGTGGGTTCACATGCAACCCATGGAGCAATTCATGACTTTGTAGTAAGACTTTTAAAAAAGCCCGAGCGCTTAGAGGTTCTGGGTAATGGCACTCAAAAAAAATCTTATTTGCATATTGAGGACTGCATTTCGGGAATGCGTTTCGGATTTGAAAAGTGCAAAGAAAATTTTCAAGTATTTAATTTGGCGAGTGTGGGTGTGACCGAAGTTCTTTTTATTGCTGAAGAGGTTGCAAAGCAGGTTTCAGAGCGATCCGGCGTGAGGGCTGAGATTATTTTTGGGCAAGAAAACCGTGGTTGGAGAGGGGATGTCCCCTATACCCATTTGACTCGTGAGAAATTCTTAAGTGTCGGTTGGCAAGCGAAACTGAGTAGCAATGAAGCGGTGGCGCTTGCGATCAAAGAAATTATTAGCGAGAAATTTCAAGGATGAGGCAAATTGTTATCTTAGCAGGAGGCCTCGGAACAAGACTGCGGCCGATAACTGAAAAAATCCCGAAACCCCTGGTCACTGTGGGCGGGCAGCCATTTTTGACTTGGCAACTGAAGGAGTGTCTACGGCAAAACTACAAAAATATTTTGCTGCTGGTTTCTTATTTAGGTGAGCAAATTCAGAGCCAATATGGCAATGGTAGCTCCTTAGGGCTTTCGATTTCTTATTCATTTGAGGGCCGGCCATTAGGAACTGGTGGGGCTTTGAAGAATGCCTTTCATGAGTTAGACGAAAGTTTTTTTGTTTTAAACGGAGATAGTTTTCTCAGGGCACCCATGGCTGAACTTGAAAGCTCATTTGATAATTCAGGTGCCGAGGTTTTGATTTCGACCTATGATAATAGTCTCAAAACACCAGTAAAAGAAAATATAATTGCAAATGATGGTTGGATTGAGCGCTATCAAAAAGCGGCCGGTAAAGAAAATGGTTTTGAGCTTGTCGATTCTGGGATTTACTTAATGAAGAAGTCAGTCATTTCGAAGTTTCCTCAAAGTAAGTTTCAATTAGAAGATCTTTGGCCAGAACTCATTGCCAAGAAAAAACTCTATTCTTATCCCGTGAATGAGCGTTTTTATGATATTGGCACGCCAGAACGCCTAAAAGAGTTTGAGGAGAAAATTCATGATTATTTCACGAACTCCCTTCCGCATTAGTTTTCTCGGAGGGGGCACAGATTTACCTTCTTTTTATGAACAAGAAGAGGGTGCGGTGCTTTCAACAAGCATCAATAAATATATGTATATTACGGTCAATGATCGTTTTGATGAGTCTTATCGATTGAGCTATAGCAAAACCGAAATCGTAAAGTCCGTCGATGAAATTGAACATAAAATAATAAAAGTTGTATTGCAAAAGTATGCGGCTTTGGCGCGAGAAAAGAATGGCAATCGCGGCCTTGAAATATTATCAATGGCCGATATTCCTGGCGGAACTGGCCTAGGTAGCTCTTCAAGTTTTACAGTAAGTCTATTGCATGCCATGAAGGCTCACTGCGGAGTTTTTCAAAGCGCTGGTGATCTTGCCAAAGAGGCCAGTGAAATCGAGATTGATATTTTGCATGAACCGATCGGAAAGCAAGACCAATATGCCGCTGCATTTGGTGGCTTGCAGTTCATTCGCTTTTTGCCTGATGGTCAGGTTTCAAGTGATCCAGTTATATGTTCTAAGAAAGAAAAGCTCGATCTTGAAGCCTCGATGCTCCTGCTTTATACCGGCAAGACTCGCTCTGCTTCACAAGTGCTGAGTGAACAAAAGGCGAATATCAGTGGTAAACGCGAGGAACTTAGAGCCATGGCAAAATTGGCCTATAAAATGAAACAGACGCTTGAGGAGTCGGCTGCAATTTCTAAAGTTGGCGAACTTCTTCATGAGGGATGGCAAATTAAAAAGTCACTTGCCAGCGGCATCGCCGATGCGCAAATCGATCAATGGTATCAGACCGCAATGAGTGCTGGTGCTTGGGGTGGTAAAATTCTCGGTGCTGGAGGTGGCGGCTTCTTGCTGTTATTGTGTGATCCAGGTAAAAAGGCCAAAATCAAATCAGCGTTAGCGGATTTACGTTCAATCGATGTTGGCTTTGATAGTTTCGGAAGTAAAATTATTTTTGTGGGTGAGGTATAAAATGACGAAGAAAAAATTAGTAAAAAAGGCGCCAGTAATTGGTGAAAAGCTTTACGGAGAAATCGCAGTTGAAGAAGCTAAGCTTGAAAGATTTGAAAATCGAACCTTAGTAAGGCGCTATACAGTTGAGTTTAGCTGCCCTGAGTTCACCTGTTTGTGTCCGCGCTCAGGATTTCCGGACTTTGCTACGATTAAGATTAAGTATGTGCCACACAAATACTGTGTTGAATTGAAATCTTTGAAACTTTACATCAATAGTTTTCGCGACAAAAAAGTTTTTCACGAAGATGTGACCAATATCATCATACAAGATCTAATTGATTTATTGGATCCTTGGGAACTTGAAGTGGTAGGTGATTTCACGGTACGAGGAAATATTCATACGGTGGTAAGCGCTCGGCACGAAAAGAAAAAATAGCCTGCGAATCTTCGCAGGCTTGGATGACATACTTGAATGACTAAGGTTTAACAGGAGCTGGTGGCGCCACAAAACTAACTAGTGATACACGGGCACCGACGCGAATTTTTGAATTTCCTGAATACTTCATGCTGCCGAGAACACTAAAATTATCGTCTACATATTCAACGACTCCCATTGCAGTGGGAATCGTTGGGTTATCAGGAATAGAACTAACAAGTCTTGAAGAGCAGGGTGAGCCAATCCATTGATAATTCAAATTAGAGATTGAAAATGTATCTCCTAATTTCACACCATTTTGCGCTCCACCGCGAATTGCGATATGAGTATCATTGTCACAGTTTTGACAATAGACCACTCTTGATTCCCAATCTTGATTCCAGTCTGGATTGCGAGCAGCAGTATAGTTAGCAACGATATTTGAAATGGCAGAATCCATTGCTGAACGAATGGCATCTGAAATGGCAGACTTAAAGAAAAAGTTGAGACCTAGTTGACCATAACCCAACTTTGCACTGATCGAAGTCTGGTATGATTTCGCATCGCCAATTTGCAAGGGCAATTGTGTGAGAGGACGATCTAGTCTCAATCTTAAACTTAAAGTCGTTTGCGAATAATCTACGCCTATTGATCCTTGAGAAGTTGGAGTCTTGCCAAAGCCGATATCGAGTCCACCACCAGCACTGGCAGAAAAATCAAGTATGTCGCCGCCAATTGAAAATTCAGGAGTCGAATAAGTGCAAGTGATATTGCCTGGAGAAGCAGGTGATGCTGTATCCATCATATGTACACCGCTATAGTTTTGCATTGGGACTTCTGAAACATATTGGGCGCTAACTAAGCCATAACTTCTTAAGACTGCAATTTGTTTTTGTGCAGCCACTCCTGAAGTGACATGCGGAGAAGCCACCGACGGAGGGGCAACTACTGGGAGTGGAGTTGCAATCGTCATATGATCACTATTAATGACCTCGCCGTAAAAGAGTGCGTTGGCGATATAAGGAAAGTCTACAATTTCTCCAGAGGGCATTGTCACCTTTTGGGCCTGGACCTCGCCAACAGTTGTATCCATCTTTAAAATTCGACCGCCTGCTACTGGAGGGGGAGTTGCACAACTTTGGTTACCCATATTAAGGGAAGCAACTACGAGGAGAGCACTAATTGCTCCTCCTGATTTGATGCTCTTTAAGGTGTTGTTCATCTGTCGGTCCTTTCCTGTCGCGAGCCTATGAAGTGAGAAGTTACAGGTGTTGAGGCTCAAGTTTTGTTTTCCATCTGTACTATCGTCATTGGCTCGACGAGCTTTAGGTCTGAGATACCAAAAGTCTAAGTACCCTATAGATCTGACGAATTTCTAGTTGTGTGTCAGAGCGTGACAAGGCAAGTGCTTGATAATAGTTGAAAGTCACAAAACAGAATTCGAAAATATTTTTTAGGTACAAATTATTTTTCGACAATCGTCTCGGCTAGTCGAGTTTTTCATAGGGGAAATCTGTAAAGAAACTATTCGAAAGCAAGACTTTCAGCGTGTCATATTTGATTGAGGGCGTTCCAGTTTTTGAATTAAAAAGGATTTCATCAAAGCTTCTTGATGAGGCATTTCAAAATCTTCGCGCAAAATCTTAAATTCTTCAGGACCAACGTCAAGAGCTGTGGTAGCAGCTTTCAAAGCTTTTAGAAACTCCTTTGAGTTCATTTCTTCAAAATTACTACAAAATAATATTTTGCCAGAGGGATTCAAAATCGAAATGAGAAGACTCATTAATTCCGGTAAAGATTTTTCAATTTTAAAAATCTTTTTATCAATGCGTGCAAACGATGGCGGGTCACATACGATGAGATCAAACCTAATTTCCTTTTTTTTAGCCCAAGCTAAATACTCTAGCGAGTCGATTTTGCGAAACTCATGTGGATTGGTTTCTAAACTGTTCAGAGAAAAGTTTGTTTTTGACCATTCTAAAAAATTTGCACTTACGTCGACGGATACGACCTGCACAGCACCACCCCTGGCCGCACAAATACTGAAACCACCAGTATATGAAAACAAATTTAGGACGCGAAGCCTTTGAGAGTTTTGCAGAATCCATTTTCGATTATTTCTTTGATCTAAAAATAAGCCAGTCGACAAACCTGAATCGATGCGCAATTCATAATTGAGATTATTTTCTTTGATCTGCCAACGTTTAGGATAATGAGGTGAGCTTTTCAATTCGCCAAATCCTCCCGGAGCTTTTTGGCGCTCTGATCTGAGTTGTATGAAGAACTTCAAATTATCTGTATTGATTTCGAGTTGCTGCAATTTGCCTTTCAAAAACTCGTAAAGAAATTCAATATTTTCAATTTGTGAGGCACTAGGTGGTTTGTCGTCGTACCAATTGAAAAATACATTATCGCCAAGCTGTTCGGCGCGAAGATGCTTGGTTTCGGTATGAAGCCATCGCCAAGTATTATTTTGTTTCAAAAATTGCTGAGCTGAAAGAAGCTGAGCATTTTTCAGCCACCAAAATCTCCGTTCGATGCCGCAAAGCCATTGGGCGAGTTCTGAATTTTGCAAAATTTGAAGATTTTCAAACAAATACGGGAGCGGTGAAGCAAACTCAAGCTTTTCGTGCTCTATTGAAAATTTAAGTGAATGGCTGTGAAGCATCATTCGAGAGAAATGTGCTCCGCCATGAAGGTGATCGCCTAAAATTGGAATATTTAAACTCTGTGCGTGGAGCCTGATTTGATGGGGCTTTCCGCTTCTGGGTAGAGCCTTCCAGAGTTCGAAATCTTTATAAGAGTTTATTTTTTCAAAGTGCGTGAATGAATTCGGACTTTTATTTAAACTTACAAAGCGATCGCCTTGTTTTTCAATATAAGAAGAGTATTCAAATTCTGCGCGTTCTGTTTTGGCTCTTGTAACAAAAAAATAAGATTTTTGAACCGCATGATCTTCAAATTTTTTAGCCAACTGTGCGGCGGCGTGGCTTGAATTCGCTAGTACCAGCGCTCCTGAGGTTTCGCGGTCCAATCGATGACAGACATAAAAATTATTCTCTTGAGAATATTCTTTGGCGAGATTCACCGCCCATTCATGAATGCCAAAATGAAGTGGATCGGTTGTTGATGGCGAATGGGTCGACCAGCCCTGAGGTTTTTCTAAAAAAAGAAAATCACTAGTTGGCATAGAAGCCGCTATTTTCTACATTCAGGGCAGATTCCGTAGAGCTCGAGAACATGATCGCTGAGTTCGAAGCCAAACTCCTTTGCAACTTTTGCTTGGAGTCTTTCAATTTCTGAATTTTCAAATTCAACGATTTTTTGGCATTGCGTACAGGTGAGATGATCATGATGCTTTTTAAGCGCCCATTCATAGCGAGCCGGCATGCCACCGAGTCTAATTTCAGTAACAAAACTATTCTCTGATAGCTTTCGCAAAAAGCGGTAAACCGTCGCAAAACCAATATCAGGATTCTTTTCGGTCACAATTTCAAATATTTCTTGCGCAGTAAAGTGCTTGGGACCAGAGCGAACCACCTCAATAATGGCTATGCGCTGATCGGTCACCTTTAAACCCAAATTTCGAATGACTGTCTTATTAGGTGTTTTGGCTGAGCGTGAGCTCTTTGCTAGTGGTAATTGAGCATGGCTAACTGGGAGTGAATTTTGTTGCTGTGAATTCATAGATTGCGAGACTGCTTATTTTTTAAGATTGGGTCAAGCGAAAAATGAGAATCATTATCAATTGGCGCTCCAAAAAATTACCTAATTTGGAACAAAAGAGCTTGCCAGGGCATTTGGAGTTCACTTAGATAGGTGTCTTCAAGTCAAGATATGTGCGGCCGTAGCTCAGTTGGATAGAGTACTTGGCTTCGAACCAAGGAGTCGGGAGTTCGAATCTCTCCGGCCGCACCAATTTAAAAGTCACCGGATTTTAGAACAGCAGCTAAAGTAACGAAAACACAAACAAATGGTTTCAATGAGTTACAAGGTCTCTCGCAAGATCGAATCACACAACATCACAGGCAATCACGCTTGTGATCTTAGTAAAGTCTTACTGAAGACTGAGTAAGAAGTCGCGGTTTCAAGAGCAGATGTATCCACTCTAGTTTGAATCAAAGAGCCAACTTTAAAAAAGAAAGAGGCTCGTTATGAATCTAATTTTCACACCTTTAAGATGGCTGATCGAATTCACCATTATTGTAGGCCTTG
>JAYUEN010000084.1:0-2279 GCA_043739185.1 Bdellovibrionales bacterium
TTGACCCAGGCTTCAGCAGTAACTGAAAAATTCTGCCGACAGGACTTTCACCTGTGTGAGTTCTGACTAGCTTCGCTGCTTATCGAACATGACATTCTATTTAGCAGTCTTCGTGCCAATCGTTTTTCGCCCGCTTCTCTTTTTATTTTGATCTCAATTCGATTCTTACTTTTTTTATTTTTTAAGGGAGACATTTTGGTTCATCTATTAGGATTTTTGTCTCATGAAAGTTTTTCAATTTTTAAACTTGATGCTTTGATTTGCACTGCTTAAATAAATATCAAAATCTCCTGTTCAAAAAATATTACCTTTTTTGCTTGGGACTATTCTTGCAAAACACCAAGCTCTTTTAAAATTGGGCCAGACATATAGTCTCAAAATCACCTGAAATGTCTCAAATGCCAGACCTAAAGCCTTTATATTTCCCATGAAAGTGGCACAACCGCTGCAATTCCTCGAGGCATTCAAGGTCAATTACCTATTTGTAAAAAGGCGGGTTAGGTTTTATGAAGTCAAAATATATTTTTAAACTTAGTTTCTTGTTGTTGCTCTCAGCATGTAATTCTTACGAAGCAAAAGATCATACCGATCACGCCCAAGTACCACTCGCAAAAGCAAGCCTTGATTTTAATTTGATTCAAGCTCGCATTCTGAAGTCAGAATGTATTATGTGCCATAGCGATGCTTCTGGTAATGCCGCAGGCGTTAACCTCGAAACTTATGCCAATGTAAAAAAATTCATAGAAGATGTTCAGCAAACTGTCGTAGTCGAAAAGACTATGCCACCAGGCAAACCTATCTCAAATGAAGATCAGCAATTACTCATCAATTGGATCTCAAATGGCGCACCTGAAAAAATAAATCCATCTGCCCAAGCACAACTAACTGAAGATGTTTTGCTTGCTGTCATTCAAGATCCTGGCAATACAGCGCCAACAGAAAGTGATTTGCTTCCTACCTATAGCTCCATCCTCAAAAATATCTTAAGTGATAAATGTGCAAAATGTCACGATGCCAATGTGGCCAGCTTTGATGCGATCCTAGCAAGTAAGTGGGTCGTCGCAAATAATTTAGACGCAAGCCCGCTCTACACTTGGGTTAAGGCTGGAAAGATGCCCAGGCGTAAAAAATTAAGTCAAAACGAAATTGATATGATCGGCGCCTGGATTATGGACGGCGCCAAAAATAACTAAATTTAATTGGAGCTTAAAATGTATTTGAAAATTGCTTTGCTTTTAATTGCCTCAGCCAGCTCGATGAGTCGGGCAACAACTTTGGGACTTGATGTGACTGGGAGCTCAGAATTCATCGCCACCGGCAAACCCGGCTTTGTAAAAATCGATGGACTCGGCAATGGTTTAATCGGAAAGCTAAATGTCTCTGGCACGCTAGTTTCTGGGCAAATGAGCTTCCCGCTAAACGCACTTGATACCGGCGTTTCATTAAGGGACAAACATATGAAAGAAGAATACCTTGAGGTGCAAAAATTTCCGGAGGCGCAATTGAGTATCAATCAAGTTAAGCTTGCGGCCAATCCTGTAACAGAAGGTTTTTCACAAGCCAAAGTTCCTTTTGAAGGAATATTAGAAGTTCATGGCACCAAACATAGTGTGAATGGTTTTATTGACTTGAAGACGAATTCGCAAATTACTTCGGGTGATGCGCACTTTGCAATCAAGATATCTGATTTTGGATTTGTAGAGCCAAAATTTATGGGCATGAAAGTGAATGATGATGTTGAAGTCAAAGTTCATATCGATGCAAAAAAGGCCAAGCTCGAATGAAACTTTCCTTACTTTTTATCTTGTTTTCATTTTTCAGCTTTTCTTCTGCATTTGCTTTTCCTGAAATGGCCAGAATCGGATATCAGAATTGCACTTCTTGCCATGTGAGCCCCAGCGGTGGCGGAGTCATGACTCCCTACGGACGAGGAATGTCTGCTGATATCTTAAGTACCTGGCAATACGAAGGCGAAGAGGCTCTTGGCCATGGTTTGGTCCATACTCCTGATTGGCTTCAAATTGGTGGCGAATCTCGCTGGATACAAACTTATGTCGACAATATTCAGGCGACGCAAAAACAATGGTTTCCGATGCAAAACGAATTAGAAGCTTCAGTGCAGCTGGCTAAATTTACTATGGTCGGAAATCTAAATATCGAGGGCGGGCCTGTGGGCTCTCCCAACAATGGTCTACTTATCTCTGAAAGACTTTATGGAATGTACAATATCAACGAAGACACTTACCTTCGCATTGGCAAATTTATAATTCCATTTGGCA
>JAYUEN010000085.1:0-6846 GCA_043739185.1 Bdellovibrionales bacterium
CATAAAAGTCCCCTTTAGTTTTTTTGTAGCTCTCTAAGAAGTCCCGCTTCCTGAAACCTCAGAGTATAATCCGAGTTAGTTTGCTAAAAATGTGCCAGAAGAGGCCTGCTAAGTTCATGCTAGGCCGGTAATTTGTATAAAAGCTTCTCGCGGATTAGAAACAAATTCAATTAGTGGAGTTCGTCCCAATTATTGCCTTCGGCGACATCTGCACGAAGCGGAACACGAAGGCTCACCGCAGACTCCATTTGCTTTTTACATTCGGCGCCTAAGGCAGTGGCTTCTTCTGAGCTGACCTCGAAGAGCAACTCATCGTGAACCTGAAGCAACATCTCAGCTCCAAAGTCGTTCATTTTCTTACTGTTATGAACCTGTATCATTGCCTTTTTAACGAGATCGCTGACCGACCCTTGCATGGGAGCATTAATGGCAGCACGTTCGCCAAATTTTCGGATCATGCCATTGCTGGATTTAAGTTCGTCGATATATCTTCTGCGTCCAAAAATACTTTCGACATAACCTTGAGCTTTAGCTGTTTCAACAATTTCTTGCATATAAGATTTCACCTTCGGAAATCTCTGAAAGTAACGAGTCACGATTTCGGCCGCTTCTTTTCGAGGAATTTTTAAACTCTCGGCAAGTCCGACTGCGCCTTGTCCGTAAGCCAAGCCAAAATTGACTGCCTTCGCCTTTCGGCGCATATCAGAGTTAACAGCATCAAGAGGTACCGAAAAGATCTCACTAGCCGTTGCCGTATGAATATCAAGATCTTTTTCAAATGCGTTGATCAGGCCTTCATCTCCTGAAATCTGGGCGAGAACTCGCAATTCAACTTGGCTATAATCGGCAGAAACTAATTTATGATTGTTCTCAGCGATAAAAGCTTTTCGAACCATTTGACCACGCTGCGTGCGAATCGGGATGTTTTGCAAATTTGGATTCGTACTCGAAAGCCGCCCTGTCATCGTATAGGCCTGATTGAATGTGGTATGAACGCGATGTGTATCTTTATCGGCTATCGCCGGAAGCGAATCAACATAGGTTGACTTGAGTTTACTATATTCACGATACTTCAAAACATGATCAGCGATAGGGTATTCAAGAGCCAATTTTTCAAGAACATCATTGTTGGTTGAAAAACCCGTTTTGGTTTTTTTACCAGATGGCAATTTCATTTTTTCAAACATGACTTGGGCCAATTGCTTTGGACTTGCGACATTGAACTCACAACCCGCCAAATCTTGAATTTGACGATCCAATAATTTGATTTCTTTTGAAAGCTGAATACTCTCGGTTTTGAGCAGTTCAAAATCTAATTTTATTCCGAGATTTTCCATTTTTAATAGTATCGGGATAAGAGGAAGCTCCATCTCATACAAAACAGCCTCACCATTATGTTCTTTTAATTTTCTTTTTAATTGAACTTCTAAATTTAAATGAGCTTCAAACAGCTGTTCTGGACTTGGGAGCTCGGGCAGTGGAGCATTGTAGAGTTTAAATAATTTACTCATATCATCAATGGGGCCGGCCTTCACTACATAGGCGGCCAATTGTTGGTCCCAAAGAACTTCAGGATCATAAATAAAAAGATCTTTAAAAAATTGCTTTAAGTCACAGCCCTTCCATTTTAGTTTTTTTGTGGACAGAAGTTCTCCGATGTTTTGAGGATCTCCGGCCAATTCTATCACATTTTGATCTTGCAAAAGATAAGTCCCGCGATCACTTTTGAGGCCCCATACTTCTGAATGTGGCTTCAAGAAAGCCTCAAGCTGTGAAGCTTCAAACCGCTGCAATTTCAAATTTAGATTTAACTTTTCTGAGCCTTGAATTTCGATGTTGTCGATACTCTCATTTGGTACTGGCGCCCAATTTTGAATTCCTTCAGGTCTCACCGTTGATGCGACTTCATTTGTCTTGGGAGCGATAGCTAGAGTTGCGCTTTCACCCAAAAGACTTTTTACATAGGTTTTAAAATCGAGCTCAATCAAAAGATTTTTTAAATTTTCTCGATCTAGGGGTTTGAGCGTTAAATTTTCTGGGCTCAAATCAAGCGGTATGTCGACTACGATTTCAACCAATTTTCGACTTAAAAATGCTTCGTCTTTAGATGCGATTAATTTCTCACGAATATTTTTATTCGCAACTTCATCTACGCGCCTGTAAATCTCTTCAAGGGAATCAAACTGCGCCAGCAATTTTTCGGCACCCTTTGGACCGATTCCTGAAACTCCCTTTATATTATCGCTGGTATCACCTACGATTGACAAATAATCTACAAATTTCGCGGGAGGAACTCCCCATTTTTCAATCACTCCATTTTCATCGTAATGATATTCTTTCATGGTGTCATAGAGCTTGACGTGAGGCTCAACGAGCTGACAAAAGTCTTTGTCGCCACTGACAATTTCAACTTCAATATTTTGTCGCCTCGCCCATTTTGTTATAGTTCCGATGAGATCGTCCGCTTCGTAAAGTTCTTTTTCAAAACAAGGAATCCCCAATGCAAGAGCGAGCTTTTTAATATAAGGAATTTGCGGAATTAAATCTTCGGGCATCTCGCTGCGATTGGCTTTGTATCTTGGATCAATTTCTTTACGAAAGGATGGTGTCGGCAGATCAAAGCAAAACGCCATATAATCGGGCTTTTTTTCACGCATCAATTTAACAGTCATAGAAAGCAAGCCATAAACCGCATTGGTGGGCATCCCGGCCTGATTGGTTAGCGACCTTATGGCATAAAAAGCCCTAAAGAACATCGAACTGACATCAACAATATAGATTTTTTTCATGCCGAGAGATTCTCTTGAGAGCCGGATAAAATCAAGGTTCTGTTTGCTGAGATTTTAGGTTCTTTCGCCCTAAATACCAGCGTCATCTGAAAATACAAAAACCAAATCGCCTTCACGAACGAGATCCAGTTGATCTCTTGCTTGGCGCTCAATGAATTCAGTCTGATATGCCTCGTGAATTCGAAACTCAAGCTGCTTGGATTTCGATTTTGCTTGCTCGATGCGGTTGGTTAAAATTGTGCGATCATGTTGAAGTCGCCATAGCTTAATAAAAGTCCCATCCATTAAAAGGCTTGCGATAAAAATACTCAGACAGGTCCAAAAGACTTTACTTGGATGAAACAAAAAGTCATGCAGTCTAGAAAGAAATTCGTGCATAAGTTATTTTCACACTCAAAAGCTAAAAAATGAATTTAATATTGAGGATTTTAACTAACAGGCCCTTGGCCTTGGCTCTTATAGCTTTACTCTTGAGCAGGTTTTCTTGAAGACACCGCATTCTCATTCAAATCATTTAATTTTGAATTTTGATAAAAGCGATCTTTGATGATCGACCAGGTTGCCGAACTTGCCATCAAAGCTGGATTTAGTTTTTCGTATTCTTGAATCGCCTTAACTTTTTTAATAATTCCATTCTGGACTTTTTCAAAGTCGATTTGTCTATTCGATATTAGGCCTTTGCTTCCCAAGAGCAGTGCCTGTTTTAAATAGGCTATTTGTTGGCGTGCCATGAAAAACTCGCGGTCATCATGAATCAAGGTGACTTCGGCAGCTTCTAAAATCATCGCAATTTTTACATACGGACTTGGCGGTGGCGCTTTAAACGCAATCTCTTTTTCTACTTCTTGCTGATACTTTAAAACCTGTTCGATATAGCCAAAATTTGCCAAGCGGGCAAATTCTTGAGGCGAAATACTCAATTTGGCCTCTTCGCATCGAGATTTTTCGATCGCAAATCTCACAAAGACTTGAATTTGGTTTTGATCTTTGAAAACGGCTTGGTCTTCTAGCTGGGTCCCTTTAACTATTAAAGAGCATTCGTTTGCCAGGTCTCCGAGAGCCTCTGCTTCCGCTTTGAATTTTGCGCGCTCTAGATTAGCGTCCTTAGCAGAACTCACCATTAAAATATTTTTGTTTTCAAAACTACGGCCGGGATTTGAAGTCCAATTTTTATTTTGAAAATTTAAAATTGAATGGGTTGAACAAGAACACATCAAAAGACTTAAACTAAGGATTTTCAAAATGGATGGGTAAGTTCGATATAAATTCATCTCGATTGAAGCTAATTCAGATTTCGCCGTCTGTCAGTGGGCCCCAAATGAATAGCTCAAAGTCCAGACCTTGGTCTACGAAGGCTCGTCATATCGTGTGGCGCGACGCGCATTTTATATTAGACCTCCTGCCTATTGATAAGATGCCTCCGGTTTGTTGTACTTTGTGAAATACAGAAAGAAACAAAAATGAGAAAAAGCTTCCTGATCGCCTTACTCGCTTTTCAATGTCAAATTGCCCTTGCTGAATCTCCTAAAAAACCTAAGTCGGACCAAGCAAATGTCCCCATCACAGAGGTTCTTAAAAGCAAATTTCCTGATTGGGAGCTCTTTGAAAGTCGGCAGGTCATTGGGGACCTCAATGGCGATGGCATCAAGGACTTTGCAGCCATTCTTTCTAAAGAGGTGCCTGCGGACAAAGACAATGAAGCAAAAAAAGAGGCGCTTCTCGTGGTTTTTTTTGGCGATGCAAAAGAGTCTTATCAGTTGAAGCTGCAAGCTCCAAAAGCAATTTGCGTTGGGTGTGGAGGCATGAAGGCTGAGTTTGGTGCGCCCCTAGGAGAATTGAGTATTGCAAATGGAGTCTTGCTCATTACTGCAGAGGGTGGCTCAAGGGAAATGTGGACGGATGTGTTGAAATGGCGTTGGGACGAAAAACAAAAGCAATTTAATTTAATTGGAGAAACCTATTCAGTAGTTGATACCGTGGGCGAAGAAAAACCGAGTGTAACCGACATCAACTTTTTATCTCAGAAAATGATTGTGAGCATTGGTAAAAAGAAAAAAACCTGTAAGCCACCACCATCCATAAAAGCAGTCACACTTCAAGACTTCAACTTCGAAGCTGAAACGAGCCGACTCATCTATACGGAAGCCGCAAAACTTTGTGACTAGATGCTAAAACATTAAAAGTTGGGCTACCAAACAAAGAGGCCCATTTGAGCCTTTGCCTTTTTCAAGGGAAAACTCGTGTTTCGATTCCAATGAATTTTATTTTGAACTTGTTTGAACCAGTGGCGCCAGTCATTCACAATTTCTTCATTTTCAAAATAGGAGTTCAACAAAATTAAATTCGGACTTCGAGAAATCTCAGGTGATAAATCTTCGCGAACCAAAAATTCTGAGTGACGACCTGTTAAAAATACCAGGTTTTCTGCAGCTTTTAACTTTAAAGGACTACCCAGTAACTGAATTAGCAATTCAAGCGCCGCGGGCTCATGCAGATGCAAGGCCTGAGGAGTTCGCTCTAAAATCACCTCATCAATTTTGCTTCCAAGGTTTTTCCAGCTATTTAGAATGAGTTTTATATCTTCGGAATTTTCTTGCATTCGAACTGCGGATTGAAATGCCGCTCCGACACTCTTCTTTTTCAAAATATTGGCTCGGCACAGAGCGGATTCTTTCATTATTTGATTGAGCGCTTCATTTAATTTCCAGGCATATTGCCAAGGAGAGGTTTTGTTTGGAGCCGCGAAGGGCTTTTGAAAATACTTCTCAGAAGCAGCTGAACACCATTTGAGCCGTTCAGAGCTCGTGAGATCTAGGAACTGAGCGATGGCCGACCCAGCTTCGCAACCTCCATCCGCAAGAATTTTTACAATTCTATTTTGTTCATCTAAAGCATTCACAATTTCTAAAATGAACGGATTAAAATCTTTCGGTTGAGCAGTAGAATTCATGCTTTCAAATCCGTATGCATTGAGTGAACTGATAAAAGAAATAAAAACAATTATTCGATCAAGTAATCGCTTCATAAGGATTTAGAATTGCGGAAATCCCGCAAAAACTTTTTAAAGTCACTTTCGGCGAGCCCCTCTAAAATTCCATCCTGATCTTCGATACTACGATTCTGGCTGAGTTTAAACTTTGACTCAATTGAACTTGGAGCTAGCTGAAAGCTTATAATGGCTGCCATCAAACTTTTTTCATCCTTTAAATCAGCGGGGAGTTCAAACCGCCAGGCGCTCGGATCCGATCCTTCATTTTTTTGGCTGAGCTTAGACAAGAGCTGAATCAAATCTCTACTCGAACTATTAAATTCAACCCTACCTTTAACGTGAACCACAACATAATTCCAGGTGGGAACGTCTCTTCCTGAACGATACCACTTTGGGCTAATATAGCTGTGGGGCCCATGAAATATGAGCGTTGCATTTGGTTTTGCCTTCAAATACTCAACATGAGGATTTCTCTGAGCAAAATGCCCGGACAAAGTGACCAGTCTCTCTTCTTCAAACTTTGCGAGTATGGGAATATGGCTAATAAATATCTCATCATCTAGATCTTTTGAGACAATGCTAGCAAACGAAAAATCATTTATAACTTGAGCAATTTCTCGACTGTTCTGATTTTTAAAGTAGTCAGCGATATACATTAGATTCCTTTCAAACTTTAACTCTTCCGGTCAAAATATCGCGAAACATGGCCCAGTCCCCCATAAAACTGAAAAGCGGGTACTTAAATGTGGCTGGTCGATTTTTCTCAAAGAAAAAATGGCCGATCCAGGCGAACAGATAGCCCAGGACAAAGGCTACCGGCAGCCAACCTAGTTCGAGCTTAGTAACAGCCATTAAGAGGCAAAAGATCGCCAAACAAGCGCCGATAAAATGTAGGCGCCTACAATTTATATTTTGATGTTCATTAAGATAATAGGGATAAAAGTCACGAAATGACGAAAACTTTCCTTGAGACATCTTCAAACTACTCCCAACTTGAATTGCATGTGCCCTAAAATAAACTATTCGATTTAGTTCGTACAAGTTAAAGTCGCTATCTTAGCACTTGTG
>JAYUEN010000086.1:0-20401 GCA_043739185.1 Bdellovibrionales bacterium
GCGATGGGAATATTAAATGATCAAATTCGCCATCAAATAATTGCCGGTCGGGTTCTTTCAATTGAAAAGCAAAAACTAAATCTCTGTTTGCAGTTAACCTACCGAGGTAAAGTTTTTTCGCGCCAATACGACCAAATTATTTATGCGACAGGATTTGATCAAGTCGCGACATTAAGAAGTCTGTTTACTCCAAACGCAATTGCGGCTCTTGAGCAAGCCCTTGGCTCTCCGTTAAATCAACTCAAAATAGCGGAACAGATTCAAGAGGACCTGTCGGTAAAGGGTATGAAGGCAGCACTTCACCTCCCAATGCTTGCTGGCCTTATGCAGAGGCCGGGATTTGCAAATCTCAGTTGTCTCGGAAGACTTTCAGATCGCGTAATTACAAATCCGGCGCGCGAAATACTTCAGAAATCAAAAAGTGCAATCGATCGGCTCGCGCTCGTAAAGGTGAATTTATGAATGAAATTATTTTTGTAGACAAAAACTCACAAATTGAAATTGAAAATCTACGAATGAGTGAGTATGCGAAGGCGAGTGGCTTTGAATTAGATCTTAATAGTTTAAAATGGAAAAGCTCAGATAATGATAGTTATATTATGGCCGCCAAATCTAAAAATGAAATCGTTTCAACCATGAGGGGCGAAATCATTTCAGATCTTTTACTGCTTGAACATAAACTCGAATGCCCGTGGAGTTTTTCTGAAAAAATAGATTTGCCCGTACTCTTATTGAGTCGTGCCGCAACTTTGAGTAGCTATAGAAATGCAGGCCTCAATCTGGTTTTACGTTACTGGTTTTTACAACTCGCAATGGCCCATAATATTCAATTTGTTATCGGGACCTTTGTTTCTGGTTCTCCTCGCGAAAATACTTTACGTGAAATGGGCTATCAATTTTATCAAAATGATTTGGGCTGGCAGCAGTCGAGTTATCGCTCGCTACGTCCTGTGATTGTGGCAGCACTCAATTTAAAGACACACGGCGAACAAGCACTTGAACACTGTCAGACAACCGCAAAATCTACATTAGTAAATTACAAATTCGCCTCAGAATTTCCTGAACTGCGAATCGTGAGGAGTTTATGACTCAAAAAGGTTCCTACCAATTTGAAAAGCTTGAGAGTCGAGAGCGAGAGGCCATATTCTTAGCGGAGCGCTCGCATCTTCGCATTGAAGGTTTTGATGACCTACTGATTAGACATGGGCTTGCCACACAAGGCCGGGTACTTGAAGTCGGCTGCGCACAAGGCATTCGCTCTCGTCTTATTGCTGCTCAAAGTAGGCAGCTTCAAGTCATTGGCATTGATAGAAGTGATGAGCTACTCAATTTGGCCCACTTGCAGAGTCGGGGTATTGAGAATTTGTCTTTTCAAAAGGCCGACCTTTATGAACTAGGCTTTGCAGATGCGAGCTTTGATTTCATTTATGCACGGCTTGTATTTATGCATTTGTCCGAGCCCTTACGAGCTCTAAAAAGTTTAAAACGCGTATTGAAGCCAGGAGGTCGAATTCTAATTGAAGATGCCGATCGAGACTGTATGTTTTTTGAACCTGAGCCACCAAGCTTTTCTGATTTTTGGAGCAAGGTACAGGCAGGGCAACGCGCTCTCGGCGGCGATCCAAATATTGGGAGAAAATTGGCTTCATATTTTAAAGAGTCTGGCTTTGAACAAATTAAGATTGAGGCCCAACCAATTTTAGGCGAAGGAAAAGAAATTGAATTTCTGGTGCGCACCTTGATGCCCAGTTTGAATAAATACCTTGATCCCGCGGATCGCGCAAAAGGTGCTGAGGCCATTGAGGATCTATACCAATTGGCCCAAGATCCGAGGGCTCACTTTTATCATTTTTGGTTTGTTGTAAGTGCTTGCCAAAGTTCTTAAATTTGTTAAAATTAGTTTATGAAAATTTCTAATAATTTATTCACTCATTTTACTTTTTCAGTAATGGCGGGCCTCGCGATTAATTTTAGTGCGCAAAAAGCTCAAGCGCAACTTGCGCTGAGCTGGTCCGAAGTGCGACTCTTCGCTAGTACAAATAGATTCGGTACAGCTCCAGATGGCCTTAATAGTTTAACCACAACTGATAAAGTCAATTCACTCAGCGCTCTTAATGGGCTGGGCTTTGAAGCCGATTTTCATTTGCTTCCTTGGTTAAAAGGCGGCATTCGATATGCAGGAATTTGGACACTGATGACTCCAGACAATGCCCCAAATCCGCCCACTGCATTTTTGGCCGTGCAACAGACCAAATTTGGTCTTATCTTACGCGTACCGCTTGCTGAAAAAGATTGGTTGCGTTTTGATTTATTTGGCGAAGCCGGCAGCGCAAATACACATATCGACCTTCAAACTATTGGGTCTGGGCAAGGTACCTTTAGTAAAAATGGCAGTATTTATGAACGGGCCGGCGCCTCATTAGGCATTGGATGGAAGTCGATGTATGTATTTTTTGAAGCGGCCCAAGAGTGGAATAATCTGGATGGCGTCAGTTTCGCCGGTAGCCTACCAAATAGTATTACAGCTATTGATCTTGGCGGAATGTATTATGGAGTCGGACTTATTTTTAGTGGCATTCCTAGCTGGGTAAAAATTGGCGGCTCAAAATCCGATAAATAACAGAATCCTGTTTAAGCTGCGGATCTATACTTATCAAGCTCCTTTACCACTTGAGAATACTCAGCCTCAAGTTCAGAAAATTTCGCTTCAAGCGTATTTGGATTCGTCCGTGTTGACGCATCTAAACTCTCAAATGCGAAACACAGATCAGCCAAGCGAAGAGCACCCAAGTTAGCGGAGCTTGATTTGAGACTATGGGCAAGATTCGATACTTCCTTAAAATTTTTGATATTAAGTCCCAATTTAATTTTCTTTAAGGATTCATGGGCGGACTCCAAAAAGAGATCAATTAAGCCGGCCACAAAGCTGGGTTCACCTGGTCTTTGTAAGACTTGAAGATTTCGTATACTTTCTTCTGAAACCGCAGCCGGCGCATTTAATGGTAGCTCTAATTTAAAAATCGATTCGTTGGCACTTTTCACTAGAGCCATCCACTTCTCAATGCTCTTAAATAGATTATCAAAGTTAACTGGTTTTGACAGATAGTCATTCATTCCCGCTTCTAAACAGCGTTCGCGATCACCTTTTATCGCATTTGCAGTAAGGGCAATGATGGGTATTTTTGAGAGCTTTTCATTGTCAAGTAACCGAATTCTTTTGGTGGCCTCGTAGCCATCCAATTCCGGCATCTGACAATCCATCAGAATGATATCATAGTCGGTCTCGTTCAATTTCTGCAAAGCTTCAAGCCCATTTTCTGCAATATCAAAATCGTAAAATTGTTTCTCTAAATTGATGCAAATGACTTTTTGATTTACTTTATTATCTTCTACCACAAGAATTCGCCCCCGCACCTGTGGCACTTCATTCGTTATTGAAGTCTTGAGATTGATATTTTTTTTCAATTGGTTCTCTATGGCATTTAATAATAAATCTTCTTTAACGGGTTTAGATAAGAAATCATTCATGCCTACCGCAAGGCACTTATCACTATCTTCTTTTAAATTGCTGGCCGACAAGGCTATGATAGGAATTTCATTTGCCCCGAGAGTTTGACTCTTTCGAATAATTTTCGTGGCCTCATAGCCATCCATTTCAGGCATTAAACAATCCATCAAAATGAGTTCGTACTTCGCCTCTCTTAGAGCATCGAGCACTTCATTGCCATTACCGACAGCGTGGGCTTGATAGCCAAATTTTCTTAGCGTCTCAAGCGCAATTTGCTGATTGATCCGATTATCTTCTGCAACCAAAATTCGAGCGCCCTGAGTCGGCTGAATAAACCCATTCGAAACTTCTCGTTTAACAATTTGAGATCCTCTTTCAAGATTGATTTCAAACCAAAAAGTTGAACCCTTGCCAATTGCACTATCAACTCCAATTTGGCCACTCATTAAATTGACTAAATGTTTTGAAATTGAAAGTCCCAAACCAGTACCACCAAATCGCCTGCTGGTACTCGCATCGGCCTGCGAAAATGCTTGAAACATCCGGCCTAGAATTTCTTTTGGAATCCCAATTCCGGAGTCGACAACTTCAAAACGTAAAAGTGATCCACTGTCGTTCTCTTTAAGGGCGCGTACTTTAATTGCCACTTCTCCCTTCGAGGTGAATTTTACCGCATTGCTTATCAAGTTGGTCAATATTTGTCGAATGCGGCCAGGATCGCCCTTAAATAAGAAACTTGAATCTAGCTCATAGTTTAAGATGAGGGCGACTGATTTCTCTTGAGCATGGTATAAGAGTGCCTTTTTCGTACCTTCAACAAGTTCGCTTAAATCAAATTCAATAATTTCGAGATCTAATTTTCCGGCTTCGACTTTCGAAAAATCTAAAATATCGTTGATCACATTCAAAAGAGAATCGGAAGAGCGGCTGACGAGATCCGCATATTCAAACTGCTTTTTAGTAAGCTCAGTTGTTTTAAGTAAATTAGTCATACCAATGATACCATTTATTGGCGTGCGAATTTCATGACTCATATTCGCTAAAAATTGAGATTTGATCTTCGTCGCCTCTAAAGCCGCAAGGCGCTCCTCATTGGCTGATAATTCTGCCTTTTTTAGCTCGGTAATATCTAAGCCGAAAATGAAAAAGCCGTCGGATACTCCGTTCATTCGATTGGGTCTGAGGCTTAATTTTACATATCTCACTTCATTATCGCACCTGCGAATCAAGTCACTTTCATAATCAATACTTTCACCGGCCATGGCTTTTTCAAACAACGCTTTTCGTTTTTCAAAAATTTGCGGCGGTAGAACTTCTTGCAGTGACATTTTTGACAACTTTTCAAGATCTATCCCCCACCACTTTGAAAAAGAATCGTTGGCAAATTTACACTTAAAATCATTGTCCCAATGAGAAATCAAAGAAGGAACTGCATTTGCAATAGCGCCTAGCATATATTGAGTGCTTTCGAGTTTCATTTGAAAGGCTTTAAGAGCACTGATATCGATATGCACGCCAGTGACTCGCTTGGGCAGTCCGGCATCGTCCCGCTCGCTTATTTTACCTCGCGTGAGTACCCAGACCCATTCTCCAGAGACGTTTCGATAACGCGTTTCAACTTCATGACAGGGGGCCGCTCCCTGCAAATGTCGTTTAAGTGAATTCGCAACTTTATCGATATCATCAGGATGTGCGACTTTCTTTAAATCTTCTAAGCCTCGAATTTTTGAAATTTGTGGCCAGCCAAAATTTTTACAGATTTGATCACTAACGTACATTTCAGATTTTTCAATATTCCAGTCCCAAACTCCGTCCGCC
Organism: Bdellovibrionales bacterium; assembly: GCA_043739185.1. GTDB lineage: Bacteria > Bdellovibrionota > Bdellovibrionia > Bdellovibrionales > JAMPXM01 > JAYTQQ01. Next base: position 5,327 of record JAYUEN010000086.1, read on the forward strand.
GAGCCATCAAGGGCATAGAGCAGTCTTCTTTCGCCCTCTTTGAATTTTTCTCTTGAAAAACTAAGCTCTTGAGTCAGTTCTTCGGCCATTGCTCGTGAGCGCTGACTTACCAAGCGAATACTTATTAGTAAATTTGTTAACAACAGACTTGCCAAGGCGCCACAAAGTCCTACCCAAGCAACAATCGTATTGTGAGGAGAAATATATTGTGGCGATTTGCGCCATTTTAAAGTCAAATTTCTTTGCCCAATTTCGAAATGAGAAATTGCTTTGATGCCAAGCTCACTGCTTGCTGTTGAAAAGTTATCAAATAGACGAGTATCGCTTGGACCCTCATCCCCGTCAAAAACCCTGAGTTCAAGTTCATTTGTTGTCTTGGACAATATTGCACTAAAGAAATTTTTGCAAATAACCGGAGAGTAAACCCACCCAATGTGATTTTTTCGACGATCTTCGAGACTGACATTTACTGTATTTTTTTTGTAAATTGGTAAAAGCAATAAAAATCCGGGGGTCTTCTCTTTATCCTGAACCAAAGTAAGTTTTGCAGTTGCAACGACCTTACCCGTATCTCTGGCTAATTCTGCTGCCGATCGACGAACTGGCTCGGAACCTATATCTAATCCACTTGCTTGCAAATTAGATTCAAGAGGTTCTAGATATTTTATGACATATCTCAATTGATCATTACTTAAATATTGGGCGCCATCCTCACTCAGATATTTTACTTTGAAATTATTTAAGCCCTGATTGCGAATTTCCTTTTCAAAATTTGGAATTTGATTTTTTGCAACACTCCAAATAATTCCAATGCCCTGAACGCCAGGGTGAAGTTCAAAAATTTTGAGGGCCGCAATATAGCTACGCCAATCTTCATATTGAATATTCTTTGAGGCCGTGAAGAGACCTATTCCGCTTCTCAACGCCTCCTCATAAATTTCTTCTCTGCTCTTGAGATTTTCTTGAGTCTTCTCGATTAGAGCTGAAAAGTGTTGGTCACTTTTTTCTTGTTCTGAACGCTCAAAAGAGTGAAATATCGCTCCGGTTACCGCCCAAGACAAAAGCAAAACCAGAACAGGAATCTTTGTTAATTTATTTTTTCCCAAAGCAGCGAGCATAAGGGCGGTAATACCGATGGAAGCCAGAAATAATTGCAAATGAATCAGTTTTTCATTGGTCGTGCCACTGGCAAATGGGCCATAGCCTTTGAGCGTAGCAAAAATACACACGACATAAATGAATATTGAAAATAAAAAAACCAAGGACTTACTTAGCAAGCAAGCTGCAATCAACAAAATTGGAAAGAGTAAAAATAAGAACTGACTGCCAGTTGGCAGTGCGAAAACAAAATAAAAAATTCCGAGTGCAAGAAGTGACGTACCAAACAAGTTACTAACTCTTTCTTCTTTCAATGCACTCAACTTAAAATTACATAGCAGTGGACTGACAACTAGTCCGCCAAGAGCATCACCTATCCACCAAGTAAGGAATACGGCACTCAGCATCTCTTTCGGCACCACATTGGCTAAAAATAAGCTTGTGGTGCCAATGGCGGCACTTATAAAGCTTGCGAAAACAGATGCCAACGCAAAGGCAAAAAGATCTGTCTGATATTCTAAACTCTTTCGATACGAATAAACTTTTTGAAGAATGAACGCTCCCGCAATGGCCTCAAGGGTATTGCCGATGGTGATTAATAGCGTCGCTAATAGTGGACCACCGGTCAGATAGTTAGCAGCAAAGGCACCTATTGCAACCGCTGGCCAAAAAGATCTGCCATACAAGAAAATGACTGAAAATGCAAAACCTGTGGCCGGCCAAACTGGCGAAACACTATGATTGAGTGTCGCAAGAATTAGGCCCAACCTTGCAAAGAGAAAATAGATGCCTGCAAAAAAGAGATTGAGTGCTATAAGCCGAAAGCTTGAGTGGGTATAAAATGTTTTCGCCTTTTTCAAATCCACTACTGATTAAGCTCCTGAAATATGTTTATCTGAAGTTTCTCCATTTTATTTCGCAGCCTTTAGTTTCGAGTTTTTAGAGGCCAGTATTTTTTCGATGTGATTTAGCAAATCAATTGGCGCAAAAGGTTTCACCAAATACTCGACTTCTCCCAGTTGATTAGATTTGGAGAGTTCTGAAGTCTTCTCTTTGCTAGACATAACTACAATTGGCAGATTCATTTTAAGACGTCTTACTTCTTTAATGAGTGCTACGCCATCTAGAACAGGCATAATGACATCTGTAATTAGTAGATCCGGACGAACTCCAGAGTGAATGAGCTCTAAGGCCCGCTCTCCGTCGACAGCACTCATGACACGATATTCGTGAACCTTTAAAATATAGGAAATCATTCGGGACTGATCTTTTTGGTCCTCTACGACCATAATTTGAAAATCGCTGTTTTTCGATGAAGTTGCCATATCTTATGCCTCACTCCTTAAATTTTCTAAGGCTCATACCCTCTCTTCGTCGGCAACTTAGCAATTTCAAATAACTCTCCAAAGGTGATGCTCAAGAGATCTTAACTCATTTTAAGCCGAAAGTCGGGAGCGACCAGCGTCTTGTTTTTCAGTTCATTGTGAGCCCTCAGCTTTGTTCGCATTTTTGTGATAAGCTAAACCTTCAAATGTTTAAATATATCTTGGCAATATTCTTTTTGGTTGGTGCGACTCCAGTCCCTTTGGGTGGAGACCTAAAATCTGAATTTGAATTTGCCGACTATTTAGAAAAAAATTTAGAACACATTGACGAAGATTTGATCCTAAAACACATTAATAATATTCGAGCTTTGGGAGAGGGCTCAATTTTAACGAGTGATGCTCGCGCGCAGATAGATTTGGCATTTGCTTTGGTTGCGGGCCAATTTGCCAAGAAAACCCACTCCCTTACCTATGGAAAAATGGCTTATGAAAAGCTGATTGAGGCTTTGCAACTTTCACCTCATGATCCGGCCATTGTGCGGTCTTATAGCGAGGCCGTGATTAAAATTGCCAACGGAAATTTTTTGGCAAGAAAAACAATTGAAAAAGGCATCGGTCTTACCATCCCAGATTGCGCCCGAGATGCTCAAAGATATATTGAAGCCTTGCCTATGCCCGCGGAACTAAGCGACGTCTATGTCATTCTAAAAAAATTAGACCCTAAGTCCGTAAAATAATTTCAACTAATGATCCCTTTTCAAGAGGCTTTAAGGATACTTAAAGCTTTTAACCAATGTGACCTCTCCTGGTGAGCGCATGGGCACAAGAGAGGATTCAATTTTTTCATCAGGAGTTCCTGCATGACTCACAATACTTACTTTGGCCGTGGTTAAAGCATTGCCCGTAGGTCCGGAGCCAAAATAATTGACGTAAACAAGATAGGTTCCATTTTTAGGAGACGGCACCGAAATAATTTCTGGCCCGTACCCGTCTGTCACATCAATGTCTAAAGCCGTACCACTCGGAAGCAAACGATTGCCATAAAAACAATGCTCGCCATCTGGAGTGACCAAATGCAAATCAAGATCTGTACCATCAGTATCCCATGAAAGTAATACTCTTAATCGCGCCGGAGTCAGAGTTTCTTTAGCCTCATAAAACTGCACGGCATGATGATCTTTACCAGAGCGAATTTCAACCGAGTTTGATTTGCTACCAAAGGCATAAGGCCGAGCAAAGCCATTGCCATCTGCACGAAGTGGCATATCCAATCCATTGATAATCAGAGTCAGTGGGTCCGAAGTTTTTGCATTGGCGCCGATACTTCCTCGTATCATCTGCGAGCTACTCTTTTTCCCACGCGTATTGACTTGCGAAGCTGGATAATGAACTTCTTGAATGGCATCCGCCTTGTCTTCTGAAAGTCGCCAGCCGCGAATTGGTGTTTCAATTTTCACTTGCGCGAATGCAAAAATCGCCGCCAAAAAAACCATTGTAAAACTTAAGATTGACTTCATTCTACCTCCAATAAATTTCTCGCTAATTTTTCAATAAAGACTTCATCACGTCCGCGTGGATGATTTCGAAAAGCAATATGTAAATACTCATGTAGTATTGATACTTCATCTTGTTGACTTGATAGTTTTGGAACATAAATTTCTTCGGCATTTGGCTGCGAAAAAACTCGATCTCGACCGCGGCCACTCAATTCACTATTCAGACATATTTTCAAATTCAAAGGCGTCTCAAATCCAGCTTCTTGATTGAGCTTTCGCTTCCAACTTTTAGCTTGCGCATTGAACCAGTTTTCAGTCATCGAATTCGGCAAACATCTCAGTGAAGTCACAGAGTGACCAAAACTTAAAACCCCCGTAGGATAAGCCACTTTCAAAATTTCACGCATTGCAAAACCCTCTTCAGCAAGGTTCTTTGCCTGTGGCCAAGACATCCGATCAATACCTGCTTGGCTCGAATGATAGCGAAGACGTTTTACGCGATCTAAAAACAGATCATCGGACCACTCAGCAATTTGCAGGGCCTCCGGAGCAGCTTTTTGAGGACTCACCCGCTGCAAAGTCGAGGAATCATTTATCGCAAGACAAGAGTCGCGCTCTTTTGCATTTTGAAAAAGATAGGATCGAATGGCCACAGCAAAAGCGCGGGCAGCCTCCAAAGGCTGAGTCTTTACTTCACGCTGAAGAACCCTCGCAACGTATTCGTTTACACTCATTTGCGCTTTAACTTTGATTTGATCTTTTGGAGTGCGCTCAGAAATTAACGAGCCATCACCCAAAAAGTTTATCTCATTGCCGTTTTTAAATTTAATTTTTACTTTTCCTACTAGTGGGCCAGCATTTGGAGAAATGCTTAAGACGGGATAATGATCAAAATAATTTACCAAGACACAGCCAGAATTTTGGCTTTGCATATGCCGGCTCACCACGCTTTGTAGATCCGTTCGAAGCGCATCTCTCCCATGTCCCGCGCCTGAGACCCAAATCGCACTGCCATCGGGCAACCATCCAGCAAAGCCTCCTACGAAACCCAAGTCATCACTTTGGTAGGCCTTCGCGTTGAGTGTTTCTTGATCCCGCCAAGTAAAAGTTTTGATTCTGAGACTGCTGCCCCAAAATCGCAATGCCCCTTTTGCAGTACCAAACAAAACACTGCCGAGAGTTGCGGCCGCAATTTTTTCTCTATAGTTAAATTTCTGCTGTATTTCGAGAAGTACTTTTAATAATTCATCAACTGAAATGCGCGTCTCGGGCTTAAGTTCAGCTACTTCAGTAAGCCAAGTCGGAGGCAAGGTGATATGGGACTTCCAAAAACTCTTCCAGGCGGTGGGCTCGATTGCAAGCCGAGACAATTTAAAAAAGGGTGAGCAGGACTGCGCGAGCGCAAGATCTCGATCAATAGATTCTCCCGGACTACAACAAAAAATTTCTTCTGGGTCCTGACCTGTGCAGACATACGGAGACTCGAGTCGACGCTCTTCGGTTTGATAGGCGTAGACGAATAATTTCCAGAGGCTTCCCAATGGGGTCCTTGGCGCCTCATTCGCTTGAGTGGCCAATTTTCCGTCTATGCCGTGTTCAATGGCGCCATTCGTTTGCAAGATACGAAACCTGAGTGACGAGATCGATTCTGCCACTAGATTTTTGGCGTTTAGGCATACCAAAAAACCAAGTAAGTACTTTATGTAATTCTTATTGAATTTTAAATTCACGTTGCGCAGAGTCCCCTTGATAGCTGTGTTCACTAGGTCGATACATTTTAAATAAACGTGCCGGCGGTAAATGAAACTGCCCGCGACTTCCGAAGCGAACCAATTGATGATACTTTTCTTCATTGGCTAAATTTTCAATTGCGACTGAGTAGCCAAGACCTGAGCTTGATACCTTAGCTTCGGTAAAGTGAGGAACCACGCCCTCAAAATGCAAGCCCCATGTTGTACCATCAACTTCTCCACCTGGCGGCAGCGGCACCTCTAAAAGTAAAAACCGCCCCTTGACCCCTCCTGGTGAAATCGTCAATTCATCGAGATAGAGCGCTCGTACATCTAAAAAATCTCCGGCTTTTACTTCAGTCAACTTAAGGATTTCACCTGTCTCACTCTCTGTCGACTCCTTGAGTTCGAGGCGAAATAATTTTCTGGTCAAAGCAATTTTCAAACTTGAATTGGCAACTTCCGGCACGTCATAAACCACTTCGCCTATAGCTCCAGGAATACTTGGCAATACTTGGGGCGATTGAAAATTTGCACTCTTGTTCCAACTAAAACTCGGAACGCTAGATTTTGAATTTTTAATCCAGTCCGCCCCCAGATTTATACTTTTCATCGCAGATTTAACTTCAAAGGCCTGTGGCAAAGCCATATCGATAAATGCAAGTGCCATGGCTCGATCAATTGTCGGGGTTTCAAAGCGAACCGTATCTAAGATTTTTTCAGCTTCGTTTAAAGTCTCTTTGTCTTTATCGCTCAGATGCCCAGAGCTGACTCGATACAATAAGATGGCCGCCAAATAAGCCGATGGCCCATTTGGTGATTTGATCAGTGCCGCAAGTTCATTCTTGGCCGCCGTACCTAAATCAATATTGGCTTTTGCGGCCACACTTCCCAAAATAAGAAGCGAAAGGTTCTGATCAAAGTCAGGACGATCTATAAAAAGACTATAGGTTTCGTCAACAGCCGAACTCTCTCTTCTAAAAGAGGCCTTCACTATTTCATTTGCCAAGCTTGTTATCTGTTCTGAAACTGGCAAATTCATTCTTGATAAAACCCAAAGCGCATAAGCACGGCTTGTGAAATCACTTCCCTTAGCTGCGGCATAAATTTCAAGAAGATTTTCCCAATTGGCTTTCGGAACTTCAATACCCAAAAGTTTTGAAGCCCGCCAATCGGCATGGTAGGCATGCGCACTTAAGAGAAGGTCGCTGCCGGTTTGATTGCCCCACCAAGTGAAAACCGCTTTTGGGCCGGCCATCGCAATCAAGCGACGACGCTCGTCTGAAACACGGTCACGAAGTTCTTGAATTATTGGTGCTGCAGCATTCGAAGTTTCAAAGGCTTTAAGCGCCATGGTGAGCGGTATCAAACGTGAGGCCGTTTGTTCGACACATCCCCATGGATATTCTAAAAGATCATCTGCTATGCGCAGAAATTGAAAAGTAGAGTCAGGTAAAATTTTAAGTTTTACGTGACTCGCATTCACCGGCAAAATTAATTTTTCACTATTAGCCAAATGAATTGCTTTCGACTGCTGCACCAACCAGGGCTCGGAAATAAATTCAACATTGACTTGAAGAGCATCGATCACTTTACCATCGACCAAAATACTAGCTTCGATCAATTGCGACTGCTCCGGAACTTTCTCAAGTACGACTGAATTGGCGCCGGGCTTGATCGCAAATTTTTGATTCAAAGAATAGCTTGGTCCTTTCAAAATAATTTCAGCAGAAATCGCTTTGCTACCAGAATTAAAAGCCACCATGACTGGCTTTGGCTTATCGCCATTTCTGAATCTGGTAGGACCAGTCCATTTCAAATAAAGATCTTTAGTCGAATGTAAAAATGATTTTGATTCACCCACGGCACCAAGTAAGCCAGAATCCAAAGCCAGAGCTCGTCCGGTAATTCGCCAACGTGTGAGCGCATCTGGCATGATAAATTCAAATCTCGCTTTGCCATTTGCATCGGTTCGAAGTTTGGCATTCCAATAAGCCGTATCTTTTGCATCTCGGCGGGCACGCTCTTGCAAAAGCTTGAGATCGCGATAAGCCGATTCTGCTTTTGGAGCAACAACGTCTGAGGTGGCCGGATTGAAGGAATAAAAAGAAAGTGACGAACTGGTGCGCACTTGATTGCGTCTTTGGTAGTGAAAGAATTCACCGATAGCTGGTGCAATTTCGGGCTGAAGTACATAAATCATTTCATCTACAACGCCAACTGCAATAAGTGCTGAAATTGGTTTGGACTCATATTTTGTTTCAACATTGACCACGACCTTATCACCTGGTGCATAAGTATTTTTTTCTGCCTTGAACAAAATATCTATCATGGGTTTTTTGACTGTGAGGCCTTTGTTTTGAAAGCCAAAATCGCCATTTTTTGCATACGCCACCGAAAAGATAATATTAGGCGCATGCTCTTCGCGAATGGGAACTGATAACTTCCATTGATAGTCGTTGACCCTTTCCGCGCGAAACCATTTACTAGGCGCTGACAGCCTACCGTGTTGATCCACTTCATTTCGCTCTAAAGTTAAGAGCGCATCGTCTGCTTTAAAAGGAAATGTCAGCAAGATTTTGGCTTGATCACCAATAGCATAAGACTCACGATCAGCTAAAATCTCGACTTGGCCAGTGACGCTTTTGAGATCTGGGCCGGTTACAATGTGTGATCGTGTAGCTCTTGTTACTCCACTCACATCAACTACTCGCACAACATAGTGGCCTGGCTTTTCTAATTTCATTAAAAATTCGCCGCGATCAGCGGCTTGAACGCTGCCCGAGCTCACACTTCGATCTTCAAGTCGAATCGCTTGCCAATGAGCCAAGGCCTGTTTGATATCCCCCACTTCGCTACCTTGACGAACATAACTTACTTTTACGGGCGCTCCCGGCTCGGTCACACTATAGTCCGAAGTCAAAACGAAGGTCTCAAGATAGCCTTCAATTAAAATCTCTTTTTTTGTTGAAACTCGAAACGCCCCCTGATCCATAGCGCGAGCTGAAACAATATAGCGAGATGGACGAGTCGCCGGGGGAAGTGAAAACAATATTTCACCACGTTCATTACTTCTGTACGCCTTGGTTGAAAGTTCTACTGGCATCGCGCCCAAATAATTATAACTGGCTTCGAACATAGTCATAAGTTCAGAGCGCAGCTGCAAATCTACTTCTGCACCTACGACCGGCTGACCAGAAGGATACATTAAAGCCACTCGGCCCTTTACGGGCTCCCCGACTTTATATGCTGGCTTATCAAAAATAATTTGAGACTCAAAATGAGGCTTTGTAAATCGTGCAACTCGAAATGCGGCGCCATAGTCTTCTCCTTCAAATTTGAGCTTGAGAGAATAGCCCCCACTTGCTGCAACCTCAGGAAGTCGAAACTGCACATCGCCGCCATTGGCACCATCCCAATCCATTTTTTTCGAAAAAAGTGCTAAACCAGTTGAATCGACGACGCTGAGCTGAGCCGACTTTCCTGCAAGGGAACTCCAAACATCTTTGCTGCCCATGCGTTTCAGTTCACGCCCAAAAGCTCTTACTGAAACCAAATCACCGGGCTGATAAAGCGGTCGATCGGTAAACATATAAATCTTAGATTGATAAATTTCTGAATCATAAAAAAAGTTTTCAGAAACCGAAACGCCGCCCTCGCGATCTTCAATCATCGCAAAGCTACGCTCGGGAATACTGCGTTTTGAAAAATAGACGCCATCGACAGCGGTGATTCCCTGATCTAAGAGTCCCACTCCGTCAGTTAGGACGACCTTGCTTCCCTGCTGACTAAGACCGGTATTCGAATTCACTGTCCATACCAAGGCTTGCTTAGCAGAAACTTTCGTCACCACGAGAGTATTACTGACAAAAACCAAAGTGGTGGCTCGAAAAGAGCCAATCATAGCTTCAACTAAATAAAGTCCTGGCTTTCGCTTTCCCACAGGTAAAATAACATTCCCTGCTGGTGTACTTATAAAATGACTCGAGCTTCCCTCTAAAAATGTATCTTTCGGCGGCTCATTTAGTTTCGCCTCCCAAACCGGATAACGAAAAGAATCAACCAGCTCGAAAGCCTTGAGCGAACCAAATTGTGGCTCTTTTTTAAAACCCGTCTGATAGCTATGTGCCGGTACCTGCTCGAGCTCGGGCACTTCTTTAACTGCAGTTTTTCGAGCTTCAGGAGAAAATATACGTTGCCATGCAAGTCGTGATTTTTTAAACCAACTGTCCCAAAGATAAGTGAGGACGTTCGCTAATCCTTCGCCGTAATACTGCCCCTTAACTGCAGGCCTGTGCAAATTTTTCTGCGCTCTCAAAAATTCAAGTGGCTTGGGAATGCGGTATAAACGAACATCGACACCACCATATTGTTTTAAATTGGTTCTCCCACCGGCTTCAAAGCGAACTTGTATGTTTTGCGCGGATGAAAATACTCCATCCGTGAGGACGTAAAATTGGTCACCAGAATAAAGTGAAAAACCGCTAGGATCAATGTCGCCAGCACGAACATCTTTTGAATTCGAAAAAAATCCACAGATAAAAATCGAGATGATCAGAATGAGACTTTTCATAATTTTCCTTGTTCGTTCATTGAGGGACTTGCTAAAAATGCCAGTCGATAAAATCCTACAAAATTTGGGTTTTCTACTCTTGGCTGCCAGCGAGAATCAGTGAAATTCATCAATTCTTTTAATGTCACCGCTCGCAAACCCTTGTCTGTTATTTTTTCACCCAAAACGGGCCGATGTCCGTTGTGATATACTATTCGTCTTCCGGTCCATACCATCAAATGCTGTTCATCGCCTTGATCAAAAAATAACAAATCACCTGGCTCAATACGCTCAATTGTTTTACCAATGAATTCAGTATTTCCCTGAATTAAAGGAAGAGCGCGCGCAAATTGTGCTGGCTTACTTTCGCCAGTTCTCCAGAGTTTAAATTTCTCACGCTGGGCCTGCGAAATTTCAAGTTCCGCAGGTAAAGCGCGCCCCAGAAAGCCATTTGCTTTTCGCCATTTTTCATCATGCCTCAAAAGACTTTCGCTGACCGCAAAACGAAGCATGCCGGCGCAGTCTTTCTGATTCCAGCGTGGATTGGGACCGCGGCTGATTTGATCTTCGACGATGGTCACCAACCACGAGCGAAAGACTTTGCTTTGGTCGCGAGAAAGACTCGCTTCGGTTTTTAATGGGCTCAACGGACTCGCCAGAACAGGCAAATGAAATGAAATCAAAAGTGCAAACTGAAAAAACCTAATGAGATGCATGAGCTGCCCAAACTAATTTTCTCCAATGAGAACTCTGTACTGATGACTCATTTGCATTCAATGTTTCGCCTAAACTTGCAGCTTGAAGTGGCGCTTTGCCGAAATGATCTAAGTTCGGAAACAAATGCTTGGCCACCGCCTCTCGAAAGACGGCCTCTTGGGAAGTAGGCAAACTCTCAAGAATACTTTGCTTTAGTAATTTGGCCAAGGGCTCTGGAGCAAAAATCACGGATGGAGTTTTCGCTTGTGCCGGAAAGCTTGCACTCATTGAAGGAAACTTTCCCGAGAGAGTTGAAATAGCCTTCACAACCAACTGATCATCGGGTGAGAAAAGTAACGCATTCGGAAGGGCCGCCAATTCAATTCGAAAAAATCGTTTGGACTTAAGCTTACTGGCACTTTTAGTTTTGGCAGTTGCGTAGGGACCATATCGGCCTCCGACTTCGCGAGATATCGCAATACCAGTTGCGCCTACTTTAGTGATATTAACAGGCAAACTTGCCGACCATGTGAGTATCGGTGCCGCCTCTGCTTCACCTGAACTTTTCCAAAAAGCTTCGCGCGAGCCAATTAATTTTTTGAAAGCCTGTTCTAGTTCGCTACTATTTTTGAGTAAGGCAGAGTAGTCGCCGTGCAAGGCAATGAGTGGAGTATATAACTTTGACTCCGGATACCAGCAGGCAACAGCAACCGGATCTGACTTTTCAAGCCAGCTTTGTAATTTAACAATGCCTTCAACTTTTTTCTTATCAATAGGTAAAGCGGCACAAAAAGCGGCACCCCTTGGCATCTGATTCCAAAATTTACTCTCTACTGGCTTCGCGTCGCCTGCCATTAATATCTGCGACTCCCAAGCTCCAGAAGTGAATTCAAAGCGCACTGCCTTTAGTCCACTCATGAAGGCCTGATAATTAAAACTCAAATATTGTGCCGAAAGACTTAGCCTATGCTTTGAATTTGCCAATTGGGGCCCAAAAATACCCATCTCTTGATTGGTTCCAAAAAAAGATTTCGCGCGCTCAATAAAACTTCTCTTATGAGCTGAGTCTGGCAGTTGAATATTGGGTTCGGAAAAAACAAACAAGCGATTTTCTTCGGAGGTGAAATAAATCGTTTTCTCAGTCGACAACTTTAAAACTTGAACATTTCGCTCGCCGATTTTCATACTGGACAACTGCGTATCGCCTGTAGCTCCTTGGCTTGCCATCATCTTGGCAATTTCTTCAAAAAGACTTTTGACTCCGGTTTGGTCTATGACAACCAAAAAGTGATTCAGCCGACCCTCTGAGCCTTTCCACAAAGCAATTTCTGCAGGGCCATCCATCAGCCAGGATAAAAAGCGACTGGGCCAATCGCTCTTTTGCTCATAAGCTAATCGTGCTAAGGCGCCTCGAAAACTCAACCAATCAGCACCGCTATCACGGTAATAAAAAACAAAATCCTCACTCAATAAGTCTTTTAATAAAGGTACTTCTAAAATATCTCTGGGAAGACTCGAAAGCGATTTTGTTGCGATAATGGCGTCTGGCTGTCGACTCAATTCTTTTTCTGGAGCGAGATTTTCAGCCTGTGCATTGTGAACTGCGGAAATAACGACAAGAAGACAAAATGAATTAAAAAATTTTTTCATCTGAAAAGCTTAGGGAGCTTGCTTCAGCCTGTCATCGCGCGCCGCTTTATCCCGAAATGAAAACTAATTTAAGAGCCACACTCTTTCAATTCATGATTTAGCTTTAGTCTAGCCGACTAAAGATTGAGCAACTAGCATTTCTCGCATATGATGGTTGTCTAGCAATAGACCCAATACAGAGCTTAATTCTAGGGCCGTTTTATAATCTGACTTTGAAAATACCACATCTGCTTTTTTATCAGCAAAGGTGAGCACGCCAATTAATCTTGAGTTTGACAAAAGTGGGAAAATCATACAGGTACCGGTTCGATAGTTGCGACTTTCACCTTTAGAAATTTTAAAGCGTGAATCTTTATGAATATTTTCAATCAAAAGTGGGGTCCTGTTTTTAATCACATAACCTACTGGTCCCGATTTAGAATCAATATTTTGCTTAAACTGTAATGAGGCATGCGATTGATCAATGGCAAAAACCAGCCTCAAACTGTCATGAAATTTTTCATCTTCGAAAACATAAATTCTAGATTTTGTTGCGCCCACAAATTCAGAGGTCTTCTTTTGAAATGCACGGATCGCATCAATCGGCTCACTGGCAGTACGAATTAAGCGAACCAACTCAAGTGTTAATTCTTCTCGGTGTTTTTCTTTTAATGCAATTCGAGTCTTCTGAATATGTTCTCGGGTTCCGGTGAATACGGCAATAATTGAAAAGGCAAATGGCAATAGCACACTCAAGTCTCGGCAGACGTCGTCAAGTTGTACCGGAATCCAATTATTTGCAAAAGACGATGCTAGAGAAGCTAGACCTAGCCAGCCAAACATCAAATAGACCCATGAAATATTCGAGCTTGAGTGTTTTGAAAACATCAATGGATTTGGAATTAATTTAAAACAGTATATTGGCCAAAGGAGAGCGTAGAGCATTCCCCCAATGAGAATTTGATTATAAACTTGCACAAAACTTTGCGGAGTATGTTGAATACCCAAGCAGCAAACACAAAGCGCAATCCCAAAAATTACCGCCAATATATTGTTGTAAAGCTCCTCGCGCTTTCGTTCATTAATATGTAAAAAACCCGAACAAAGTACCGCAGAAGAAATCATAACTGAAAAGAGCTTCAAAAAGCGCACCAATTCAAAACTAAAGGCTTCACTGACCCAAGGCGTATAGTAAATCAAATGAATCGACCCAAGCAAAAGATAAAATGATGTATAGAAATAGCTCTTGTTGGATTTCTGAAATAACGCCAAGGCAAAGCAAGAAATAAAAATTACCAATGCCAATATGAAGGCCATATTTCGAAAAAGATGAAATAAAATCTGATTTTTAACAACCGCCTCTCGGACCACGGCGAATTCAGATAAAAAAGCACCTACTTTTGGCAGAATCGTAAGCCCTGGCTTCAAAGTCGGCCGCGCTTCTGCCTGAATTAAAATTGTATTTTTTGCTTGAGTGCGAAGCGCTTCGTAATCAAAAGCGTACATGGCCACATCACTTAGGTGATCTGAACCACCAATAAATCGATCATTGAGAAAGGCCCGATGACGATCCGGAATCAACCCGAGGACAAAGGCAGGATGTTGAAATTTCAACTGCGTTTCAAATTCCTTTTTCAGCCAATATTGACCTTGAATACGATTGGCATTCTGAGCATATTCTGTGGTTTCAAAATTTTTCCAAGCCGAATCACTTGACGAAGGCCTTCCCTCAGAGTGAGGGCGCACCAAAAAACTCCACGCCTCAGACAAATCCACTCTGGGATCTTTCCCTTCCATTGCCCCCGCCGGCAGGCGGGCTTGATTTTGCAATGTGTTTTCTTGCACTCGAAACAAAACAGCAAACAGAATTAAAAGGCTTGCAGCAAACAATGATCCAACTAGCAACTCACTAATACTCAAAGCCTTCAAACCCCATCGACGTTTTAAAACTTGAGAAAATTTTGAGTTTCTAGCTTCGGCTCGCTGCCACGGCATGGTAACATGATAGAGCTCGGCACCACTCTTGATATTTTTTAGCTTTTGATGCCCTAGCTTTTTAAAATGAATGCCGGGAAGCTTCTCACTAATCTGATCGTAAACTTGTTTACTTATGCAAATGCCACCGGGTTTTGCAAGCGGCTCAATACGAGCCGCAATATTCACGGCATTACCTAGATATTGACGGCCTTCGACTAAGACATCGCCAACGTGAATTCCAATGCGAATTTGAATTTTGCGATCAAGACCTAGATGCTTGGAGCGTTCAAACAAATGAGTTTGAATTTCAATTGCACATTGAACGGCATTGACAGCGCTTGAAAACTCAATTAAAAATCCGTCGCCCGTGGTGTCGACTTCTTCGCCGTGGTGAGCCGACAAATACTGCCTAACAATTTTTCTTTGTTCATTGACGAGTTCACGCGACAAGAGTTCATCGCGATAGGTGAGGGCGCTAAATCCCACCATATCGGTAAACATAATTGCAACAAGTCGTCTGGCTGGCTTCAACGAGAACCTCAAGATTATTTAGAGTCGAAATTTAATTTATG